>NZ_CP077800.1:1508611-1810334 GCF_019112525.1 Modestobacter sp. L9-4
GGCAGTCAGCTCGGCGGCCAGCGCGCGGTCCCAGTGCGCGCGGTCGGGGTGGTCGGCCAGCGCGGTCACGAAGGTGTCGACGCCCCGGTCGCGGGCGGCGGCCAGCCCGGCGGCGTGCGGCCGGTCGGAGCCGACGGCGACCACCTCGGCCGGGTAGCCGGCGTCCTCAGTGGCGGCCAGCAGCGCGGCGCACAGGGTGCCGGCCCCGGACAGGAGGACGACGACCCGGGACCGCGGTGCAGCGGGCGCAACGGCGGGCACGGTGGCCAACCCTAGCCGGGTGCACCGGGCGACCCGCCGCCCTGGGCACCACCGGGGACGCCCGGTCCCGGCCACGGTCGATCCGGGCCACGGTCGATCCGGGCCACGGTCGATCCGGGCCACGGTCGATCCGGGCCACGGTCGATCCGGGCCACGGTCGATCCGGGCCACGGTCGATCCGGGCATTGTGCGCTCCGTGCCCGTTCCGACGCCGGAACGGGCACCGGGCGCACAGTGCCTGCCTGCGAGCCGCGCCGCCACCATCGGGACGGGCGCTCGGCAGCTGGGCGGACGGGGCTCAGCCGCGGGCGCGCCAGCGGCTGACCGGGGCGGCCAGCGCGGCCGCGATGCCGGCCTGTGCCGCGATCGCCAGGCCGGTGGTCAGCGCCGGGGCGCCGACCTCGGCCAGCGCACCGTCGCCCAGCCGGGCACCGGCCACGAGCACGACCAGCCCGCAGGTGACGCCGACGCCCACGCCGGCCACCAGGCCCCACAGCGCGGCGGTGACGCTGCCGCCGTCGTCCTCGCCGAGCCGCCGACCGAGCACCGCCGCGGCGACCAGCCCGGCGACGGCCGGCAGCGCCTGGGCGAGGAAGGCCAGCAGCGGCACGGCCTGGGTGTCGGGCAGGGCGGCCATCAGCGGCAGCGCCGGCACGGCGGCCAGGCTCACCCCGCCGGCGGAGACCAGGGTGCCGGCCCCGACCACGAAGCCGGGACCGGCGGCCAGCCCCATCACCGCGGCGGTGGCGTTGGGCAGCAGCAGCAGGCTGAGCCCGACCTGGCCGGCGGCGCCGGCGCTGGCCCCGCCGAGACCGGTGGCCAGCCGGCCCACCGCGGCGATGTCGTCGACCAGGGCGACCGCGACGACCGCGGTGCAGCAGGCGGCGAGCGTCAGCGTGCCGGCGACGACGGCCTGCCACAGCGCCCGCCCCGGGCCGGGGAACCGGTCGGCCAGCTCGGCGCTGAGACCGGAGTCGCGCAGCACCCCGAGTCCGCCGGCGACCAGGGCCAGCACGAGAGCGCCGAGCACCGGCCGGAGGAGGCCGACGGGGGCGGCGGCACCGTCGGCGAGCAGCGCGAGCCCGGCGGTCGCGACGACGTGGACGCCCACGACCACGGCGAGCACCCGCGCCGCCCCGCCCGCGGTGTGCACCGCGCGCACCGCCGCCACCGAGCCGGCGGCCCGGTTCAGCCCCCAGGCGATGACCAGGGTGAGCAGCAGGGGCGCCACCCGCAGCGGCCCGGAGGGCAGGTCCAGCTGGGCGCCCTGGGCGAGCAGCCACAGCTGGGCGGCCAGCCGCGCCGAGGAGCCCACGGGCAGGCCGCCGTCGGGGTCGAGGGTCTGGACGACGACGAGCGCCAGGCCCAGTCCGAGCAGGCCGAGGACGTGCACCGCCAGGGCGGCGGCCGCGGCCAGCCCGCCGGTGGCCGAGCTGCGCGGCTCGCCGTCCCCCGGTCCCAGTGAGGGCAGCCGGGACAGCAGGGACGTCACGCCTCCACTGTGCCAAGACCCGCGGCCGGCGACGCGGTGCACGCGCCGGGGCGGTTCACGTCACGTCCTGGGCCCGCTCGGCGGCCACCCACGCCCGCGCCTGCGGGAGCAGCCGCCGGAGCGACACGGCGAGCATCGCGGCGACGGTGAGCACGGCCAGCAGCCCGGGCAGGCTGAACCCGAGGTCCAGGGAGGACAGCCACGCCAGCACCGTCACCAGGAACGCCAGGGCGACCAGCCCGGTGGTGACCAGCGCCCGCGGGAACGGCGTGGGGACGTCGGCCACCGCGGGCAGCAGCGCCCACGCGCTGGCCAGCACGAGCAGCACGAGTGCGGTGACCAGCAGGCCGGAGTCCAGGCCGTTCGCGGACGTCGCCTCGACGCGGTGGCCGTAGCCCAGGTCGAAGCCCTCCCGGCGGTACCAGGGCACCAGCAGGAGGACCAGGAACACCACCGTGCCCGCGGCGACGACGACGTCGGCGCGCGCGGGCCGTCCCGGGCGCACCCGCGGGCGGGGCACCGCGGCGACGGCGTCCGGCGGGGACCCGGTGTCGGCCGGGTCGGGGGCGGTGGACGTCACCGGGCTGTCCTCCTCCGCTGGCGGGTGGTCCCGGACAGTCTCCCGTCCCTCCGGGGACGACGCTGCCCGGCACCCTCCGAGGAGGACGCCGGGCAGCGGTGGTGCGTTCGGTTCCCTCACCGGGCCCCGCCGCGAGCTCGCGAGCGGTGAGGGGCGAGGGGGTCCCTCCTAGGCGCCGACGATCTCCCGCATGAGGCGCGCGGCCTCCGACGGGGTCTTGCCGACCCGCACGCCCGCGGCCTCGAGGGCCTCCTGCTTGGCGGCGGCGGTGCCGGCCGAGCCGGAGACGATGGCGCCGGCGTGGCCCATGGTCTTGCCCTCGGGGGCGGTGAAGCCGGCGACGTAGCCGACGACGGGCTTGGTGACGTTGGCCTTGATGAAGTCGGCGGCGCGCTCCTCGGCGTCGCCGCCGATCTCGCCGATCATCACGATGGCCTCGGTCTCCGGGTCGTCCTGGAAGGCCTGCAGGCAGTCGATGTGCGTGGTGCCGATGACCGGGTCGCCACCGATGCCGACGGCGGTGGAGAAGCCGATGTCACGCAGCTCGTACATCATCTGGTAGGTCAGCGTGCCGGACTTGCTGACCAGCCCGATCTTGCCGGCCTGGGTGATGTTGGCCGGGATGATGCCGGCGTTGGAGCGCCCGGGGCTGATCAGGCCGGGGCAGTTCGGGCCGATGATCCGGGTCGAGCCACCCTGGGCGTGGGCCCAGAAGTAGGTCGAGTCGTGCACCGGGATGCCCTCGGTGATGACCACGGCCATCCCGATCTGGGCGTCCACGGCCTCCAGGACGGCGTCCTTGGCGAACTTCGGCGGCACGAAGACGACGCTGACGTCGGCCCCGGTCTCCTTCATGGCGTCGGCGACGGAGCCGTAGACCGGGACGGACGTGCCGTCGAAGTCCACGGACTGGCCGGCCTTGCTCGGGTTGACGCCACCGACCACGGCGGTGCCGGAGGCGAGCATGCGCGCGGTGTGCTTGCGCCCCTCGGACCCGGTGATGCCCTGGACGATGACCTTGCTGTTCTCGGTGAGGAAGATCGACATCTCAGTTGTCCTGTCTCGTCTGGGGCGTTCAGGCGGCGGCGAGCTCGGCGGCGCGGCGGGCGGCGCCGTCCATGGTGTCGACCACGGTCACCAGCGGGTGGGCGGCCTCGGCGAGGATCCGCCGACCCTCCTCCACGTTGTTGCCGTCCAGACGCACGACCAGCGGCTTGGTGGCCTCGTCGCCGAGCTGGGCCAGGGCGGCCACGATGCCCTTGGCGACCTCGTCGCAGGCGGTGATCCCGCCGAAGACGTTGACGAAGACGCTCTTCACGTCGGGGTCGGACAGGATGATGCCCAGGCCGTTGGCCATGACCTCGGCGGAGGCGCCACCACCGATGTCGAGGAAGTTGGCCGGACGGACGCCGCCGAACTCCTCGCCGGCGTAGGCGACGACGTCCAGGGTGCTCATGACCAGGCCCGCACCGTTGCCGATGATCCCGACCTGGCCCTGCAGCTTGACGTAGTTGAGGTCCTTCTGCTTCGCCGCGGCCTCCAGCGGGTCGGCGGCGGCGGCGTCCTCCAGGGCGGCGTGCTCGGCGTGCCGGAAGCCGGCGTTCTCGTCGAGGGTGACCTTGGCGTCCAGCGCGAGGACCTTGCCGGAGGGGTCCTTGGCCAGCGGGTTGATCTCGACCAGCGTGGCGTCCTCCTTGGTGAAGACGTCCCACAGCTGGACGGCGATGGCGATCACCTGGTCGCGGACCTCGGCCGGGAACCCGGCGGCGTCGACGATCTCGGCGGCCTTCGCAGCGTCGACCCCGACGGAGGCGTCGACGGCGATGCGGGCAAGGGCCTCGGGGCGCTTGACGGCGAGCTGCTCGATCTCCATGCCGCCCTCCTTGCTGGCCATCGCCAGGAAGGTGCGGTTGGACCGGTCGAGCAGGTAGGAGAAGTAGTACTCCTCCGCGATGTCGCTGGCCTGGGCGACCATGACCTTGCGGGTCACGTGGCCCTTGATGTCCAGCCCGAGGATGTCCTCGGCGCGGGCCCGGGCGGCCTCCGGGTCGTCGGCGAGCTTGACGCCGCCGGCCTTGCCGCGGCCGCCCACCTTCACCTGGGCCTTCACCACGACCTGCGCGCCGATCTCGCGCGCGATCGCCTCCGCCTGCTCGGGTGTCTCGGCTACGCCGCCGGGCAGCACGGGCACACCGTGCGCGGCCAACAGGTCACGGGCCTGGTACTCGAAGAGATCCACGAACAGGGACCGTAGCCCGCCCGCCGGGCGTCCGCGCCACGTGCCTCCGGCGGCGGGCGTGTCCGGCTGTGCGCCGGTGGCCGGGGATCAGTCCTCGCGCGGGCCGGCGAACCGCTCGTCGGGCGCCGCCACCGGGGCCGTGCCCGCACGCGCGCGCCAGGCCAGCACGGCGAGGGCGAGCAGGGCCAGCCCGAGCACGAGCAGCCCGGCGCCGGTCACCGTCCAGTCCAGGTCGGGGCCGTGCAGGGCGTCCCGCAGACCGCTGAGCCCGGCGGCCAGCACGAAGACCGCCACCCCCAGCAGCCCGCCGACGGCACCCAGGCGCGGCCGCAGCGACGGCGCGGTCACCGCGCACAGCAGCAGGGCACCGGCGAGCAGCAGCCCGCCGAGCAGGGCCAGGCCGGGGCGCTCCAGCAGCGCGGGCGGCCCCTGCGCGGTGACCACCGTCTCCAGCCCCGTGGCCGGGTCGACCACCACCCGGTCCGGGACGTCGGCGGCCGGCAGCGCGAGGCAGAGCACCGCCCCGACCCCGAGCAACACCGCGGCGCCGGCGAGCGCCGGCCGGAGCGGGTCCAGCGACCCGCCGTCCTCCATGACCGTGCGCCCCCAGGCGACCAGCGCGACTCCCCCGGCGAGCACGGTCAGCACCAGGGCGACCACCCCGAGGACCCAGCCGGCACTGATGTCGACCGAGCTGATGACGACCCGCTCGCCGCCCAGGACGTCGACCGCCGGACGGGTGGTCGAGGCGCGGCCCTGGTAGACCTCGATGAGCAGCCGGCCCACCGCGAGCGCAGCGCTGACCGAGGCGTACGCCAGGCCCAGCCGCGGCACCCGGCCGAGCGCCAGGCCGGCGCCCACCACGAGGGTGACGAGCGGCGCCACCAGCGCGACGAGTGCCGACACCGGACCGGTGACCGGCCCGACGGCCACCCCGCCGACGACGAGGTAGGTGGGGAAGGCGGCGACGGCGGCCAGCAGGCCGGCCAGCACCAGCAGCCCCCCGGCGACCCGGGCGAGCAGCGGGACGGTGCCGACCACCAGCAGGTCCGACGCAGGGCCGCGGGAGGCCTCCGCCGGGCGGCGTCCGGACGCCGACGCACCTCCCCTGCCGGAGCGGGCGGGAACGCGGTCACGGGCGGGCACTGGTCGGCTCCTCGGTTCGGGCGGTGGGGACGCGGGCGCGTGTCGGGGGGCGGTGTGTGACGTCGGGCACCTCAGGGCACCCCAGTCCCCCGAGGCCGACGCAGCACGTGCGCGGCACCGCCCGGCGCGGTGCCGGAGCGGACAGGAGGGAGACCGGCGTGCACTCGACCGACCAGCCCTCCTCCCCAGCCTGGCACGCGCGGGGCGCCGGAGCCGGGAGCGACCCGGCACCCGCGGGCGGGCAGCACCACGCCGGTCTGCGGTCGGTGGTGTCCCCGGCCGCCCTGGCCGGCACGCTGACCGAGCTCGCCTGGGTGGGTGCCCATGCGTTGCTCTACCCGCTCGGGGCGCGGGCCGAACGGCTGCGCGCCGACCCGCGGTACCGCCCCGGCGACCAGCCGCCCGCGGTGCGCGCCCTGTTCGCCGCCGACCCGCTGGCCGCCCGCGTGCCCGTCGTCCTGGTGCACGGGCTGGTCGACAACCGGTCGGTCTTCTCGGTGATGCAGCGGGGGCTGCGGCGGCGGGGGTTCGCGCAGGTGTGCTCCTGGAACTACAGCCCGCTGCTGCGGGACGTCGAGACGGCCGCAGTGGCGCTGGGCCGCCAGCTGGAGGCGGTGTGCCGGGAGACCGGGCACGACCGGGTGCACGTGGTCGGTCACAGCCTGGGCGGGCTGGTGGCCCGGTACCTCGTGCAGCGGCTGGGCGGTGACGCCCGGGTCGACGCGCTGGTGACCCTGGGGACGCCGCACGGCGGGAGCCGGTGGGCGCACGTGCTGCCCACCCCGCTGGTGCGGCAGCTGCGCCCCGGGTCGGCGCTGATCCAGGAGCTGGCTGCACCGGCGCCGGGCTGCCGCACCCGGGTGACCGCGGTCTACAGCGACCTCGACCAGATGGTGCTGCCCTCGAGTGCCGGGCGCTGCGACCACCCCGACCTGGGTGCACGCAACGTGCTGGTGCGCGGGGTGGGGCACATGTCGCTGCCGGTGCACCGGGCGGTGCTCGACGAGGTCGCCGTCACGCTGGCCACTCCGGCGCAGGAGCCGACGGCCGCCTGAGTCGGATGGGGCGGGAGTGACTGCTCCCTGCGACGGGTGTGACGGGTGTGGTCACTGAGCGCCGAGGTGCACGACACGCACGGTCAGGTCGTGGTCGCGCTCGGTCGCTCTCCGTAGCGTCCGCGGACGACGAGCGACGAGATCCCCACCCGGTGGTCCCGCAGCTCTGTGCACCTGCCGATGACGTGAGCGTCTGGTGCACGTCAGACCACGGCTCCCCCCGTGCGTCGTCCCCGGGAAGGTGCCTGATGTCCCGTCTCCGTGAGCTCGTGGGCCGTACGCGGCCCGAGGACGGCCCCGACGCCGGCCCGTCCGCCGACACGGCCGGCACCGGCTGGGCCGAGGCCCTGGTCGCCCACGTCGACTGGGACGGCGAGTGGGCCGCGACCCAGGACGCCGCCCGCGGAAGTGACACCGGTCCGGCCACCGCCGCCGCCCCCGCCGTCGCCCCGGCCCCCGTCGCTGCAGCTCCCGTCGCCGCCGCTCCCGTCGTCGCTCCCGTCGTCGCTCCCGTCGTCGCTCCCGTCGTCGTCGCAGTCCCCACCGCCACGACGACCGCCCCCGCGCCGACCACCGACTCCCCTGCTGCCCGCCGTCCGGCGGCCGTCGCCCGGCCCGCCTCGACCCGGCAGGTGCCCCGTCCCCCGGCCCGCCGCGCGCCCCTGCTGCTCGCCGCTGCCGTGGTGGGTGCCATCGCCGCGGCACTGCTGGGCAGCGGCACCGCCGCGCCCGTGCCGGTCGCCTCCGGGCAGGACTACGGCCTGGGGCTCGCCGACGCCAGCTTCGCCGGTGGCGTGGACGTCGAGGGCGCCCGCGGGGAGATCAGCGAGGCCGAGGCCCAGCTGCGGCTGGGCGAGATCGCCGCCTCCCGGGCGGCCCGCGAGCCCGACTTCGTCGTCCCGACCGACGGCCGGCTCACCACCTGCTTCTGCCAGCGCTGGGGGACCATGCACTGGGGCATCGACCTCGCCGCCCCGCTGGGCACCCCGATCCTCGCGGCCGCCGACGGCGTCGTCCTGCGGGCCGGCCCGGCGTCGGGCTACGGCAACGCCGTCTACATCCAGGACGCCGACGGCAACGTCGAGATCTACGGCCACATGCGGTACTACGACGTGAAGGCCGGGGACGTCGTCTCCGCCGGCGAGCAGATCGCCAAGGTCGGCAGCCAGGGCCAGTCGACCGGCCCGCACCTGCACTTCGAGATCCACGTCGGCGGGATCAACGGCAAGCCGACCGACCCGCAGAAGTGGCTGGCCGAGCGGGGCCTCACGGTCGGCTGAGCCGGCCCACGGCGCCCTACGATCCGGGCGCATGACCGCACCGACGCCGTACCTGCACCTGCCCGGCACCGCGCGCGAGGCGCTGTCGTTCTACGCCGAGGTGTTCGGCTGCGGCGTCACGGTGCACTCCGTCGCCGACCTCGGACGCACCGACGGCCCGGCCGACGCGGTGGCGCACGGGTACCTGGTGGACGGTCCCGTCGCGCTGTTCGCCGCCGACACGGCTGGCGACGAACCGGCGTTCGGTGGCAGCGCCGGGCTGATGTGGTCGCTGCTGGGCACCGCCGCACCCGGCGTCCTGCGCTCCTGGTTCACCGGGCTGGCGTCCGGCGGGCGCGTGGTGGCAGAGCTGGAGCGCCGCCCGTGGGGGGCCTCCGACGGCCAGGTGCTCGACCGCTTCGGCGTCCACTGGCTCATCGGCTTCGAAGGCGAGGAGTGAAGGACCCCGCTGCCCGCGGCCCCGGCGCAGGGGGCGCCGGGGCCCTCCGTCAGAGCTTGACGAGCGGGGCGTAGCGGAGCACGAGCCGCTTGGTGCCGCCGGACCCGAAGTCGACGGTGGCCTGCGCCTTGTCGCCGGCACCGTTGATCTCCACGACGGTGCCGAGCCCGAACGCGTCGTGGCTGACCCGGTCGCCGATCTCGACGTTGATCACCGGGCGGTTGCCCGCACCGCCGCGCAGCCCGCCGGTGGACAGCCCGGTCGCGGCGACCCGGGACTGCGCCGAGCTCATCGGCGAGGCGCTCACCGGCTGGGAGCCCGACCAGTGGACGGCGTCCATCGGCAGCTCGTCGAGGAACCGGGACGGCGGGTTGTAGGCCGGCTGCCCCCAGTTGGTGCGCACCGTGGCCCGGGACAGGAACAGCCGCTGGCGGGCGCGGGTGATGCCCACGTAGGCCAGCCGGCGCTCCTCCTCCAGCTCGCGCGGGTCGCCGAGGGCACGCATGTGCGGGAAGACGCCGTCCTCGAGGCCGGTGAGGAAGACGACCGGGAACTCCAGGCCCTTGGCGGTGTGCAGCGTCATCAGCGTCACGACGCCGGCCTCGTCGCCGGTGACCGGGATCTGGTCGGCGTCGGCCACGAGGGAGACCTGCTCGAGGAAGTCGGTGACGGTGCCGCCGGGGTTGGCCGCCTCGAACTCCGCGGCCACCGAGACCAGCTCGTTGAGGTTGTCGACGCGGCCCTCGTCCTGCGGGTCGGTGCTGGCCGAGAGCTCGGTGAGGTAGCCGGTGCGGTCGAGGATGCTCTCCAGCAGCGCGGCCGGACCGGAGCCGGTCTCGACCAACTGCTCGAACTCCTCCAGCAGCGCGACGAACTCCGCGATCGCCTTGGCCGACCGGGTGGCCAGCTCGCCGATCTCCGACGTCCGGCGCAGGGCTGCGGCGAAGGGGATCCGCTCGCGGTCGGCGAACCGCTCGACGGCGGACTCGGCCCGCTCACCGATGCCGCGCTTGGGCGTGTTGAGCACCCGGCGCAGGCTGACGACGTCGGCGGGGTTGGCGACGACCTTGAGGTAGGCGACGGCGTCCCGGACCTCGCGGCGCTCGTAGAAGCGCACGCCGCCGACGACCTTGTAGGGCATGCCGACCCGGATGAACACCTCCTCGAAGACGCGGGAGGCGTTGTTGGTGCGGTAGAAGACCGCGATGTCCTTGGGCTGGGCCAGGCCCTCGTCGGTGAGCGCGTCGATCTGCTCGGCGACCCAGGCGGCCTCGTCGTGCTCGTTGTCGGAGACGTAGCCCTCGATCAGCTCGCCGTCGCCGGCCTCGGACCACAGGTTCTTCGGACGCCGGGCGGTGTTGCGGGCGATGACCTGGTTGGCCGCGCGCAGGATCCGCTGCGTGGAGCGGTAGTTCTGCTCCAGCAAGATCGTGGTGGCCTCGGGGTAGTCGCGCTCGAACTCGTCGATGTTGCGGATCGTCGCGCCGCGGAAGGCGTAGATCGACTGGTCGGCGTCACCGACGACGCACAGCTCGGCCGGCGGCACGGGGCCACCGGCGGTGCCCACGAGCTCGCGCACCAGCACGTACTGGGCGTGGTTGGTGTCCTGGTACTCGTCGACCAGCACGTGCCGGAACCGGCGCCGGTAGTGCTCGGCGACGTCGGGGAAGGCCTGCAGCAGGTGGACCGTGGTCATGATCAGGTCGTCGAAGTCCATCGCGTGGGCCTCGCGGAGGCGGCGCTGGTAGAGCGTGTACGCCTCCTTGAGCACCTTCTCCGGCGCGGTCTCCGGGGCGTAGGACTCCTCGTCGACGAGCTCGTTCTTCAGGTTCGACACCTGGTTGGCCAGGCTGCGGCCGGGATAGCGCTTGCTGTCCAGGTCCAGGTCGCGGGCCACCATCGTCATGAGCCGGACCGAGTCGCCCTGGTCGTAGATGGTGAACGAGGTCTTCATGCCGAGCTTGGCGGCCTCGGCACGCAGGATCCGCACGCACATCGAGTGGAACGTCGACACCCACATCGCCCGGGCGCGCGGGCCGACGAGGTGGGCGACGCGCTCCTTCATCTCCCCGGCGGCCTTGTTGGTGAAGGTGATCGCCATGATCTCGCCGGGCTGCACCCCGCGGGCACCCAGCAGGTAGGCGATCCGATGGGTCAGCACCCGGGTCTTGCCCGAGCCGGCGCCGGCGACGATGAGCAGCGGGCTGCCCTCGTGCACGGTGGCCTGGCGCTGCGGGCCGTTGAGGCCGGCGAGCATCCGCTCCAGCTCGCGGCCGACCTGGCCGGTCGCCTGGCGGGAGATCGCTTCGGTGCCGGGGAGGGAGATCTGCGAGCTGCTCATGACCCTGCCACTGTAAGCCGAGGGGGCGACGTTCCCCGCCCCTGCGGAACGGGTGCGACGGGCGTGACCGGTGGCGCGCCGGACGCCGTCCGTGCCAGACTCGGCACGTGCTCAGCCAGCGACGCTTTTCCTACGGCCACCGGTCCCCGGTGTCCGTACCCGCTGGCTGAACAGCCACCGCACACGACGCCCCGGGCCGACGGCCCCGGGGCGTTCCTCGTCTCCGGGGTCCGGCGGCCTCCACCGCCCCGGAGGACCAGATGAGCACCAGCACCGACCCGGCCGCCCAGATCGACGCGCTGCGCGGCGAGATCGACGCCTGCGACGCCCAGATCATCGAGCTCGTGCAGCGCCGGGTGGCCATCTCCCAGGAGATCGGCGCCCTGCGCACCGCCAGCGGCGGCACCCGGCTGTCGCTGTCCCGCGAGCAGCGGGTGCTCGACCGCTTCCGCGCCGCGCTGGGCGACGACGGCGCCTCGCTCGGGATGATGCTGCTGCGCCAGGGCCGCGGCCGGCTGTGAGTCTGGGCCCCGTCCCGGGGCATGCGCCCGGCTGCCTAGGCTGCCTGGCGTGATGCCGCTGCCGACCGCCCCTGCCGAGCACGTCGAACGGGCACTGTGCGTGCTCGCCCACCCCGACGACGTCGACTTCGGCAGCGCCGGCACCGTCGCGCAGTGGACCGCGGCCGGCACGCAGGTCAGCTACTGCATCGTCACCGACGGGGACGCCGGCGGCTTCGACGAGACCCCGCGCGACCAGATGCCGGTGCTGCGCCGGGCCGAGCAGACCGCCGCGGCCGCCGCCGTGGGCGTCACCGACCTCCACTGGCTCGGCTACCCCGACGGTCGGCTCGAGCCCACCCTGGAGCTGCGCCGCGACATCAGCCGGGTCATCCGCCAGGTGCGCCCGCAGCGAGTGCTGACCAGCTCGCCGGAGCGCTTCTACGAGCGGATCGGCGCCAGCCACCCCGACCACATGACCGCCGGGGAGTCGACGCTGCGCGCGGTTTACCCCGACGCCCGCAACCCCTTCGCCCACCCCGAGCTGCTGGCCGACGAGGGCCTCGAGGCGTGGACCGTGTCGGAGGTGTGGCTCGGGGGCGGCCCGCGTCCGGACCACGTCGTCGACGTCACCGACGTGGTCGAGCGCAAGTGGGCCGCGCTGATGTCGCACGTGACCCAGGTCAGCCACCTGCCCGAGGGCCAGCTGCAGCAGTTCGTCGGCGGCTGGATGCGGCAGACCGCCACGGACCACGGCCTGCCCGAGGGCCGGTTCGCCGAGGCCTTCCAGGTCGTCTACACCGGCTAGAGCAGCCGGTTGGTCGCCGCCCAGCGGGTGAGCTCGTTGCGGTTGGACAGCTGCAGCTTGCGCAGCACGTTCGAGGCGTGGGACTCCACGGTCTTCACCGAGATGAACAGCCGGCCACCGATCTCGCGGTAGGTGTAGCCACGGGCCAGCAGCTGCATGACCTCCCGCTCGCGGGCCGACAGCAGGTCCAGGCCCGGGTCGACCGCGGGGTCCTCGGCCGGTGCCGCCGGGGCCGCGGACGCCGCGAAGGCGTCCAGCACGAAGCCGGCCAGCCGCGGGCTGAACACGACGTCGCCCTCGGCGACCCGCCGCACCGCGTCCCGCAGGTCCGGCCCGGAGATGGTCTTGGTGACGTAGCCGCGTGCCCCGGCCCGGATGACGGCGATGACGTCCTCGGCGGCGTCGGACACCGACAGCGCCAGCCACCGGGTCGCGGGCAGCTCGGCGCGCAGCGTCTCCAGGACGGCGCGCCCGCCGCCGTCGGGCAGGTGCACGTCGAGCAGGACGACGTCGGGCGTGGTGGCCCGGATGCCGGTCACCGCGGTGGCGACGTCGGCGGCCTCGCCGACCACCTGGACGTCGTCCCCCAGCTCGGAGCGGACGCCGGCCCGCACCATGGCGTGGTCGTCGACCAGGAAGACGCGGGGCCCGGTCACGCCGCGGCCTCCTCGGCGCGCGGGAGGCAGAGCTCCACCTCGGTCCCCTCTCCTGGTGCCGAACGCACCGTCGCCGTCCCGCCCAGCCGGGTGAGCCGGCCGATCACGGAGTCCCGCAGGCCGCGCCGGTCGACGGGCACGGCGTCCGGGTCGAACCCGGTGCCGCGGTCCCGCACGTAGACGGTGACCGTGGTCGGGCTGATCTCGCTGTAGAGGGAGACGGAGGTCGCGCCCGAGTGCTTGGCGGCGTTGACCACCGCCTCCTTGGCGGCCTGGCCGAGGGTGGCGACCGCCTCGTCCACGGGCACGTCGCCGACGACGACCGGGTCGACGGTGACCGCGTGGTCGGCCTCGACCTCGGCGACCAGCCGGGCGACCAGGCCGGCCCACGTGCCGCCGGTGACGACCGTGGGCTCGTAGAGCCAGGCCCGCAGCTCCCGCTCCTGGCTGCGCGCCAGCCGGCCCACGACCGTGGGGTCGCCGGCGTGCCGCTGGATCAGCGCGAGCGTCTGCAGCACCGAGTCGTGCAGGTGTGCGGCGACCGCGGTGCGCTCCTCCGAGCGGATGCGGGCGGCCCGCTCGGCGGCCCGGGAGTCCAGCAGCCGGCGCCACAGCGGCGCGGTCGCGAGCGCGACGCCGACGAGGATCACCACGGTGGCGGTGAAGCCGTTGCGGGCGTTGGCGAGCTGGCCGGTGGTCGCCAGCAGCAGCACCAGGCCGGCGACGCCGAGCACGGCACCACCGAGCAGCCCCCAGCGGGCCGTGCCCCGGTCGAGGTCGCCCCCGGCGTCCAGCTGCCGCCAGATCACCGCGAGCCCGGCCCCGGCGAGCACCAGCGGCAGGACGACGGAGAACCCGCCGGAGCTGGCCAGCTCCGACACCGCACCGGCCGACACCACCGCGAGCAGGGCGAGGCCGAGCAGCTGCCGGCGGCTGGGCCGGGCCGCGAGCAGCCCGGGGTCCGCGGGCTCGCCGTCGGCGCTGGCCACCGGCATGGTCAGCCACAGCAGGGCGTAGGCGATCACGCCGACGCCGGTGACGGCCAGCGCCAGGTAGACGACCCGCACCACCACCGGGTCGACCCGCAGGTGGGCCGCCGTCCCGGTGGCGACCCCGGCGAGCAGCCGGCCCTCGCGCGGGCGCACCAGCGGCGGCCGGTCGCCCGGCCGCCGGGCGGCAGGCGCCGCCGGGGGTCCCGGGGCGGTCGCGGTGCTGGTGGTCACCAGGCGATGGTGTCACCGTGCGGGGGCCCGGCACATCGGTGATCACCCCGAGTGCGGACGGCGGTGAGGTCCAGGGTCGGGTCCGGTGCTCCCCCGATGTCCCGGCCCCCCTCGGCGGCGCAGCGTGGTGGCATGACCTCGACCGAGTACGCGACGCCCTCCGCCCCCACCGCCGGCCCGGCCTGGACCGCCCCCGCCCGGCCCCGGCTCACCCGCAGCCGCACGGAGAAGATGATCAGCGGCGTCTCCGGTGGCCTGGCCGCCCACACCGGGATCGACCCGGTGCTGTGGCGACTGCTGTTCCTCACCCTGACCGTGCTCGGGGCGGGCACCGGCGCGCTGCTCTACGGCCTGCTCTGGGTGCTCATGCCCGTGGCGGACGCACCGGTCCGCTGACCTCCCACCACCGCCGGGGACGGACGCCACCACGGCGTCCGTCCCCGTCGTGCGTCTGCCCCGGGAGCGTCATGGAGTCCCCGCGCTCGGCAGACGACGCGCTGGGACTCCATGAGGATCAGGGTCGGGTCAGGTGGTTCCCGGATACCGCCGGCGACCGTCGCTGGGCAGGCTCGTGCCATGACCTCAGCGCTCCCGCCCTACGCCCCGCCCCCGGCCGCCGAGCCGCCGGGAGCCCAGCCCCCGCCGAGCAGCTGGCCCGCCCCGCCGCCGTCCGGCCCGGCCCCGCGCGGGCAGCTGCGCCGCAGCCGGGACGACAAGGTGCTCGGCGGCGTGGCGGGCGGGCTGGCCGAGTACACCGGCATCGACGCGCTGCTGTGGCGGGTCGGGGCGATCGCGCTGACCGTGGTCGCCGGCAGCGGCGTGGTCGTCTACGCGCTGCTGTGGCTGCTGATGCCCAGCGCGCCGGCCGGCCCGCCGGCCGCCGCGGTGGAGCGGGCACCGCGGGGGCCGCGCTCCCCGGTGCCGGGGGTGACCCTCGCCGTCCTGCTGATCGTGCTCGGGGTGGTGGCCCTGGTCGACCAGCTCACCGGGGCCGACCTCGGTCCGCGCGGCTACCTCGGCAGCGCGCTGCTGGTGGTCGGCGCCGGCCTGGTCGTCGGCGCGGTCACCGGTGTCGGCCGCGGCGCGAAGACCGGGCTGATCACCATGGGCGTGCTGCTGACGGCGGCGCTCGCGCTCTCCTCCACCGTGCACCTGCCGTCGGGGGACGTCGGCGACCGCACCTACCGCCCGCTCACCGCCAGCGCGGTGCAGCCGCGGTACGAGGTCGGGCTCGGCGACCTGACCGTGGACCTGAGCGACGTCGACCTGACCGGTCCGTCCGGGCCGATCGCGGTCACGATCGAGGCCGGCGCGGGCGACGTGGACGTCCTGGTGCCCACCTCCGCCGACGTGCAGGTCACCGTGGACAACGGGATCGGCGAGGCCGAGCTGTTCGACCAGGACGCCGTCGACCGCGGCTTCTTCCCCGGCACCGGCCCTGCCGCGTGGACCGGCGACGACGAGCCGGAGTTCGTCCTCACCATCGAGTCCGGCCTGGGTGACGTGGAGGTGTCCCGTGGCTGAGCCGTTCCGACCGGAGCCCACCGGCCGTCAGGAGACCGAGGTCCTCCCCGACGACCTGTTCACCAAGGAGCCCCCGCCCCGCCCCGCCCGCCACCTGGACCTCGTCGCCCTCGTCGCCGGCATCGTCTTCGTCGTCCTGGCGATCGCCCTGATGGCCGGCGCCACCGTCCCCGCCGACTGGTGGGACCGCGACCTCGGCTGGCTCGTCCTCATCGCCGCCGGCGTCGCCCTCCTGGTCAACGAGCTCAGGAAGTCCCGCCGGAAGCGGTGAGGCACGCCGGCTTGCAGTCGTCGGTCGGCCCTCCTGCAGGGTCCCGCCGCGAGCTTGCGAGTGGTGGGGGGGCAGGAGGGTCCTTTCACAGGCCCCGTCCCGGGCCCCGCCGCGAGCTTGCTCGTGGTGGGGAGGACGGGGTCCTCACTCCCACTCGATCGTGCCCGGCGGCTTGCTCGTGACGTCGAGAACCACCCGGTTGACCTCGGCCACCTCGTTGGTGATCCGGGTGGAGATCTTCGCCAGCACGTCGTAGGGCAGCCGGGTCCAGTCCGCGGTCATGGCGTCCTCGCTGGAGACCGGCCGCAGCACGACGGGGTGGCCGTAGGTGCGGCCGTCGCCCTGGACGCCGACGGAGCGGACGTCGGCCAGCAGGACCACCGGGCACTGCCAGATCTCGGTGTCCAGGCCGGCCGCGGACAGCTCCGCGCGGGCGATGGCGTCGGCCTGGCGCAGCACGTCGAGCCGCTCCCGGGTGACCTCGCCGATGATCCGGATGCCGAGGCCCGGGCCCGGGAAGGGCTGGCGCTGCACCAGGGTGTCGGGCAGGCCGAGCTGGCGGCCGACCTCGCGCACCTCGTCCTTGAACAGGGTGCGCAGCGGCTCGACGAGGGTGAACACCAGGTCGTCCGGCAGGCCGCCGACGTTGTGGTGGCTCTTGATGTTCGCCGTCCCGGTGCCGCCGCCGGACTCGACGACGTCGGGGTAGAGCGTGCCCTGCACGAGGAAGTCGACGGTCTCGCCGTGCTCCTTGGCGTCGGCGATGACGTCGAGGGCGGCCTGCTCGAAGACGCGGATGAACTCGCGGCCGATGATCTTCCGCTTGGTCTCCGGGTCGGTGACCCCGGCCAGCGCGGTGAGGAACTGCTCGCTGGCGTCGACGACCCGCAGGTCCGCACCCGTGACGGCGACGAAGTCCCGCTCGATCTGCTCGGTCTCGCCCTCGCGCATCAGCCCGTGGTCGACGTAGACGCAGGTGAGCTTGTCGCCGATGGCCTGCTGGACGAGTGCTGCGGCCACCGCAGAGTCCACGCCGCCGGACAGCCCGCAGATGGCCCGCCGGTCGCCGATCTGGGCCTTGATCGCCGCGACCTGCTCCTCGACCACGTTGGCCATCGTCCAGCTGGGCTCCAGGCCGGCGATGTCGAACAGGAAGTGCTCGAGCACCGTCTGCCCGTGCGGCGTGTTCTTCACCTCGGGGTGGAACTGCACCCCGGCCAGCCGCCGGTCGACGTCCTCGAACGCCGCGACCGGGGCGCCGGTGGAGGTGGCGGTGACGGTGAACCCGGGCGGGGCCGCGCTGACGGCGTCCCCGTGGCTCATCCACACCGACTGCTCGTTCGGCAGGTCGCCGAACATCCGCGACTGCGTGGTGACGGTCAGCGGGGTGCCGCCGTACTCGCGGTCGCCGGTGTGGGCGACGGTGCCGCCGAGGCTCTGCGCCATGGCCTGGAAGCCGTAGCAGATGCCGAACGCCGGGACGCCGGACTCGAACACCGCCGGGTCGACCTGTGGGGCACCCTCGGCGTAGACGCTGGAGGGCCCGCCGGAGAGCACGATCGCCGCGGGCTTGCGGGCCAGCAGCTCCTCGACCGGGACGTCGGAGCCGACCAGCTCGGAGTAGACGCCGGCCTCGCGGATCCGCCGGGCGATGAGCTGGGCGTACTGGGCGCCGAAGTCGACGACCAGCACGGTCGGGAAGTCCATGTGCGCGGGGCTGGCCATCTCAGCCCACCAGGTGGCCGGGGCCGAGGGCGCTCTCGCCGTTCCCGCCCAGGACCAGGTCGACCCGCTGGAACTCCTTGAGGTCCCGGTAGCCGGTCTTGGCCATGGTGCGCCGCAGCGCGCCGAACAGGTTGGTGCGCCCGTCGGCGGAGTCCGCCGACCCGAGCAGCACGTCGGCCAGCGAGCCGCGCGGCTCGACCGGCGCGGAGGCGCCACCCCGCGGCAGCCGCGGGTGCGCGGCCACGGAGTCCCACCAGACGCCGCCACCCGGCGCCTCCGCGGCGACCCGCAGCGGCTCACCCAGCTGGACGGCGTCGGCGCCGCAGGCCAGGGCCCGGGCGATGGCGCCGCTGGTCTCGATCCGGCCGTTGGCGATGACGTGCACGTAGCGGCCACCGGTCTCGTCCAGGTAGTCGCGGCGCGCGGCGGCGGCGTCGGCGATCGCGCTGGCCAGCGGCACCCGGATGCCCATGACGGCGTCCGCGGTGGACCAGCTGTCGGCGCCCACGCCGACGATGACGCCGGCCGCGCCGGTGCGCATCAGGTGCAGCGCGGTCTGGTAGTCCGCCGCCCCACCGACGATGACCGGGACGTCGAGGTCGGCGATGAACTCCTTGAGGTTCAGCGCCTCACCGGAGCTCGTCACGTGCTCGGCGGAGACGATGGTGCCCTGGATGACCAGCAGGTCGACCCCGGCGGCCAGCACGGTCGGGGCCAGGGAGACGGTGTGCTGCGGGGACACCCGCACCGCCGTCGTGACGCCGGACTCGCGCACCTCCTTGATCCGCGCGGCGATCAGGTCGGGCTTCACCGGCTCGGCGTAGACCTCCTGCAGCAGCGCCGTCGGCGGGCCGCTGTCGGGGCCGGCGGCCGCGCGCAGCCGGCGCAGCACGTCGGTCGGGTCGTCGTAGCGGGCCCACAGGCCCTCGGCGTTGAGCACGCCCAGGCCACCGGCCTGCCCGACGGCGACCGCGGTGGCCGGGCTGACCACGGCGTCGCTGGCGCTGGTGACCAGCGGGATGTCGAACCGGAAGGCGTCGATCTGCCAGGCGGTGGAGACGTCGTCGTGGTCGCGGGTGCGGCGGGAGGGGACGATCGACACCTCGTCGAGGTCGTAGCCCCGGCGGGCGAACCGGTTGAGGCCGATCTCGACGTTGTCACGAACTGGCATGGGTCAGCGGCCTCGGTAGTTGGGGGCTTCGGTGGTCACCTGGACGTCGTGCGGGTGGCTCTCGGTGAGCCCGGCGGAGGTGATCCGGGTCAGCTGGCCGCGCTCCTGCAGGTCGGCGATCGTCGCCGCACCCGCGTAGCCCATCCCGGCCCGCAGGCCGCCGACGAGCTGGTGGGCGACCCCGGCCAGCTTGCCGCGGTAGGGCACCTGGCCCTCGATGCCCTCGGGGACGAGCTTGTCGTCGGAGAGGACGTCGTCGGCGAAGTAGCGGTCGCGGCTGAAGGACTGGTTGCCCCCGCGCTTCTGCATCGCGCCGAGGGAGCCCATGCCGCGGTAGGACTTGTACTGCTTGCCGTTGGTGAAGACCAGCTCGCCCGGCGACTCGTCGACCCCGGCGAACAGGCTGCCCAGCATCACGCTGTCGGCACCGGCCACGATGGCCTTGGCGATGTCGCCGGAGTACTGCAGGCCGCCGTCGCCGATGACCGGCACACCGGCCGGGCGGCAGGCGAGGCTGGCCTCGTAGATGGCGGTGACCTGCGGGACGCCGACCCCGGCGACCACGCGGGTGGTGCAGATCGAGCCCGGCCCGACGCCGACCTTGACCGCGTCGGCACCGGCGTCGACCAGCGCCTGCGCGCCGGCCCGGGTGGCGACGTTCCCGCCGATGACCTGCACGGGGAAGTCGGCCTTGACCCGGCCGACCATGTCCAGCACCGCGCGCTGGTGGCCGTGGGCGGTGTCGACGACGAGCACGTCGACACCGGCGTCCACGAGCAGGCCGGCGCGCTTGTAGGCGTCCTCGCCGACCCCGAGCGCGGCGGCCACGAGCAGCCGGCCGTCGGCGTCCTTGGTGGCCTGGGGGAACTGGTCGCGCTTGACGTAGTCCTTGACGGTGATCAGCCCGCGCAGCCGGCCGGCCTCGTCGACCAGCGGCAGCTTCTCGATCTTGCGCGAGCGCAGCAGCGACAGCGCGGTGTCCGGGTCGACCCCGACCGGGGCGGTGACCAGCGGCATCGGCGTCATCACGTCGCGCACGAGGCGGTTCGTGTCGGTCTCGAAGCGCATGTCGCGGTTGGTGATGATGCCGACCAGGACGCCGTCGGCGTCGACCACGGGGGCACCGGAGATGCGGTAGCGGGCGCTGAGCGCGTCGACCTCGGCCAGCGTGTTGTCCGGGGAGCACGTGACCGGGTTGGTGACCATGCCGGACTCGGAGCGCTTCACGAGGTCGACCTGGCCGGCCTGGTCCTCGGCGGAGAGGTTGCGGTGCAGCACGCCCACGCCACCGGCGCGGGCCATGGCGATCGCCATCCGCGCCTCGGTGACGGTGTCCATCGCCGAGGACAGCAGCGGGATGGCCAGCCGGATGCCGCGGGTCAGCCGGGTGCTGGTGTCGACCTCGGTGGGGACGATGTCCGACGCACCGGGGATGAGCAGGACGTCGTCGTAGGTCAGACCCAGGGGGGCGAACTTCGCCGGCAGTTCGGGTACGCGCTCGTCGGGCTGCACGTGCCACCACCTCTCGTCTCGTTGGTGGGAGCGCCTGTCGCGGCGCGCGGGAACCCACTCCATGCTAGGCGGACCACACCGGAGGGCCCTCGCCCCGTTACCGTGGTCCGGTGGACGGGCCAGCCCGACCACCTGCCGGCTCCCCGGCAGCGCCTGACAGGCCGGCCCCGCGCCGGCGAGGAGGACACGTGGACGCGTGGGACGACGCATTCGGCGCATCCTCGGATCGCGACCCCGACTTCGGCAGCGAGCTGGGCCCGGGTGACCACTCGGGGCAGCCACCGCTGACCATCGAGGAGCGCGCCGGGGTCCTCGACGACCTCGCCGAGCTCGAGGTCTTCCGCACCCTCCTGGAGCCCACCGGCGTCAAGGGCATCGTCGTCGACTGCCCCGACTGCCAGGAGGAGCACCACGTCGACTGGGCGCTGATGCAGGCCAACCTCCGGCAGCTGCTCGACGAGGGGCAGACCGGCCGGCACGAGCCGCCCTTCGACCCCGACCCCGACGACTACGTCAGCTGGGACTACGCCAGCGGCTACGCCGACGGCGTCGCCGCCCTCGCCGAGCGCGAGGAGCCCACCGGCCGCCACGGCACCGGCGGCCGGCACGCCCGCGAGGACTGAGCCCGGCCGAGGTCCGGCCACCTCCCCGACCGTCCAGCCACGGCGCACCGCGGCCTGACGGTCGGCCAGGTGGCTCAACCCACCTCTCGGCGACGGCCGACCGCCCGCGGGACGGCGCGGAAGACCCGGATCGGGGGCCCGGGGACCTGCAGCTCACGGCGCATCCGGTCCTCGACGGGCACCCATCCCGGGCCGAGGTCCTCGTCCACGAGCCGGACGAACCGGATGCCGACCGCCCGCAGCGCGTCCTCCGTCCGCTTCTCTTCGAACAGGACGTCCTCGGGGCGACCGCCGTAGGCCGGGCGCACGTACTTGACCCGGCCGTCGAACTCCACGACCACGGCAGCCTCGTCGTACCACCCGTCGGCCACCTTGAGCAGCCGGTCCCCGACCCAGAGCTCGACCTGCGGCACGAACGGCGGCAGTCCCGCGGCCCGGAAGCGCAGCCGTCCCTTGGTCTCCAGCCACGTCTCGGCGCGACCGTCGGCGGCCGCGACCGCGCGCACTGCCCGCGGGTTCCTCGGCGCGAAGCGGTGGCGGACCACGGTGGCCTGCAGCTCCTCCTCCGTGACCAGCCCCCGGAGGAGGGCGACGTCCATCGCGGCCACCGCGGGCAGCTCGCGCCACTCCCGCGCGTTGTCGACCAGGGTCCGGGCCACCGTGGTCAGCCGGTGCTGCCCGCGGGTGGTGACCTCCTCGGCCGGCAGCTCCGCGTGGGCGATCACGTAGCCGGGGCCGGTGCGCCATCGCCCGGGATCGGTCAGCCGCACGTCCGGCGGCAGCCCTGCCGGGACGGGCAGTCCCCAGAGGCGCGCCGCGGTGGCGTGGCTGAGGACCGCTGTCGGCCTCGCCAGCGCGCCGGTGACCGCCAGGGCGTCGACCTCGTGCCGCCGACCGGTCGCCTCTGCCGCGGCCAGGTCGGCGGCGCCGATGAACCAGCCACGGCGCAGCCGGACCCAGTCGCCGGCCCGGACGGCGCTCCGCACCTCGCGCTCGGTCACCCCGGCTGCCGTGAGCTCGGTCAGGGGGAAGACGCCGAGCCGGGCGGAGGCCGACACGTGGACCGGACCAGGCAGCATCGGGGGCACGCGCCGATCGTCGGCCGACCGGCCACGCCCGGACGCCTCTGCGGCGGAGATGTGGACGGCCGGTCGTCCGGTGGACGACGGCCCACACGATCGGCCAGCGTCAAGGTGAGGCCGCCCGGGCGACGGTCCAGCCGCGTCCCGCACCGGCCGGACGGTCGCCCAGGTGGCTGTACCTGGCGCCCGAGAACGACGACAGCGCGGTGACCGGTCGTGCTGGTCACCGCGCTGTCGTGGGTCAGGGAGCTGGGGTCAGGTCATCATGCCGCGGCGGAAGCCGGTGGCGACGGCCTCGGCCCGGTCCTTGACGGCGAGCTTGCGGAACAGCCGGCGGGCGTGGGTCTTGATGGTGTCCTCGGACAGGTAGAGCTCCCGGCCGATCTGGGCGTTGCTCTTGCCCTGGCTCATGCCGGTGAGCACCTGCATCTCGCGCATGGACAGCGCGACCTGCGGCGCGGCCGGCACGGTGGAGCGGACGGTCGTCGGCGCGAGGCCGGCCAGCGGGCTGGACCCGCCCCACGGCGCGGGACCCGAGGGCCCACCGCCCGGGGCACCGGCCATGGCGACCGCGTGCTGCGGGCTGCGCGGCTGCGGGGCCAGCTGCCCGACGGGGCGCGGGGCCTCGGGGCGCATCCCGGTGCGGGACATGCCCAGGCCGAGCTCGAGCGGGCTGGCGTCCCAGCGCAGGTAGCCACGGGCACCGAGGGCCACGGCGGCGCGGACGCTGTCGGCGTCGTCGGGTGCACCCAGCATCAGGACCCGCAGGCCGGGGTGCGTGCGCAGCACCTGGGTGGCCACCGACAGGCCGCTGTCGGTGGCCCGCTGGGTGCCGACGAGCAGGACGTCGGGCAGCCGGTTGTCCAGCCGCGCCATCAGCGCGGCCGGGTCGCCCACGGCCTCGACCCGGGCGACGAACGGCAGCGCGAGCAGCCGCCCGGCGACCTCGTCGCGGACCCGGCGTCGTTCGTCGAACACCCAGACGACGGCCCCACTCGCGCCGTTCCCCCGCGCCCTGTCCTCGATCACCGGATGCTCCCGTCTGCGCCGTCCCGGAGGCCGGCGGCCTGCCGACCGGACCGTGCCCGGGCGGTGCCTGGAACGGGTGGACCCCGCTCCGGGGTGCCGGCACCGCCGGTCTCCCGGACGGGTGTCGGGGTGTCCCCCACACCGGTGGTCGGCACTCCCTGTCACCACCTTGATCCGCACGGTCGCCGGACAACAGCACCGATCACCCACGCGAGTGAGTGGCCACGACCACCCGTCCGAGCACTCGCCGACGGCGAAGCACACCTCGGCCGATCCCGCACGACGAACGTGGACGGGTGTGTTTGGGCCCTCACAGGGGCGGGCATCGGCGAGGAGTGACCGGGCCGACCCCCCGGTGCGCCACGAGCCGAGGAGAACCCATGGCCGACATCCGTCGCCTGCCCAACCCCGTCGCTGAGGTGTGGGACTGGCAGCTCCACGGCGCCTGCCGGGGCGAGAGCACGTCCCTCTTCTTCCACCCGGACGGCGAGCGGGGCCCTGCCCGTGCACGCCGCCAGGCCGCGGCGAAGGCCGTCTGCGGCCGCTGCCCGGTGCTGGAGTCCTGCCTGAAGCACGCGCTGTCCGTCCGCGAGCCCTACGGGGTCTGGGGCGGCATGAGCGAGGAGGAGCGCACGCGGCTGATCGCCGCGGAGCCCGCTCCCATCGCCGCCGGGGTCTGAGCCAACCGGCGGGGCGACCCCCGCCCGACACCCGAGAGGGCCGGTCCGACGAACGCGTCGGACCGGCCCTCTCGTCGTCGTTCAGCCGGCGTCGCCGACCACCCTGTCCCGTCCGCCGGCCTTGGCCGCGTAGAGGTGCGCGTCCGCGACGCCGAGCAGGGACGCGGGCGTGTGCCCGGCGTGACCGGCCGTCCCGGCCAGACCCACGCTGACGGTGACGGCCAGGCCGTCGGCCAGCTCGGCCCACGGGTGGGCGGCGACCGACGCCCGCACCGTCTCCAGCCGCCGGACGGCGGTGGGCAGGTCGGGGCCGACCAGCACCAACAGGAACTCCTCGCCGCCCATGCGTGCGGCGAACGCGCTGGGGCCGGCTGCCGCGACGGCCTCCCGCAGCAGCTCCGCGACGGCCCGCAGCACCTGGTCCCCCACCTCGTGGGACCAGGTGTCGTTGACCGCCTTGAAGTGGTCCAGGTCCAGCAGGGCCACCGTCACGGCCTGCTCGTGCGCCCGCTCGACCAGCCGGGGCAGCTCATCGTCGACGTAGCGCCGGTTGTACAGGTCGGTCAGTGGGTCGCGCAGTGACAGCTCCCGGTAACGCCGGCTCTGCCGGCGCGCCTCGGTCGCCTCGTGCATCGCCTGGAGCGCGCGGGCCCGGGCGTCCCGCTGAGCGGACTGCAGGTCCAGCGCCTCCTGGGAGTACAGCTTGTGCTCCTCGAACGCCGCCCGGAAGTCCTCCCCGGCCGCGTACAGCTCGGCCTGCTCCCGCCGGACCCGCACCCGGATCGAGGCGAGCCCGTACCGGTCGCAGCGCCGGACGCACTCGTCGAGGGTCTCCTGCGCCTGGGTCACGTGCCCGCGCCGCCGCTGGACCTCCGCGAGGGTGAGCAGGAAGTCCGCGCCGGCGTCCCCGTCCGTGGAGGCGTCCAGGGTCTCGGGCCGGCGCCCCGGCTGCAGGGCGGCCTCCGCCTCGTCGAGCCGGCCCAGCCCCATCAGGGCGCGGGCGACGGTGTCCAGGCGGCCGACGTGCAGCGGGATGCCGTGGGCCGCGGCCAGCTCCTGCAGCCGCGTGCTCAGGGCCAGCGCGACCTCGTGCCGGCCGGCGAGGATCTCGACGTAGGCGTTGTTGTTCAGGACCAGGAGCTGCCGGTCGACGTCCCCGATCGCCTCGGCCGAGCGCAGCACCTCGGCATAGCGCTCGCGCGCACCGTCGTCGCCCTGGAGGCCGAGGCAGTCGGCCAGCCGGGTCAGGTGGTCGATCCGGAGTGCCGGTGACCCGCCACCCCGCAGCAGGTCCACGGACAGGACGGCGTGCTCGAGGGCGAGGGAGAGGTCGCCGAGCTCCTGGAGGACGGCGGCCAGCAGGAAGTGGCTGCGGGCGAGCAGGTGGCCGGCGTCGTGCTCGGCCGCCCAGCGCCGCACCTCGTGGGCGGTCCGGCCGGCAGCGCCGACGTCCCCCCGACGGCGCACCACGTCCGCCCGCACCAGGCGTGCGCGCAGCTCCTGCTGCACGCTCCCCTGCGACCGGGCTGCCTCGGCGGCCCGGTCCGCGCGTTCGCCGACCGAGTCGTCGTCGAAGCGGGACAGCAGCTCCAGCTCGTCGAGCTCCGCCGCGAGGGCGGCCTGCGCCTGGTCGTCCGCCGCAGGGCGCGGCTCGGGGACACCCCACTCCACGACGTCGATCGCCTGCACCCCCTCCCATCGGCAGCTCGGGGAGCTGCTTGAGCGCTGAGCACGTCCCCGCCGCTCGCACGGGTGCCGGCCCTCCGGACGGGTCCGCCCCCGGGCCAGGACGGCACGGGGGCGGACCTCAGGTGAGCGGGTGGTGCGTCAGTGGCTGTGGCCGTGCCCGCCGCCGTGCCCGTGGGTGTGGTGGGCACCGCCCTCGTCCTCGTCCTCGGCCGGCTTCTCGACGACGGCCGAGTCGGTGGTGAGGATCATCGTGGCGATCGAGGCGGCGTGGGTCAGCGCCGCCTTGGTCACCTTGACCGGGTCGATGACGCCCTGGGCAGCCAGGTCGCCGTACTCACCGGTCGCGGCGTTGAAGCCCTGGCCGACACCGAGCTCGCGGACGCGGCCGACGACGACCGGCCCCTCGAACCCGGCGTTGGAGGCGATCAGCGCGAGCGGGGTGTCGATGGCCCGGCGGACCGAGCGGGCACCGACCAGCTCGTCGCCGGTCAGCGTCAGCTCGTCGATGGCCGTGGCGGCGTGCACCAGCGCGGAGCCACCACCGGGGACGACGCCCTCCTCGACGGCCGCACGGGTCGCGTTGATCGCGTCCTCGATGCGGAACTTCTTCTCCTTCATCTCGACCTCGGTGGCCGCGCCGACCCGGATCACCGCGATGCCGCCGGCCAGCTTGGCCAGCCGCTCCTGCAGCTTCTCCTTGTCCCAGTCGGAGTCGGTCGCCTCGATCTCGTTGCGGATCTGGGCGACCCGCTCCGCGATCGCGCCGGAGGTGCCGCCGCCGTCGACGATGGTGGTGTCGTCCTTGGTGACGGTGACCCGGCGGACGGTGCCGAGGACCTCCAGGCCCACGGAGTCCAGGGACAGGCCGATGTCCTCGGCCACGACCTGGCCACCGGTGACGACGGCGAGGTCGGTCATGAAGGCCTTGCGGCGGTCACCGAAGAACGGCGACTTGACCGCGACGACCTTGATCGTCTTGCGGATGGAGTTGACGACCAGGGTCGACAGCGCCTCCCCCTCGACGTCCTCGGCGACGATCAGCAGCGGGCGGCCACCGGTCGAGAGCACCTTCTCCAGCAGCGGGAGCAGGTCGGGCAGCGCGCTGATCTTGCCGCTGACCAGGAGAACGAGGGCGTCCTCGAGCACGGCCTCCATCGACTCGGAGTCGGTGACGAAGTACGGCGACAGGTAGCCCTTGTCGAACTGCAGGCCCTCGGTGACGTCCAGCTCGGTCGTCATGCCGTTGGCCTCTTCGACGGTGATGACGCCGTCCTTGCCGACCCGCTCCATCGCCTCGCCGATCAGCTCGCCGACCTCGGCGTCCTGGGCGGAGATGGTGGCGACGCCGGCGATGGCCTTGCGGTCGTCGACCGGGATGGCGACGGCGTCCAGCGCGGCGGAGACCGCGGTGACGGCGGCGCGCATGCCGGCGCCCAGCGCCATCGGGTTGGCCCCGGCGGCGACGTTGCGCAGGCCCTCGTGCACCAGGGCCTGGGCCAGCACGGTGGCGGTGGTGGTGCCGTCACCGGCGACGTCGTTGGTCTTGGTGGCGACGTTCTTCGCCAGCTGCGCGCCGAGGTTCTCGTAGGGGTCCTCGAGCTCGATCTCGCGGGCGATGGTCACGCCGTCGTTGGTGATGACGGGCGGGCCGAAGTTCTTGTTGATGACCACGTTGCGGCCACGGGGGCCGAGGGTGACCTTGACGGCGTCGGCGAGCTTGTCGACGCCGCGCTCGAGGGCGCGACGGGCGTCCTCGTCGAACAGGATGATCTTGGCCATTGCCAGACCTCTCTCAGGGTGTCGCGGGGAGTACGAGGGCAGACGACGACCGCCCCGGGACCCGGTGGATCGGGTCGCCGGGGCGGTGTCGTGCAGTGCGGTGCTCGGCCCCGCTCGGGGGCCGCAGGGCTCTTACTTGGAGACGACGGCGAGCAGGTCGCGCGCGGACAGGACCAGGTAGTCCTCGCCGCCGTAGCGCACCTCGGTGCCGCCGTACTTCGAGTAGATGACCACGTCGCCGACGTTCACGTCGAGCGGGACCCGGTTGCCGTTGTCGTCGATGCGGCCGGGGCCGACCGCGATGACGGTGCCCTCCTGGGGCTTCTCCTTGGCGGTGTCCGGGATGACCAGGCCAGAGGCGGTGGTGGTCTCGGCCTCGTTGGCCTGGACCACGACCCGGTCCTCGAGCGGCTTGATGTTGACCTTGGTAGCGGTCGTCACAGGTGACGCCCCCTTCACTGTCGGACGGGTGTTCAGGAGTGGTTCGGTGGTGCTCACTGCGGTGCTGCTGATGCTGTGGCACGGGGGCCGGGCCTGCCGTCGCGGGGGTCAGGCTGCAGCTCGTGTCGATTGGCACTCTACCCACGCGAGTGCCAGCCGCTCAACCGGGGTCACCCTCGCGGGCGCACGGTGATGGGCCAGGCTGTGCGGGTGTCCAGCGACCTCGAGCCCGCCGACCAGGGTGCCGAGACCGTGCGGCAGCTGCGCGCGCTGTCGACCCCGGCGGGGGCTGCGGCCCTCGCCCGGGCCGGCGAGCTGCTGGCCGGCCGCACCGACGCGGTGACCGCGCTGAGCCGGCTGCGCACCGAGGTCGGGGTGGAGCTGGCCGGCCCGGCGTGGGGCATCGCCCGGCAGCGCGAGCGCGCCCGCCCGGTCTTCGGCGCCGACACCGACCGGCTGCTGTTCACCTCCGACGCCCTGGAGCAGGCCGGCCGGCCGGTGCTCGCCGACCGCCGCGCCGCCCGGCTGCTGGCCGGCGGCGCGCAGCGGGTGGCCGACCTGGGCTGCGCGGCCGGCACCGACACCATCGCCCTGGCGCGGGCCGGCGCGCAGGTGCTCGCCGTCGACCTCGACCCGGTCGCCCGGGAGCTCACCGCGCTCAACACCGCCGCCCTGGGCCTGGCCGACCGGGTGCAGGTGGTGGCCGGGGACGCCGTCGCGCTGGTCGCCGCGGCGGGCGACGGGCAGGTGGCCGGCTGCGACGCCGCCGTCCTGGACCCCGCCCGCCGGTCCGGTGGCCGACGCCAGCTCGACCCCGACCGCTGGTCGCCCCCGTGGTCGACGGTGCAGGCGCTGCTGGACGCCGTCCCCACCTGCGCGGTGAAGGTGGCGCCGGGGCTGGACCACGAGCGGGTGCCCGACGGCGTGGAGGCCGAGTGGGTCTCGGTCGGCGGCTCGATCGTGGAGGCGCTGCTGTGGGGCCGGGCGCCGTCGTCGACCTGGCGGCGGGCGACCGTGGTGACCCGGGACGGCGCCGTGCACGAGCTCACCGCTGACACCGACCCCGGCCCCGCACCCGACGGCCCGGTGCGCGGCTGGCTGCACGAGCCCGACCCCGCCGTCATCCGCTCCGGGCTGGTGTCGCTGGCCGGCGCGGAGCTCGACGCCAACCTGGTCGACCCCACGATCGCCTACCTGACGTCGGACTCCCCCGCGGACTCCCCCTGGGTCAGCTCCTACCCGGTCACCGACGTCCTGCCGTTCAACCTCAAGAAGCTCAAGGCGCTGCTGCGCTCGCGCGGGGTCGGCCGGGTCGTGGTCAAGAAGCGCGGGTCGGCGATCGAGCCGGAGACCCTCGCCCGGCAGCTGCGCGGCCCCGGCAGCGGGACGGCGGTCGTCGTCGTCACCCGCGTCGCCGGCGCACCGACCGTCGTCCTCTGCGGGGAGCCGGCGCCCGGGGCGTGAGGCCCGGCCTCAGCGGCTGACGACCTCGATGGGCAGCGAGCTGTCCGCGCCCAGGTCGACCGCGGACGGCGCGACGCCGGCCTCGACGAGCCGTGAGCCGAGGGCGGCGACCATGGCGCCGTTGTCGGTGCACAGCCGGCGGCTGGGCACCCGCAGCACGATGCCCGCGGCGTCGCAGCGCTCCTGGGCCAGCGCGCGCAGCCGGGAGTTGGCCGCGACCCCGCCGCCGATGACCAGGTGGTCGACGCCGTGGTCGCGGCAGGCGCGCACGGCCTTGGCGGTGAGCACGTCGACCACCGCCTCCTGGAAGGACGCCGAGACGTCGGCGACCGGCACCGGCTCCCCCGCCCGCTCCCGGGCCTCGACCCAGCGGGCCACGGCGGTCTTCAGGCCGGAGAAGGAGAAGTCGTACGCGGCGTCGCGGGGGCCGGTGAGCCCGCGCGGGAACCGGATCGCCGAGGCGTCGCCCTCGGCGGCAGCCCGGTCGATCGGCGGCCCACCGGGGAAGGGCAGGCCCAGGACCCGGGCGACCTTGTCGAAGGCCTCCCCCGCGGCGTCGTCGACGGTGCGGCCGAGCTCCTGCACGTCCTGGGCCAGGTCGGGCACCAGCAGCAGCGAGCTGTGCCCGCCGGAGACGAGCATCGCGATCGAGGGCTCGGCCAGCCGGCCGTGCTCCAGCTCGTCGACGGCGACGTGCGCGGCCAGGTGGTTGACCCCGTACAGCGGGACGTCGAGGGCGAGGGCGTAGGCCTTGGCCGCCGCGACGCCGACCAGCAGGGCGCCGGTGAGCCCGGGCCCCGCGGTCACCGCGACCGCGTCGACGTCACCGGCGGTCACCCCGGCATCGGCCAGTGCCCGGCGCACGGTGGGGACCATCGCCTCCAGGTGCGCCCGGCTGGCGATCTCGGGGATGACGCCGCCGAACCGCTCGTGCTCCGCCATCGAGGTGGCCAGCGCGTCCGACAGCAGCGTCTGCCCGCGCACCAGCCCGATGCCGGTCTCGTCGCAGGAGGTCTCGAACCCCAGCACCAGCGGCTGCTCAGCCACGCTTCATCACCACTGCGTCCTCGCCGCTCAACGGGTAGTAGTTCGGCCGGACGCCGATGGGCACGAACCCGCGCCGGGCGTACAGCCCCTGGGTGGCCTCGTCGGTGGCGCGCACCTCCAGCAGCACCACCGGCACGCGCCGGTCGGCCTCGGCCAGCAGCGCGTCCAGCAGCCGGCCGCCGATGCCCTCGCCCTGCCGGGACCCGGCGACGCCGATGGTCGCGACGTGCGCCTCGTCGGGGTAGGCGATCAGCCCGGCGTAGCCCACGACGTCGGCACCGTCGACGGCGACCAGGTAGTGCCGGGTGTCGGTCATCCCCAGCTCCTCCAGGTACATGGCCCGGGTCCAGGTGTCGGGGGCGAAGAGCTCCTCCTCCAGCACCATGACCGTGCGGAGGTCCTCGCGTGTCATCGGCCGCAGCTCGACCGTCACTGGGTGACCGCCTTGCGGGTCACGGACGGGACGGCGTCGGGACGGCGGAGGTACAACGGCTCCAGCGGCAGCGGCGGGCGACCGAGCAGCGGGCCGGCGGCACGGACCAGCCCGGCGGTGGTCACGTCGGCGGCGGTGACCTGCCGGCCCAGGCGGTCGGCGAAGCGGACGTCGCCCATCACCGGGTCGGTGACCGGGGCGTCCTCGGGCCGGTCGACGCCGGGGCCGGTGAGCCGCTGCCCCGCGTCGTCGTAGGTGGCCCAGTGGACCTCCTTGCGGCGGGCGTCGGTGACCACCGAGCGGGCGCCGCTGCCGACCGCGTCCAGCGAGCAGACGCCGTGCACCGGCAGGCCGCGGGCGTCACCGAACGCGGCCGCGGTGACGATGCCGACGCGCAGCCCGGTGTAGGGCCCGGGCCCCAGTCCGGTGACGACGGCGTCCAGGTCGGCCATCGCGACCCCGGCCTCGGCGAGCACCTCGCGGACGGCGGGGGTGAGCAGCTCGGCGTGCCGGTTGCCCGACTCCACGGCCCGCTCGGCCAGGACCTCGGCCGCCCCGCCGGGCGACCACCGCGCCACACCCACGACGAGGGTCGGGGTGGCGGTGTCGAGAGCGAGGACCAGCACGACCGTCGAGCGTAGGCGGTGGCCGGCGGGTGGGCGGTCGGGCCCACCCGCCGGTGGGGTCAGGCGCCCTGGCCGTCGGTGTCCGGGTTCACCAGCTGAAAGAACGTGCTGGGCCGGCCGTCGGTGTGGTCCTCCTGGTAGATGAAGTTGAGCCGGCGCTCGTCGAAGGTGCGGAACCAGTCCTCCCAGCTGATGTCGACCAGCTGGCCGGTGGAGTCCTGGAAGCGGATGCGCAGCCGCCCCGGGCGGCCGTCGTACTCGCTGTTGGGCACGGTCGCCGGCGAGCCGCCGCGGGCCTCGGCCCACTCGCGGATGACCTCGTGGTGGGTGGTGACGAGGCTGCGGCCTTGGCGCTCGGGGTCCTCGTCGGTCGAGGTGATGTTCTGCGAGTACTTGAGGTTCTTGACGTCCTTGTCGCCGGTACGCACCTCGCCGCCGTCCGGGCCGGCCCCGAGGTCGCCCTCGTCGGAGGCGGTGTCGGACGTGGTGTCCTCGTCGGTCGAGTCGCTGATCGCGTCGACCAGCTCGCCCTTGTTCTTCGACGAGGGCGCCTTCACGCCCTCCTCCCGAGCCACGTCGCGCAGCTCGTCGACCTTCATGTCCTCGAGCGGCTTCTCGTCGGTCGCCATCGGTTCCTCCTCGGTCGGGATGAGTCGAGGGGACGACTACCCGGACCGACCGGTGGCATGCCGCTCAGTCGTGCGCGATCCGCTGCTCCCAGCCGGCACCCACCGGCACGAGCCGGGCCGTGCGCACGTCGTCGTCGCGGCGGTCCAGCTCCACGACGAGGTGCTCGTCGGCCAGCTGCTCGACCAGGCCGTGCCCCCACTCGACGACGGTGACCGCCTCGGCGGCGGTGGCGTCGAGGTCGAGGTCGTCGACGTCGGCCATGCTGCCCAGCCGGTAGGCGTCGACGTGCACCAGCGGCAGCCGGCCGCCCCGGTGCACCCGGGCCAGCACGAACGTCGGCGAGGTGACCGGGCCGCGCACCCCGAGGCCCGCGCCGATGCCCTGGGTGAGCGCGGTCTTGCCCGCCCCCAGCGGACCGGCCAGCACCACCAGGTCACCGGCCTGCAGCAACGCGGCGAGCTCGCGGCCGAACGCCTGGGTGTCGGCCACCGTCGGCAGCTCGCGCTCGCGCCTCACAGCGTGCCCGCGATCGCGGCGAGGTCGGCGGCCAGTGCGGCCCGCGGTGCGCCGTTCGGGCCGAACCGGATCGCCGCGGACGGGTGGTAGGTGACCCACACGGCCCGCCCGTCGACCTGGTGCGGTGTGCCGCGCACCTGGCCGAGCACCGTCCTGGGCCCGAGGAACCACTTGGCCGACGACAGTCCCAGCGCCAGCACGGTGCCGGCGTCCAGCAGCTCCAGCTGGCGGCGCAGCCAGCCGCTGCAGCGGGCCACCTCCGGCGTCCTCGGCGTCCGGTTGGCCGGGGGGCGACACTTCACGATGTTGAGGACCGCGCACTCGGCGCGGTCCAGGCCCGCCTCGCCGAGCAGCTGGTCGAGCAGGGCACCGCTCTTCCCGACGAACGGCCGGCCGGTCTCGTCCTCGGTGGCGCCGGGCGCCTCCCCCACGATCACCAGCCGCGGGCGGCCGGTCGCCGGGACGTCGCCGACGACGACGTGCTGACGGGTGGCGGCCAGCTCCGGGCAGGCGACGCAGGACCGGGCGACGGTGGCCAGCGTGGCCCAGTCGGGCGCGGCGGCGGCGGTGCGGGCCACCTCGTCGGCGGCCGCGTCGGGGCGGGGCGGTCGGAGGGCGGCCACGCACCCCACCCTACGGGCGGTCGGCCCGGGCCGCCCCGGCCGCCCGGAGCAGCTCCGACAGCGCCGCGGTGACCTGGCCGGGCTTCTCCAGCAGCACGAGGTGCCCGGCGTCGGGGACGACGACGAACTGCACCGGGCCAGCGCCGGCAGCCTCCAGCTGCTCGACGATCCGCTCGCTGTGCGCCATCGGGATCATCTTGTCCGCGTCCCCGGTGAGCACGAGGGTGGGCACCCGCCGCAACGGCTCGATGGCCCCGCTGGCGTCCAGGCCGGTGATGGCCGGGTACAGCTCGGCGATCACGTCGACGGGGGTGCCGCCGATCATCGCGTCGACGTAGCGGCCCAGCGCCGGGTCGACGTCGGTGGAGGAGAACGACAGCGACCAGGTGGCCGCCGACACGATGCCCTTGGCCAGCCGGCGGGTGTGCTCGGCGAGCGCCGGACGGCGGCGCATGGTCCACGCGGCGACCGGGATGACCGCGGTGCGCACCCGGGTGAGCAGGTGCGGCAGCCCCAGGTCCAGGTCGGCGAGGTTGCCGCTGGAGGTCGACACCAGGGCCGCGGCCACCACCCGGGTGCCGAACAGCTCGGGCCGGCGCTGGGCCAGGGCGAGCACCGTCATGCCGCCCATCGAGTGGCCGACCAGCACCACGGGCCCGCGCGGCACCCGGGCGGTGAGCACCGCCTCCAGGTCGGCGGCCAGCTGCTCCATCGTGGAGTGCTCGGCCGGCCCGCGGCCGGAGGCGCCGTGCCCGCGCTGGTCGTAGAACACCAGCCGGGCGCGCGGCCGGTGCCCGTTCGCGGTGGCGAGCTCGGTGCCCAGGTCGCGTCGCTGGAAGGTCCACGACGCCATCGACAGCGCGTAGCCGTGCACGAAGACCACGGTCAGCGGGGCGTCGGCCGGGCCGACCTCCTCCACCGACAGCGGCACGCCGTCGTCGGCGTGCACCACGGTGCTGCGGTCGGCGGGGCGGCTCGCCAGGCCCAGCGGGTCCTCGTCGCGCAGCTCGTCGGCCGGGACGTCGCCCAGTACGCGGCCGTCGTCGCGGGCCTCACCGGCCAGCTGGGTGGCGCGCACCCGGGACGTCGCCGTGCGGGCGACCGCGACACCGACGGCGGTGCCGGCCGCGGCCAGGCCGACCGCGGCGCCGATGAGCCCCGCGGTGCGCCCGAGGTGGTGGTCGGTCAACGGGTTGCGGGACATCAGCCCACCCCGGCGGTGCCGACGTGGCGGCGGCGGAAGCGGCCCCCGACCCGGGTGACCAGCTCGTAGTGCAGCGTGCCGACGGCGTCGGCCCACTCCTGCGCGGTGGGCTCCCCGTCGGCGCCCGGCCCCCAGAGCACGACCGGGTCGCCGGGGGCGATGCGGTCCTGGCCGACGTCGAGCACGAACTGGTCCATCGACACCCGGCCGGCGATGGTCCGGCGGGCGCCGGCGGCCAGCACCGGGGCGACGTTGCCGGCGGCGCGCGGGACGCCGTCGGCGTACCCGACGGGCACCAGGGCCAGGGTGGTGTCCTCCCCGGTCGTGTAGCTGTGGCCGTAGCAGACCCCGACGCCGGCCGGGACCCGCTTGGTCAGCGCCACCCGGGCCTGCACGGTCATCGCCGGTCGCAGGCCGTGGGCGGCGGGGTCACCGCCCAGCGGGTCCAGGCCGTAGATGGCCACCCCGGGCCGCACCAGGTCGTACCAGGTCTCCGGGTGCGCGACGGTGGCCGCGGAGTTGGCCAGGTGCCGGCGGGCCTCGGTGAGCCCGGCCGCGCGGGCGACCGCGACCGCCTCGTCGAAGACCCGCACCTGGGCGCCGACCGCCGGGTGCCCGGGCACGTCGGCGGTGGCCAGGTGGCTCCACAGCCCGGAGACGACGACGTCGCCGTCGGCCTGGGCCCGCGCCGCGGCGGCGACCAGGCCGGGCCAGTCGCCGGGCGTGGCGCCCTCGCGGGACAGCCCGGTGTCGGCGGACAGGTGCACCGACGCCGTCCGGCCGGTGGCGCGGGCGGCGGCGACGACCTCGGCCAGCCCCCACTCGGCGTTCACCGACACCTCGACATCGGCCCTCAGCGCGGCGGCGAAGTCCTCCCCCGGCCCGTTGAGCCAGGCCAGCACCGGTGCGGTGACCCCGCCGGCGCGCAGCGCGAGCGCCTCCTCGAGGACCGCGACACCGAGCCGGTCTGCCCCGCCGGCCAGCGCCGCCCGGGCGGCGGGCAGCATGCCGTGGCCGTAGCCGTCGGCCTTGACCACGGCCATCAGCGGCCGGCCCACCCGCTCGCGGAGGGCGGCGACGTTGGCCGCGATGGCGTCCAGGTCGACGACCACCTCGGCCCGGTGGTCGACCCCTCGCTGCAACTGCGTCACGCCGTCACTCTCCCAGGCCCGGCACCGCAGGGCCGCATCCCCGGGCCGCCGGCGCTCAGCCGGGCGTGCCGCGCAGCCGGGCGATGGTCTCCGGCAGCCTGCGCACCAGGTCGCCGGCGATGAGCGGACCGTGCTCGGCGGACAGCTGCCCGGCCCGTCCGTGCAGGTGCGCCGCCGACGCCGCAGCCTCGGCGGCGGGCAGCCCGGTGGCCAGCAGCGCCCCGAGGACGCCGGCCAGCACGTCGCCGGTGCCGGCGGTGGCCAGCCAGGGCGTGCCGGTGGCGTTGACGAAGGTGGCGCCCGCGTCGTCGGCGACCACGGTGGCGTCGCCCTTGAGCAGGACGGTGCAGCCCAGCCCGGCCGCGCCCCGGCGGGCGGCGGCGACCCGGTCGGGGCCGACGTCGCCGAACAGGCGGGCGAACTCGCGGTCGTGCGGGGTGAGCACGGTCGGTGCGCTGCGGTCGCGCACCAGCCCGGGGTGCCGGGACAGCAGCGTCAGCCCGTCGGCGTCCACCACGACCGGCAGGTCGGTGGCCAGCACCTCGGTGAGGACGCCGAGCGCGTCGTCGTCGGTGCCCATGCCCGGGCCGGCCACCCACGCCTGCACCCGGCCGGCGTCCCCGGGGCGGCCGGAGGTGACCAGCGCCTCGGGCCAGGCGGCCTTCACCCCGTCGGCGGCGGTGCCGGCGTACCGCACCAGCCCCGGGCGGGTGCGCAGTGCGGCTCCGGTGCAGAGCACCCCGGCGCCGGGGTAGGTGGCCGAGCCGGCGATCACGCCGACGACGCCGCGGGAGTACTTGTCGTCGCCGGCACCCGGGGCGTCCAGGTGCGCGGCGACGTCGGCGTCGGTGAGCTGGAGGGCGTCGGGGGCGGGCAGGACGTCGCCCAGGCCGATGTCGACCAGGTGCACCGTGCCGGCCAGCCCGCGGCCGGCGCCGACGACCAGTCCGGGCTTGAGCGCGCCGAAGGTGACCGTGTGCTGCGCCGCGAAGGCCGCACCGGGCACCTCGCCGGTGTCGGCGGCCACCCCGCTGGGGACGTCGACGGCGACCAGCAGCCCCGGCCCGGCGGTGGCCCGGTCGACCAGCTCGGCGGCCGCGGGGCGCAGCGGCCCGGTGCCGCCGATGCCGACGATGCCGTCGAGCACCAGGTCGGCACGGTCCAGCCCGGCGTCCTCGGCGGCCACGACCCGCCCGCCGGCCCGCCGCAGCGCGGCCAGCCCGCCGGCGTGCGCCCGGTCCGGGGAGAGCAGGACGGCGCGCACCTGCGCACCCCGGTCGGCCAGCCTCGCGCCGGCCAGCAGCGCGTCGCCGCCGTTGTCACCGGAGCCGACGAGCAGCACCACCCGGGCGCCGGACGCGCGGCCGAGCAGCCCGAGGCAGACCGTGGCCAGGCCGGTGGCGGCGCGCTGCATCAGCGTGTCCGGGCGCAGGCCGGCGAGCAGCTGCTGCTCGGCCGGGCGCAGCTGGGCGGCGGTGTAGAGCCCGTTCACGAGGTGCCCTCGGCGATGACCACGGCCGAGGCGATGCCCCCGTCGTGGCTCAGCGACACGTGCCAGGACGTGACCCCGAGCTCGGCGGCCCGGCGGGCCACGGTGCCGCGCACCTCCAGCAGCGGCCGGCCCCGCTCACCCACCACCACCTCGGCGTCGTGCCAGCGCAGGTCACCGGGTGCCCCGAGGGCCTTGGCCAGCGCCTCCTTGGCGGCGAACCGGGCGGCCAGGGACTCACCCGTCCGCTCGGCCCCCGACGGCGTGCGCTGCTCCGCGGCGGTGAACAGCCGGTCCCGCAGCCCCGGCGTGCGGGTCAGCGACGCGGCGAACCGCTCGACCGGGCAGACGTCGATCCCGACCCCGATGATCACGCACCCAGTCTGCCCCGGCACCCCACTGCGCCGTCCGTCGGCGCCGGCGGTCGCCCTCCTGCACGAGAGGCCGCCCTCGCGCACCGAGCTGGTGCGGGAGGACGGCCCCTGGTCAGGTGCGCTGGTCGACGTCGGCGGCTACTCGACCGTGACGGACTTGGCGAGGTTGCGGGGCTGGTCGACGTCCAGGCCGCGGGTGTCGGCGATCTCGCAGGCCAGCACCTGCAGCGGCACGGTGGTGACCACCGGCGCCAGCAGGGTGGGCGTGCGCGGCACCCGGATGACGTGGTCGGCGTAGGGCAGCACGGCGTCGTCGCCCTCCTCGGCGATCACGATCGTGCGGGCCCCGCGGGCGCGGACCTCCTGGATGTTGGAGACCACCTTCGAGTGCACCGAGTTGCGGCTGTGCGGCGACGGGACGATCACCACCACCGGGGTGCCCTCCTCGACCACGGCGATGGGGCCGTGCTTCAGCTCGCCGGCCGCGAAGCCCTCCGCGTGGATGTAGGCCAGCTCCTTGAGCTTCAGCGCGCCCTCGAGCGCGACCGGGAAGCCCACGTGCCGGCCGAGGAACAGCACCGTGTCGGCCCCGGCCAGCGACCGGCCCAGCTCGCGGACCGGCTCCATCTGCTCCAGCACCGTGGCGACGGCCTCGGGCAGGCGGCGCAGGTCGTCGACGATGGCGGAGATCTCGTCGGCGTACTTGACGCCCCGCACCTGGGCGAGGAAGAGCCCCACCAGGTAGCAGGCGACGACCTGGGTCAGGAACCCCTTGGTGGAGGCGACGGCGACCTCGGGCCCGGCGTGCGTGTAGAGCACCGCGTCGGACTCGCGCGGGATGGTCGAGCCGTTGGCGTTGCAGATCGCCAGCACCCGGGCCTTCTGCTCCTTGGCGTGCCGCAGGGCCATCAGGGTGTCCATGGTCTCGCCGGACTGGCTGATCACCACGACCAGCGTGGACCGGTCCAGCACGGGGTCCCGGTAGCGGAACTCGCTGGCCACCTCGACCTCGACCGGGATGCGGGTCCAGTGCTCGATGGCGTACTTGGCGATCAGGCCGGCGTGCGAGGCGGTGCCGCAGGCGACGACGAAGATCTTGTCGATGTCCCGCAGCTCCTGGTCGGAGAGCCGGACCTCGTCGAGCACGAGCTCACCGCTCTCGCCGAGCCGCCCGAGCAGGGTGTCGGCGATCGCCTGGGGCTGCTCGGCGATCTCCTTGAGCATGAACCACGGGTACCCGCCCTTCTCGGCGGCCGCGGCGTCCCAGTCGACGGTGTACGCGGTGGGCTCGACCAGCTCGCCGGAGAAGTCGGTGGTGGTCACGCCCCGGGTCCGGTGGATCTCCACGACCTGGTCCTGACCGAGCTCCAGGGCGTTGCGGGTGTGCCCGATGAAGGCGGCGACGTCGGAGCCGAGGAAGTACTCGCCGTCCCCGACACCGACGACCAGCGGGCTGTTGCGCCGGGAGGCGACCAGCGTGTCGGGCTCCTCGGCGTGCGTGGCGACCAGCGTGAAGGCGCCCTCCAGCCGGCGGCTCACGGTGCGCATGGCCTCGGCCAGCCGGCCCGGGCCGGCGGGGGTCTCGCGGTAGACGGCGGCCAGCAGGTGCGCGACGACCTCGGTGTCGGTCTCGCTGGTGAACTCGACGCCGCCGGCCTCGCACTCGGCCCGCAGCGCGGCGAAGTTCTCGATGATGCCGTTGTGGACCACCGCGACCTTGCCGTCGGCGGAGACGTGCGGGTGGGCGTTGCGGTCGGTGGGCCCACCGTGGGTGGCCCAGCGGGTGTGCCCGATCCCGATCGTCGACGCCGGGAGCGCCTCCTCGGCGAGGACCTTCTCCAGGTTGGCCAGCTTCCCGGCCTTCTTGGCCGTGACCAGCCGCCCGTCGGTCAGCACGGCCACCCCGGCCGAGTCGTACCCCCGGTACTCCAGCCTGCGGAGCCCCTCCAGGACGACGTCCAACGAGTCCTGCGGGCCGACGTACCCCACGATGCCGCACATTCTGGCGACGATACCGCCGCCGGAGCCGGGCACCGGTGCACTGCGGGGTTGACGGTGGTCACCCGCCGGTGGTGCGGCCGTCGTCGGGACGGGCGTGGCCGCAGGTCAGCCGGTGGCGGCGACCACCGCGGCCAGCCGGGCCGCGACGGCGTCGGCCTGCTCCTGGGTGGGCGCCTCGACCATCACCCGGACCAGCTGCTCGGTGCCCGAGGGGCGCAGCAGCACCCGCCCGGTGTCGCCGAGCTCCGCCTCGACCTCGTTGACCGCCCGGGCGACGTCCTCGCTCTCGGCGACGGCGAGCCGGTCGGTGACCGGGACGTTGACCAGGATCTGCGGCAGCTTCTGCACGACGGAGGCGAGCTCGGCCAGCGAGGCGCCGGTGGAGCTCATCCGCGACAGCAGCGCCAGACCGGTGAGCAGCCCGTCACCGGTGGTCGCCCAGTCGAGGAAGACCAGGTGACCGCTCTGCTCACCACCCAGGGACAGCCCGCGGGAGTGCAGCGCCTCGAGCACGTAGCGGTCACCGACCGCGGTCGTGGCGACGGCGATGCCCGCGGCGCGCATCGTGTGGTGGAAGCCGAGGTTGCTCATCACGGTGGCCACGACGGTGTCGTCGGTGAGGTTGCCGCTCTCGTGCAGGGCGAGGGCGCAGATGGCCAGGATGGCGTCGCCGTCGACGACGTCGCCGTCGGCGGTGACCGCCAGGCAGCGGTCGGCGTCGCCGTCGTGGGCGATGCCGATGTCGGCACCGTGCCGGGCGACGGCGTCCTTCAGCGGACCGAGGTGGGTCGAGCCGATGCCGTCGTTGATGTTCCAGCCGTCGGGCTCGCCGCCGATGACGTGCACCTGCGCACCGGCGCGGCGGTAGACCTCGGGGGCGCAGCGCGAGGCGGAGCCGTGCGCGCAGTCGACGACGACGCGCAGGCCGCGCAGCGGCTGGCGGAGGGCGGACAGCACGTGGTCCACGTAGTCCTCGGCCGCACCGGGGAGGTCACGCACGCGGCCGACCCCACCACCGGTGGGGCGGTGATCGTCGGGCTCGAGGCCGGCGACCCGCTGTTCGATCGACGCCTCGAGGGCGTCGGGCAGCTTGTGCCCGCCGCGGCTGAACAGCTTGATGCCGTTGTCGGGCATCGGGTTGTGACTGGCCGAGATCATCACACCGAGGTCGGCCTCGGTGCGGGCGGTCAGGTACGCCACGGCCGGCGTGGGCAGCACCCCGACCCGCAGGACCTCGGCGCCGGCGCTGGCCAGGCCCGCGACCACGGCCGCCTCCAGCATCTCCCCGCTGGCGCGGGGGTCGCGCCCCACGACCGCGACGGGACGTGAGGTCCCGTCGCGGTCGGAGAGCACGCTGGCGGCGGCGCGGGCCACGGACATGGCCAGCTCCGGCGTCAGGTCGGCGTTGGCCCGACCACGGACGCCATCGGTCCCGAAGAGGCGTCCCATGAACGGACTTCTCGCCGGGGGGTCAGCGCTTGGAGTACTGGGGCGCCTTGCGGGCCTTCTTCAGGCCGTACTTCTTGCGCTCGACGACGCGGGGGTCACGAGTGAGGAAGCCGGCCTTCTTCAGCGCCGGACGGTCGTCGATCTCGATCTCGATGAGCGCGCGGGCGATGGCCAGGCGCAGCGCACCGGCCTGACCGGAGACGCCACCACCGTGCAGGATGCCGACGACGTCGTACTGGTCGGCCTTCTCCAGGATGACGAACGGCTCACGGATGAGCTGCTGGTGCACCTTGTTGGGGAAGTAGTTCTCGATGGTGCGGCCGTTGAGCTTGAACTGGCCGGTGCCGGGGAGCAGACGCACCCGGACGATGGCCTCCTTGCGGCGGCCCACCGTCTGGATCGGACGCCCGTCGGCGTCGGTGATGGTCTGGGCGCTGGTCACTGGGACACCTGCTTGATCTCGAAGGGCTGGGGCTGCTGGGCGGCGTGCGGGTGCTCGGGGCCGGCGTAGACCTTGAGCTTGGAGAGCATCTGCCGGCCGAGCGAGTTGTGCGGCAGCATGCCCTTGATCGCCCGCTCGACGGTGCGGTCGGGACGGGTCTTGAGCTCGTCGCCGACGTTGATCGTCGTGAGGCCGCCCGGGTAGCCGGAGTGCCGGTAGGCGAGCTTCCGGTCGTTCTTGGAGCCGGTCAGCGCCACCTTGCCCGCGTTGACGATGACGACGAAGTCACCGGCGTCCACGTGCGGGGCGAACTGGGGCTTGTGCTTGCCGCGCAGCAGGATCGCGGTCTGGCTGGCGAGTCGACCGAGCACCACGTCGGTGGCGTCGATGACGTGCCAGGCCCGGGTGATGTCACCGGGCTTGGGGGTGTACGTGCGCACGAGGCTCACTGTCCTTCGTCGTCGTCTGGCGGGTGGCTGGTGGGATCGCCTCACCGAGCACGGGAGACTTGGGCTTGTCCGGTCGAGAAGACCAGGCCCCGGACACGCGCGCACCAACCGGCGTCGCGCACCAGCAGACGACGATACCAGCCGGGGGACCGCACGCTCCCGGCCGTGCTGCAGGGGCCCATCGCCGGCGTGCGCACGGTGGGCCCCTGCACCGGGGTCAGGCCTGGACGACCTCCCGGACCTGTCCGGTGGCGACGTCGTAGACGGCACCGCGGACCTCGGTCGAGGCCAGGTAGGGCGCCTCGCTCGCGAGGCGCATCGACAGCCGGACGTCCTCGTCGCAGTCGGTGAAGGTCTGGGCCGGCCACGGGAGCCGGTGCCCGGTCGCCGACAGCACGGCGTCGGCGACCATCTGCTCGTCGGCCTTCTGCATGCCGCAGCCGGTGTGGTGCATGAAGAGCACGGCCTCGGTGCCCAGCAGGTGCTGGGAAACGGCGATGGAGCGCAGGGTGTCGTCGGTGACGACGCCGCCGGCGTTGCGCAGCACGTGGGCGTCACCGGGCTCCAGCCCGAGCACGGCCTCGACGGGGATCCGGGCGTCCATGCAGGCCACCACGACCACCTGCCGGGACGGCGGCGCGGGCAGCAACCCGGGGAACCGCTCCGTCCACGCCTCGGTGGCGGCCAACATCCGGTCGATCTCGCTCATCTGACTGCTCCCCCTCGTGACTGGTCGGTGCATCTTCGGCAGGGACCCCCGGGGAGTTGAGCCGCATCCCTCGCGGAGGGCACCCGGGCCGCGCGCGGGCCCACCCGGACGGGCGCCGGGGCGGGCACGTCGGACAGGATGGGACGGTGCGCACGGTCGAGCAACACCAGGCGGTGGTCGCCGGGCTGCTCGCCCCGCTGCCGGTCGAGGAGGTCGCGCTCGCCGCGGCCGCCGGGCGGGTGCTGGCCCGCGACCTCCCGGCGTTGGTCTCGCTGCCCGGCTTCACGAACTCCGCGATGGACGGCTACGCCGCCCGGCACGCGGAGGTCGGTGCGGCGAGCGAGGGGGCGCCCGTGCGGCTGCCGGTGGCCGAGGACGTCCCGGCCGGGCGCAGCGACGGCCCGCCCCTGCAGCCGGGCACCGTCCACCGGATCATGACCGGCGCCCCGGTCCCGGACGGCGCCGACGTCATCGTGCCGGTGGAGCGCACCGACGCGGCCACCGACGTCGTCACGGTCACCGGCGCCCCGGCGGTGGGCACCCACCTGCGGCACGCCGGGGAGGACATCCGTGCCGGCGAGCTGGCGATGCCGGCCGGGACGGCGCTGGGGGCCGCGCAGCTGGGCCTGGCGGCCGCCGTGGGGTACGCGACCGTGCCGGTGCGCCGCCGCCCACGGGTGCTGGTGCTCTCCACCGGCAGCGAGCTGGTCGAGCCCGGCCGCCCGCTGGCCAGGGGCCAGATCTACGAGTCCAACTCGGTGCTGCTGGCCGCCGCCGTCACCGAGGCCGGTGGTGAGGCCCGCACCCTGCACTTCGTCCCCGACGACGTCGACCAGTTCCTGGCCACGGTCCGGGCCGAGCTGTCCTGGGCCGACGTCCTGGTCACCAGCGGCGGGGTGAGCGCCGGCGCCTACGAGGTGGTCAAGGACGCGTTCCGGGAGCTCGGGACCGTCGAGTTCGGCAAGGTCGCCATGCAGCCCGGTGGCCCGCAGGGCGCCGGCACCGTGGACGGCGTCCCGGTGGTCACCCTGCCGGGCAACCCGGTCAGCTCGTTCGTGTCCTTCGAGGTGTTCGTCCGGCCGGCGCTGCGCCGGGCGCTGGGCCACGCCTCCCCCGACCGGCTGCGCACCACCGCCCGGCTGACCGCCCCGCTGCGCTCCCCCGCCGGACGCCGCCAGTTCCTCCGCGGCCGCTTCGACGGCACGGTCGTCGACCAGGTCGGCGGCCCCGGTTCGCACCTGGTCGCCCACCTCGCCCGCGCGAACTGCCTGGTCGTCGTCCCCGAGGACGTCACCGAACTCCCCGAGGGCGCGCAGGTCGCCGTCGTCCTGATCGAAGGAGCGCTGCAGTGACAGAAGCCCGGCTCACCCACCTCGACGCCTCCGGCGCCGCCCGGATGGTCGACGTGACCGCCAAGGCCGTCACCCCCCGGGTCGCCACAGCCGCCGGCCGGGTGCTGGTCACCCCCGAGGTGGTCGCGCTGCTGCGCGGTGAGGGCGTGCCCAAGGGCGACGCGATCGCCGTGGCCCGGATCGCCGGCATCGCCGGTGCCAAGCGGACGCCGGACCTGATCCCGCTGTGCCACCCGATCGCGCTGCACGGGGTGACCGTCGACCTGGAGGTCACCGACGAGGCCGTGGAGATCACCGCGACCGCCCGCACCGCCGACCGGACCGGGGTGGAGATGGAGGCGCTCACCTCCGTGGCCGTCGCCGGGCTCACCGTGATCGACATGGTCAAGGCCGTCGACCCGCGGGCAACGATCACCGACGTCCGGCTGCTGGCGAAGTCCGGCGGCAAGAAGGGCGACTGGACCCGGTGAGCGCGCAGCTGCCCGCCGGTGCCCGCGCCGTCGTCGTCACCGCGTCCAACCGCGCCTCGGCCGGGGTCTACGAGGACCGCAGCGGCCAGGTGCTGGCCGAGGGCCTGCGGGAGCTCGGCTTCGACGTGGAGGGCCCGCACGTGCGCCCCGACGACGTCGCCGCCCTGACCGAGGTGCTGCGGGCCGCGGTCGCCGGCGGCGCCGACGTCGTCCTGACCACCGGCGGCACCGGGCTGTCCCCCACCGACGTCACACCGGAGGCGACCCGCGCCGTGCTCGAGCGCGACGCCCCTGGGCTCGCCGAGGCGGTGCGCCGGTACGGCGAGCCGACCGTGCCCACGGCGGTGCTCTCCCGCGGGGTGGCCGGCACGGCGGGGCGCACGCTGATCGTCAACCTGCCCGGCTCGACCGGCGGTGTGCGCGACGGGCTGGCCGTGCTCGGCCCGCTGCTGCCGCACGTCGTGAGCCAGCTCCGCGGCGGCGACCACCAGGGCTGAGCCGTCGACGCCCGTCCGGCAGGCGCCGGACCCGGTTCCGGCGCGTGCCCGCAGGGCATGCTGAGGCGATGAGCGTGCTGGCCGCCGGGCGGACCGTCGAGGGCGACCGCTGGGAGCTGTCCGTGGCGCCGTCGTCCCTCGGCCTCACGGCGTCCGTGGCGGTCACCTCGGTCGCGGGCCACCGGTACTGGGGCACGGGCTGCGGGCTGACCGGCCCCCTGGCGACCGGCCCCTCGGTGACGACCGCCGGGAGCGATGACAGCGGCCCCGCCACCCTGCTGCTGCAGGTGCCCGCGGACGTCCGGGCGGTGGTCGTCCGGCTGTCCGACGGCACCCGTGAGGACCTCGTCCTGCACCCGCTCCCGGGCCGACCCGACCGCCTCGCGGTGCTCGTCTTCCCCCGGCACCTCGACGTCCACCGGATCGACCGGTACGACGCCACCGGGGCCCTGCTGCCCGACTGACCTACTCGGGCAGGACCAGCCGCTCGGGGTGGGTGTAGACGTTGCAGCCGTCGCCGCGCAGGAACCCGACCAGGGTGATGCCGACCTCCTGCGCCAGCTCCACCGCCAGCGAGCTGGGCGCGGACACCGCGGCGAGCACCGGGACGGCAGCCATGGCGGCCTTCTGGGTCAGCTCGAACGACGACCGCCCGCTGACCATCAGCACGTGCCCGGCCAGCGGCACCCGGCCCTCGCGGACCGCGTCGCCGACGACCTTGTCCACGGCGTTGTGCCGGCCGACGTCCTCGCGCAGTGCCACCAGGTCACCCCCGGCGGTGAACAGCCCGGCGGCGTGCAGCCCGCCGGTCTTGTCGAACACCTGCTGCTCGGCGCGCAGCCGGTCCGGGAGCGCCAGCAGCGTCTCCAGGGTCAGCCGGGTGTCGTCGGCGGCGACGTCGTAGGCGGTCTTGGTGCGGATCGCGTCGATGCTGGCCTTGCCGCAGACCCCGCACGAGCTGGTCGTGTAGAAGTTCCGGTCCAGCGCGGTGTCCGGGGCCTCGACGCCGGGCGCCAGGTCGACGTCCACGACGTTGTAGGTGTTGCGGCCCTCGTCGTCGGTGGAGTTGCAGTAGCGCAGCCCGGCGATGTCGGCGGCGGAGGAGATGACGCCCTCGGTGGTGAGGAAGCCGTGCACCAGGTCGAAGTCGTCACCCGGCGTCCGCATGGTCACCGCGAGGGGGGTGCCGTCGAGGCGGATCTCCAGCGGCTCCTCGGAGGCGACCGTGTCCGGCCTACGGGAGTGCACGTCGCCTCGGATGCGCAGCACCGGGGTGCGGCTGGTCACTCGTCCCACGGGGTCGACGGTACTCACCACCCGCGCCCTACCGTTCCCCGCATGAGCCCGCTCCCGCCGTTCGCCGCCGTCGTCCTCGCCGGCGGCCGGTCGGCCCGCCTGGGCGGGCAGCCGAAGCCCCAGCTGGACGTCGGTGGCCGCACGATGCTGGCTGCGGTCCTGGCCGCCGTGGACGGCGCCGGGCAGCGCATCGTGGTGGGTCCTCCGCAGCCGGTGCCCGAGGGCGTCGTGCTGGTGCGGGAGTCCCCGCCCGGCGGCGGCCCGGTGCCGGCCCTGGCCGCCGGGCTGGCCGCCGTGGACCCCGGCACCGAGGTGGTGGCCGTGCTCGCCGCCGACCTGCCGTTCGTGACCCGCGACCTGGTCGACGAGCTGCGGGAGCGGCTGACCGCCGACGGCGTGATGGTGGTCGACGGCACGGGACGCGACCAGCTGCTGCTGGGCGTGTGGCGTGCCGGGTCGCTGCGGGCGGCGGCGGCCGGTGCGCGGGCGCACGCCCCGCTGCGGGGTGTGCTGGGACAGCTCGCCGTCACCCGGCACCGGCCCCGGGTGCCCGCCGGCGAGCCGGCGCCGTGGACCGACTGCGACACCCCTGCCGAGCTCGACCGGGCCCGGGCCGCCGCTGCCGCGCGACTGCCGGGCCCCACCGCCGGGTAGGGCGGTGCGCATGCGCGTCGTCATCGCAGGAGCCCACGGACAGATCGCCCGCCGCCTCGGCCGGCTGCTCAGCGGACGGGGGGACACCGCCGTCGGCATCGTGCGCAACCCCGACCACCGGGCGGACCTGGAGTCCGACGGCGTCGAGCCCGTCGTGCTGGACCTGGAGCAGGCCACCGTCGCCGACGTCGCGGCGGTCGTGACCGGCGCCGACGCCGTCGTCTTCGCCGCGGGCGGCGGCCCGGCCAGCGGCATCGCCCGCAAGGACACCGTGGACCGCGGCGCCGCCGTCCTGCTGGCCGAGGCCGCCGAGGCCGCCGGCGTCCGGCCCTACCTGCTGGTGTCCTCGATCGGGGTCGAGCAGGTCGCCGACGGCGCCGTCCCCGACGGCATGGACGAGGTGTTCGTCGCCTACCTGCGCGCCAAGCTCGCCGCCGAGACCGACGTGCTGTCGCGCTCCGGCCTGTCGCCGATGGTCCTGCGGCCGGGCAGCCTCACCGACGAGCCGGGCACCGGCCGCGTCCGACTCGAGCACGTCTACGAGCACGGCCAGGTCACTCGGGACGACGTCGCAGCGGTCCTGCTCGAGCTGCTGGACAACCCGAAGGACGGGCTGGTCGTCGAGCTCCTGGCCGGGGACACCCCGGTGGCCGAGGCCGTCGCCGCGCTCCCCTGACGCCGGCTGCGGGCCTCAGCCCGGGGACGGGGGGTCTGCGGACCGCTTGGCCCGGGTGACGAGCGTGCGGGCCGCCAGCTGTGACTCCTCGGGGTAGTCGACCCGGACCAGGGTCAGCCCGCCCGCGGGGGCCACCGGCACGTCGTTCGCCCGGCTGGTCAGCGACAGCAGGGACGCCGGCCAGCCCGGCTCCCGGCGCCCCTCCCCCACCGCGATCAGCGCGCCGACCAGGCTGCGCACCATCGAGTGGCAGAAGGCGTCGGCCGACGCCGCGATCTCGATGACCGCCCCGTGCCGTTGCACGTCGAGGTCCAGGAGCGTGCGGATCGTCGTGGCGCCCTCACGACGACGGCAGTAGGCGGCGAAGTCGTGCTGGCCGAGCAGGAGCGCGGCGGCGACCCGCATGCGCCCCGCGTCCAGCCGGCGCCCCCAGGCCGCCGTGTCCGCACGGCGCAGCGGCGGCGGACCGGACTCGGCGTCGGTGAGCCGGTAGACGTAGTGCCGGGCGAGGGCGGCGAAGCGGGCGTCGAAGTCGGGGCTGACCACCCGCGCACCGGTGACCGCGACGTCGGGGGGCAGGACGCCCCGCAGCCGTCGGATCAGCTTGCCGGCGTGCTGCTCGAGGAGGGCCGCCGGGAGGTCGGTGTGCGCGACCTGCCCGGTGGCGTGCACGCCTGCGTCGGTGCGGCCGGCCACGGTCAGGTCGACGTCCCGGCGGAGCACCGTCGCCAGCCCCTGCTCCAGCTCGGACTGCACGGTGCGCTGCCCGGGCTGGCGCGCCCAGCCGTGCAGCGCGGTGCCGTCGTAGGAGACGTCGAGCCGGACGCGGACGAGCCCGCCACCGGTGTCGGTGGCGGGCTCGTCGGCGAACAGGTGCTCCACGGAGCTGACCGTCAGGAGACGGTCGAGGTCACTTGGGGTCGACCTCGGGGTCGCCACCGGGGGCCTGGCGGCCCGCGGTCGCGGCGTCACCGAGCTCGGCGGCCTCGACCTCGGCGGCGGCCGCGTTGGCGACCTCCGGCGACAGGTTCTCGTCGTCGACGACGGCAGCGTTCTCGGCGGTGGGCTGCGGGGTCACGTCGCCGTCGTCCTGCCGCTCGCCGTCGGGGTTGTAGACGTCGGTCACGATCGCCTCGGCGTCCTCGAGACCGGCGGCACCGGCGACGACGGCCGGGCTGGTGTCCCCACCCGGGCCGGTGGTGACGTCGGTGTCGACGAGACCGGACTCGGTGGCACCGGCGGTGACCTCACCGGCGGCGGCGGACGCGCCGGCCCCGGAGGCGAAGCGGGAGCCGCGGGCCTGCTCGGCCTCGCCGACGGCCTGCTGCGCCACGGTCTGGCCCTCGACCAGCTCGATGACCGCCATGGGGGCGTTGTCGCCCTTGCGGGGACCGACCTTGGTGATGCGGGTGTAGCCGCCCGGACGGTCGGCGTAGCGCGGGCCGATCTCGGCGAACAGGTGGTGGACGACCGACTTGTCACGGACCGTCGTCATCACCTGACGACGCGCGTGCAGGTCGCCGCGCTTGGCGAAGGTGATGAGCTTCTCGGCCAGCGGGCGGAGCCGCTTGGCCTTGGTCTCGGTGGTGGTGATCCGACCGTGCTCGAACAGCGAGGTGGCCAGGTTGGCCAGCATCAGCCGCTCGTGCGCGGGGGACCCGCCGAGACGAGGGCCCTTTGTGGGGGTGGGCATGTCGGTCCTTCCTCAGGCCGCCGGGGTGTCCCTGCAGGCCGCGCGTTCACTGATGGGTGGTGCTCCGGTCCCGGCGGTGCCGGGACCGGCGGGACCTCGCCGCCCCGGGGGGCGGCGAGGTCCGTCTCTCAGAGCTGCTCGGTCTCCTGGAACGTGGTCTCGTCGAACTGCGCCGGGTCGCCGTAGGAGGCGTCGCCCTGGTAGGCGTCGGTCTCGTAGCCCTCGTCGTAGCTCTCGACCGAGGTCGGGACGAACCCGGGCGGGCTGTCCTTCAGGGCCAGGCCCATGGCGGCGAGCTTGAGCTTGACCTCGTCGATCGACTTCGCACCGAAGTTGCGGATGTCGAGCAGGTCGGCCTCCGAGCGGGTGACGAGCTCCCCGACGGTGTGCACGCCCTCGCGCTTGAGGCAGTTGTAGGACCGGACGGTGAGGTCCATGTCCTCGATCGGCATCGAGAAGTTCGCGATGTCGGCGGCCTCGGCCGGGCTGGGCCCGACCTCGATGCCCTCGGCGTCGACGTTGAGCTCGCGCAGCAGGCCGAACAGCTCCACCAGGGTGGAACCGGCGCTGGCGATGGCGTCGCGGGGCTCCATCGACGGCTTGGTCTCGACGTCGACCACGAGGCGGTCGAAGTCGGTGCGCTGCTCGACGCGGGTGGCCTCGACGGCGTAGGTCACCTTGAGCACCGGGGAGTAGATCGAGTCGACGGGGATCCGACCGATCTCCTGGCCGGGCTGCTTGTTCTGCGTGGCCGGCACGTAGCCGCGGCCGCGCTCGACGACCAGCTCCACCTCGAGGCGGCCCTTGGCGTTGAGCGTGGCGATGTGCAGCTCGGGGTTGTGCACCTCGACACCGGCCGGGGGCGCGATGTCGGCGGCGGTGACCTCACCCGGGCCCTGCTTGCGCAGGTACATGGTCACCGGCTCGTCGGAGTCGGAGCTGACCACGAGGCCCTTGAGGTTCAGGATGATCTCGGTGACGTCCTCCTTGACGCCCGGCACAGTGGTGAACTCGTGCAGGGTGCCCTCGATGCGGATGCTGGTGACAGCAGCGCCGGGGATCGAGGACAGCAGGGTGCGACGGAGCGAGTTGCCGAGGGTGTAACCGAAACCCGGCTCGAGCGGCTCGATGACGAACCGTGAGCGCTGGGCGTCGATGGTCTCCTCGGTGAGGGTCGGACGCTGTGCGATGAGCATGGTGGTTCTCCTTCGTGTCCTCCGGCGACCGCCATATGACGCCGTGAGGGAGGTGGTGCCGGCGGGGCGGACATCGGTCCACCCGCCCCGCCGTCGTGCAGTTCGGCTCCCTCACAGGGCCCCACGCCGCGCGGAGCGTGGCGTGGGGGGCGAGGGGGTCCTTCTACTTCGAGTAGAGCTCGACGATCAACTGCTCCTGGACCGGGGTGTCGATCACCTGGCGGGCCGGGATGTTGTGGACGAGCACCTTCAGCTGCGAGGAGATGACCTCGAGCCACGGCGGGACCGGACGGGAGCCGGCCTTCGCCTGGGCGAGCTGGAACGGGACCATCTCGGTGGACTTCGCAGCCACCTCGAGGATGTCGTTCGCGGACACGCGGAAGGACGGGATGTCGACCTTGCGGCCGTTCACCTTGATGTGGCCGTGGCGCACCAGCTGGCGGGCCATGTCACGGGACTCGGCGAAGCCGGCCCGGTAGACCACGTTGTCCAGGCGCGACTCGAGGATCTGCAGCAGGACCTCACCGGTCTTGCCCGTCTTCTTGTTGGCCTCTTCGTAGTAACCGCGGAACTGCTTCTCCAGCACGCCGTAGATGCGGCGGGCCTTCTGCTTCTCACGAAGCTGGAGCAGGTACTCGCTGTCCTTGGTGCGCCCACGGCCGTGCTCGCCCGGCGGGTAGGGCCGGATCTCGATCGGGCACTTCGGGGACTCGCACTTGCTGCCCTTGAGGAACAGCTTCATCTTCTCGCGCCTGCACAGACGGCAGTCGGCTCCGGTGTAACGGGCCACGTCAAATACTCCTAGATCGTCTCGTCAGTGACCGGTCAGACCCGGCGGCGCTTCTTGGGCCGGCAGCCGTTGTGCGGCTGCGGCGTCACGTCCTGGATCTGTCCGACCTCGAGGCCAGTGGCCTGCAGGGAGCGGATCGCGGTCTCGCGACCGGAGCCGGGACCCTTCACGAAGACGTCGACCTTGCGCATGCCGTGCTCCTGGGCCTTGCGCGCCGCGCTCTCGGCAGCCATCTGCGCCGCGAACGGCGTGGACTTGCGCGAGCCCTTGAAACCGACGTGGCCGGCCGAGGCCCAGCTGATCACGTTGCCCGTGGGGTCGGTGATCGACACGATCGTGTTGTTGAAGGTGCTCTTGATGTGCGCCGCGCCGTGAGCGACGTTCTTCTTCTCCTTGCGGCGCACCTTCTTGGTGCCAGCTGCCGCGCGAGCCCTGGGAGGCATCTCTCTCCGGTCTGAGTCTGTGTTCGTGGCCTGGTCGTCCCCCCTGCCGCAGCAGGGGGGACGGTCGTGCTGAGGCGCACCGCCGGTCCGGCCCTACGGACCAACGACGGTGCGCCGACGAGCTGAGATCAGCGGGCCTTCTTCTTGCCCGCGATGGTCTTGCGCGGGCCCTTGCTCGAGCGCGCGTTCGTCTTCGTGCGCTGCCCGTGCACCGGGAGACCGCGGCGGTGCCGCAGACCCTGGTAGCAACCGATCTCCACCTTGCGGCGGATGTCGGCGGCCACCTCGCGGCGCAGGTCACCCTCGACGCGGAAGTGCTCGTCGATGTAGTCGCGCAACTTGAGGAGGTCCTCGTCGGTCAGGTCCTTGACGCGCAGGTCCGGGCTGACGCCCGTCGCGGTCAGGGTCGCCTTCGACGACGTCGGGCCGATCCCGTAGATGTAGGTGAGCGCGACCTCCATCCGCTTCTCGCGGGGGAGGTCAACGCCTGCAAGTCGAGCCATTGTCCGGTACTCCCTCAGCCCTGGCGCTGCTTGTGCCGGGCGTTCTCGCAGATGACCATGACCCGGCCGTGCCGGCGGATCACCTTGCACTTGTCACAGATCTTCTTCACCGACGGCTGGACCTTCACCGGTGCCGCCCTCATTCCTGTAGTTCGTGGCCGGTCAGCAGGCGTCGGGTGGACGCCGGACCGGCGGGGGTCACTTGTAGCGGTAGACGATGCGGCCGCGGGTCAGGTCGTAGGGCGACAGCTCCACGACCACGCGGTCCTCGGGCAGGATGCGGATGTAGTGCTGCCGCATCTTGCCGCTGATGTGGGCGAGCACTCGGTGCCCGTTCTGCAGTTCGACTCGGAACATCGCGTTGGGCAGCGGCTCCACGACGCGACCCTCGACCTCGATGGCCCCGTCCTTCTTTGCCACGCCTACACGGCCTCCTCGTTCGATCGGACTGCATTCGCCCATGCCGCAACGGCAGGACGGTGGAACTGGATTCAGTGCGACGCGCAGACCCGGGTGACCCGGGTGCAGTACGCGGTGGTGCGGGCGATCTCGCTGAGGGCGTCCATCGGCGTACGGCCACAGCACGACGACGGGCGGCGCGAACGCCAACGGTCACTGTACTCCCTGGACCCCCTGGGCTCCAACCCGGTCCGGGTGACGGCCGCCCCGGCCACCGGAGGAGCGCAGGACGCGGCAGAGCCGTTCGGTCAGGAGCGCGGGGTGACGCCGAAGGGCGCGAGGCCGGCGAGGCCGCCGTCCTCCGCGGTGAGGACCCAGGGGCCCTCGGGGGTGATGGCGACGCTGTGCTCGAAGTGCGCGGCGCGGGAGCCGTCCTTCGTGACCACCGTCCAGCCGTCCTCCAGCTCGGCGGTGGCCGGGTCGCCGACGGTCACCATCGGCTCGATGGCCAGGGCCAGCCCCGGGACGAGCTTCGGGCCACGCCCGGCACGCCCGTAGTTGAGCACGTGCGGGTCCTGGTGCATCTCGGTGCCGATGCCGTGGCCGCCGTAGTGGTCGACGATCCCGTAGCGGTGCGGGTGCGCGGTGATCGACTCCTCCACCGCGGCGCTGATGTCGGTGAGACGGCCGCCGGCGATCGCCCGGGCCAGCCCGGCCCACATCGAGCGCTCCGTGACGGCGATGAGCTCCAGGTCCTCCGCGCGGGCAGTGCCCACGGTGACCGTGACGGCGGAGTCGCTGTGCCAGCCGTCCAGCACGGCCCCGCAGTCGATGGAGATGTTGTCCCCGTCGGCGAGGACCCGCTCCGTGGACGGGATGCCGTGGACCACCTCGTCGTTGACCGAGGCGCAGATGGTGCCGGTGAAGCCGTGGTAGCCCAGGAAGTTCGGCACCGCGCCGTGGGACCGGATGTGGTCCTCGGCGATGGCGTCCAGCTCCCCCGTGGTGACACCGGGGGCCACGGCTGCCTTAACCGCGGCGATGGCCCCGGCGGTCACGAGCCCGGAGGCGCGCATCAGCTCGAGCTCGTGCGTCGTCTTGATCTGGATCATGCGTCCACTCCACTTCGCCAGCACGGGCAGGCGTGCCAGGAGGGCGGCGCCACGGTCACCGTGCACCTTGCCCTCGCGCTCTCAGCCTGCGGCCGGGGCCCCGGCCGGGCCGTCGTCGGTGAAGCCGAGCGCGGTCAGCGCCCGATCGGTGACCTCGTCGATCTCGCCGATCGCGTCGATCTGGCTCAGCAGCCCGGCTTGGCGGTAGAACCCCGACAGCGGAGCGGTCTGTTCCCGGTAGACCTCGAGGCGGTGCCGGACCGTCTCGGGCTTGTCGTCGTCGCGCTGGACCCACTCGCCGTCGACGAGCATCTTGCGCCCGGAGAGCCGGCGCACCAGCTCGTCCTCGTCGACCACGAGCTCGAGGCAGCGGTCCAGCAGGTGCCCGAGCTCGGCGAGGGAGTCACGGAGCTGCTCGGCCTGGGCGATCGTCCGCGGGAAGCCGTCGAGCAGGAAGCCGGCCTTGGCGTCGGGCTCGGCCAGCCGCTCGGTGACCATCGCGACCGTGATCTCGTCCGGGACCAGGTCACCGGAGTCCATGTAGGCCTTCGCCTGCTGCCCCAGCTCGGTCTGCCCGGTCACGTTGGCCCGGAAGATGTCCCCGGTCGAGATCGCCGGCACCGACATGCGGCTGGCGATGATCTGCGCCTGGGTGCCCTTGCCCGCTCCAGGGGGCCCCAGCAACACGACGCGCACTAGCGCAGGAACCCTTCGTAGCTGCGCTGGTTGAGCTGCGTCTCGATCTGCTTGACCGTCTCCAAGCCCACTCCCACCATGATCAGCACCGCGGTCCCGCCGAACGGGAAGTTCTGGTTGTTCCCCTGCTCGGTGATCGAGAGGAACAGGTTGGGCAGCACGGCGACCAGACCCAGGTAGATCGAGCCCGGCAGCGTGATCCGGGACAGCACGTACTGCAGGTACTCCGCGGTGGGACGACCGGGGCGGATGCCGGGGATGAAGCCGCCGTAGCGCTTCATGTCGTCGGCCCGCTCTTCCGGGTTGAACGTGATCGAGACGTAGAAGTACGTGAAGAAAACGATGAGCGCGAAGTAGATCGCGATGTGCACCGGGCTGCTCTGGTTGATCACGTAGTTCTCGAAGAACCGCCGCACCGGGCCGCTGGTGTCGCCCTGCAGCTGGCTGACCAGCTGCGGCAGGTAGAGCAGCGACGAGGCGAAGATGACCGGGATGACACCGGCCTGGTTCACCTTCAGCGGCAGGTAGGTCGAGGTGCCGCCGTACATGCGCCGGCCCACCATGCGCTTGGCGTACTGCACGGGGATGCGGCGCTGGGCCTGCTCGACGTAGACCACCGAGGCGATCACGATCACCGCGAAGATGCAGACGACGGTGAAGATGAAGGCGCCGCGGGTCTGCAGGATCGAGCCGCCCTCGGCGGGGATGCGGGCCGCGATCGAGGTGAAGATCAGCACGGACATGCCGTTGCCGATCCCCTTCTCGGTGAGCAGCTCGCCCAGCCACATGATGACGGCCGTGCCGGCGGTGAGGGTGACGACGAGGACCACCGTCGTCCACACGGAGTTCGACGGGATGATGTCCTGCTGGCAGTTCGGGAACAGCTGGCCGCTGCGGGCCAGGGCGATGATCCCGGTGCTCTGCAGCACGGCGAGCGCGATGGTGAGGTAGCGGGTGTACTGGGTCAGCTTCGCCTGACCCGACTGCCCTTCCTTCTTCAGCTGCTCGAACCGTGGGATGACCACCACCAGCAGTTGCACGATGATGCTCGCGGTGATGTACGGCATGATGCCGAGCGCGAACACCGACAGCCGCAGCAGCGCACCGCCGGAGAACAGGTTCACCAGCGAGTAGACGTCGCGCTGGTCGGAGGCGTTGGCCTGCTCCAGGCAGCTGTTGATCGCCTCGATCGAGACCCCGGGACCGGGGACGCTGGCGCCCAGCCGGTAGACCGCGATCAGCGCCAGTGAGAAGAGCAGCTTGCGCCGGAGATCTGGCGTCCGGAACGCAGCGGCGAACGCCTGCAGCACGTGCCCTCCCCAAGTCGGTCGTTCGAGGTTATCAACATCTGGTCGATGGCCCGGCCGGGCCCGTCACGCCGTCCGGCGTGCAGACCCGTGGGGCCGGTGCCGTCCGGCGGCGGACTCCCCGCCGAACAGCAGAAGGCCCCTCTGCCCTCCGCCACGAGCTGGCTCGCGGCGGAGGGCAGAGGGGTCCTCCCTCAGAGCTGGGTGGTGCTGCCCCCGGCAGCGCCGATCTTCTCCTCGGCGGACTTGGAGAAGGCGTGCGCCTGCACGTCGACCTTCACCCCGCCGAGCTCGCCGGTGCCCAGGACCTTGATCGGCTGACCGCGACGGACGGCGCCGGCGTCGGCCAGCGTGTCGGGGTCGATGCGACCACCCTGCGGGAACAGGGAGGCGATCCGGTCCAGGTTGACGACCTGGAAGACGACCTTGTTGTTGTTCTTGAAGCCCGAGAGCTTCGGCAGCCGCATGAAGAGGGGGGTCTGACCACCCTCGAACCGTGCAGAGACCTGCACGCGGGCGCCGGAGCCCTTGGTGCCGCGACCGGCGGTCTTGCCCTTCGAGCCCTCACCACGACCCACGCGGGTCTTCTTGGTGTGGGCGCCGGGGGCCGGACGCAGGTGGTGGACCTTGAGAGTCATGACGTTCCCCTGCTCAGACGATCTCTTCGACGGTGACCAGGTGCGGCACCGTCGCGACCATCCCGCGGATCTCGGGACGGTCCTCCTGGACGACCGAGTCGCTGATCCGCTTGAGCCCGAGCGAACGCAGCGTCTGACGCTGGTTGGGCTTGGTGCCGATCGCCGACTTGATCTGGGTGACCTTCAGCTGAGCCATGTCAGACCCCCTGTCCGGCCCGGGCGCGCAGCATGGCGGCCGGGGCGACGTCCTCCAGGGGCAGACCGCGGCGGGCCGCGATCTCCTCGGGACGGACGAGGTCCTTCAGCGCCTGCATGGTCGCGTGGACGATGTTGATCGGGTTGGAGGACCCGAGGCTCTTGGAGAGCACGTCGTGGATGCCGGCGCACTCGAGGACGGCACGCACCGGGCCACCGGCGATGACGCCGGTACCGGGGCTGGCCGGCTTGAGCAGCACGACGCCGGCCGCGGCCTCACCCTGCACGGGGTGCGGGATCGTGGCGGCGATGCGGGGCACCTTGTAGAAGTGCTTCTTGGCCTCCTCGACGCCCTTGGCGATCGCCGCGGGCACCTCCTTGGCCTTGCCGTAGCCGACACCCACGGTGCCGTCGCCGTCGCCGACGATCACCAGCGCGGTGAAGCTGAAGCGCCGACCGCCCTTGACGACCTTCGACACGCGGTTGATGGCGACCACGCGCTCGATGAACTGGCTCTTCTCGACGGGGCCGCCGGGGCCACGCCCGCCGTCCCGACGGTCACGACGGTCGTTGCCGCCGCCCTGGCCGCCCTGGCCGCCGGCACCGGGGCCACCCGTACCGCCGGCGCCACCGCCGCGTCGCTGTGGTCCTGGCATCAGACGTCCCTCTCGATCATGCTCGACAGCTCGTTCGTGGAAGTGGTGCGCATCAGAAGTCCAGCCCACTCTCGCGGGCGCCGTCGGCGAGCGCGGCGATGCGACCGGCGTACCGGTTGCCACCACGGTCGAAGACGACGGCGCCGATGCCGGCGGCCTTCGCACGCTCGGCCACCAGCGCACCGACCTGACGGGCGAGCGCGGACTTGTCGCCGGCCACGCCCTTCAGGCTGGCGTCCATGGTGGAGGCACTGACCAGGGTGCGACCGACGGTGTCGTCGACGACCTGGACGTGGATGTGCCGGGAGCTGCGCTTGACGACCAGACGGGGCCGCTCCGGCGTACCGCCCACGCGCTTGCGCAGACGGTTGTGCCGGCGCAGCCGCGAGACGCGGCGCGCGGTGCTGATGTCGGTCCCGACGGGCTTGTGCACCCGGGGGCCCTTCGCGGTGTTCGCTGCAGTGGTCATCACTTGCCCGTCTTCCCGACCTTGCGCTTGACGACCTCGCCCTGGTACCGCACGCCCTTGCCCTTGTACGGGTCGGGCTTGCGGATCTTGCGGATCTTGGCGGAGACCTCGCCGACCTGCTGCTTGTCGATGCCGCTGACGCGCAGGCGGGTCGGGGCCTCGACGGTGAAGGAGATCCCCTCGGGGGCCTTCACGACGACCGGGTGGCTGAAGCCGAGCGCGAACTCGAGGTCCGCCCCACGGGCAGCCACGCGGTAACCCACGCCGACGATCTCCAGGGTCTTGTCGTACCCCTGGGTGACGCCGGTGATCATGTTGGCGATGAGGGTGCGGGAGAGACCGTGCAGGGCACGGCTCTCGCGCTGGTCGTCGGGACGCTGCACCTGCAGCGTGCCGTCCTCACCGCGCTCGACGGTGATGGGAGCGGCCACCGTGTGGCTCAGCTTCCCCTTCGGGCCCGAGACGTTGACCGTGCGCCCGTCGATGGCGACGTCAACCCCACTGGGCACCGGAATCGGGAGTCGTCCGATCCGTGACATGTCTGCGTCTCCTCTTACCAGACGTAGGCGAGGACTTCCCCACCCACGCCCTTCTTGTTCGCCTGCTTGTCGGTCAGCAGTCCGGTGGAGGTGGAGATGATCGCCACCCCGAGGCCGCCGAGGACCTTCGGCAGGGAGGTCGACTTCGCGTAGACCCGCAGGCCGGGCTTGGACACGCGCCGGATGCCGGCGATGCTCCGCTCACGGTTGGGGCCGTACTTGAGGGAGACCACGAGCTCCTTGCGGACGTGGCCGTCCACCTCGACGTCGTTGACGGTCCAGCCGCCGATGTAACCCTCCTTCTGGAGGATCTCGGCGACGTGCGTCTTCAGCTTCGACGACGGCATGGCAGCGGTGTCGTGGTACGCCTGGTTGGCGTTCCGCAGCCGCGTGAGCATGTCCGCGATCGGGTCGGTCATCGTCATGTGTGGGTGGTGCCTCTCTCGCCGCGGTTCCGCACGCGCTGGGTCACGGGGACTTGGCGCAGGGCCTTCGGCGATCGGTGGTGCGTCTTCAGGTGACCGGTTGGTCGGTGGTGCAGAGCCGTGCCGACCCCGCCCCAGGGCGTGACCCTGGGGCGGGGGACGTCACCAGCTGGACTTGGTCACGCCGGGCAGCTCGCCGGCGTGGGCCATCTCCCGCACGCAGATCCGGCAGAGGCCGAACTTGCGGAACACCGCGTGCGGACGACCGCACCGCTGGCAGCGGGTGTAGCCGCGCACCTTGAACTTCGGGGTGCGGGCTGCCTTGTTGACAAGAGCCTTCTTGGCCATCTCTGGATCTCCTGGAACTTCTACGCAGACCGCGTCAGCGGGTCGCGTTGACGACGGTCTGGCCGGCGAAGGGGAAGCCGAGCAGCGAGAGCAGCTCGCGGCCCTCCTCGTCGGTGGTGGCGGTGGTCACCAGGGTGATGTCCATGCCCCGGGGGCGGTCGATCCGGTCGACGTCGATCTCGCGGAACATCGACTGCTCGTTGAGACCGAACGTGTAGTTGCCGTGGCCGTCGAACTGCTTCGGGCTCAGGCCACGGAAGTCGCGGATGCGGGGCAGGGCCAGCGAGAGCAGCCGGTCCAGGAACTCCCACATGCGGTCGTTGCGGAGGGTGACCTTCGCGCCGATCGGCATGCCCTCGCGCAGCTTGAACTGGGCGATGGACTTGCGGGCCTTGACCACGGCCGGCTTCTGACCGGTGATGGCGGTGAGGTCGCGGACCGCGCCGTCCATCAGCTTCGCGTCGCGGGTGGCCTCGCCGACGCCCATGTTGACCACGATCTTGACCAGACCGGGGATCTGCATGACGTTCGAGTAGCCGAACTCCGCCATCAGGGCCGGTGCGATCTCCTCGCGGTACCGGGCCAGCATGCGGGGCAGTTCACGCGTGGGTGCGCTCATGTTCAGAGGTCCTTACCGGTGCGCCGGGAGACCCGGATGTTGCGGCCGTCATCGTCCTTGCGGTACCCGACGCGGGTGGGGTTGCCCTCGGAGTCGACGACCATCACGTTGCTCACGTGGATGGCGGCCTCCTGCGTCACGATGCCGCCGGACTGCGCGCCGCGCTGGTTGCTGCTGACCCGGGTGTGCTTCTTGACCCGGCCGATGCCCTCGACCAGGACCTTCGACGTCTTGGGGAAGGCGGCGATGACGCGGCCCTTCGCACCCTTGTCCTTGCCGGACAGGACGACGACGGAGTCGCCCTTCTTGACCTTCATCGACGGGGTCTTCCCGCTGCTCTGCTGAGCCATGATCACAACACCTCCGGAGCGAGCGAGATGATCCGCATGAAGCGCTTGTCACGCAGCTCGCGGCCCACGGGGCCGAAGATGCGGGTACCGCGCGGGTCGCCGCTGTCGCGGATGATGACCGCGGCGTTCTCGTCGAAGCGAATGTAGGAGCCGTCGGGACGACGACGCTCCTTGACCGTGCGGACGATGACGGCCTTGACCACGTCGCCCTTCTTGACGCCTGCGCCGGGCAGCGCGTCCTTCACGGTGGCGACGATGACGTCACCGATGCCCGCGTAGCGTCGACCGGACCCGCCGAGAACCCGGATGCACAAGATCTCCTTGGCCCCGGTGTTGTCGGCGACTCGCAGTCGCGACTCCTGCTGGATCACTACCTGCTCCTGTGTATCGGTGTCGACAGCCGGACCGGATCGGTGAACCGGCTGTCCGGTGCCCACGTGCGGACGCACCGGCAGCGTTCGCCGCCGGTGCGTCCGTACACGGGTTCCGGGATGTGGCGCGCACCCGGAGGGCGCGCCAGTCGTCCAGGGTACTCCCTGCTCACTGGCCTGGGGAGGCCGGTGGGCAGCTGCTTACTTGGCCTTCTCGACGACCGACACCAGACGCCAGCGCTTGGTGGCGGAGGTGGGGCGCGTCTCCATGATCTGCACCCGGTCGCCGATGCCGGCGGTGTTCAGCTCGTCGTGCGCCTTCAACTTGCTGGTGCGGCGCAGGACCTTGCCATACAGCGCGTGCTTCACGCGGTCCTCGACCTCGACGACGATGGTCTTCTCCATCTTGTCGCTGACGACGAGCCCCTCACGGACCTTGCGGTCCGCGCGCTCGACCGGTGCGTTGCTGGCCTCGCTCATGCCACACCCTCGTTCGGGGCGACCGACAGACCGAGCTCGCGCTCGCGCATGATCGTGTAGATCCGGGCGATGTCGCGGCGGACGGTCTGCAGTCGCCGGTTGTTGTCCAGCTGGCCGGTGGCCACCTGGAACCGCAGGTTGAACAGCTCTTCACGCGACTCGCGCAGCCGGGTGGCCAGCTCGTCGACGGAGAGCTCGCGCAGCTCGGGCGCAGTGAGACCGGCGGCCATCACGCCTCTCCTTCTCGGGAGATGAAGCGGCACTTCATCGGGAGCTTGTGGATCGCACGCCGCATGGCCTCGCGGGCCACCGGCTCGTCGACACCGGACAGCTCGAACATGATCCGGCCGGGCTTGACGTTGGCCACCCACCACTCGGGCGAGCCCTTGCCGGAACCCATGCGGGTCTCGGCCGGCTTCTTGGTCAGCGGACGGTCGGGGTAGATCGAGATCCACACCTTGCCGCCACGCTTGATGTGACGCGTCATCGCGATACGAGCGGACTCGATCTGACGGTTGGTCACGTACGCCGGCTCCAGGGCCTGGATGGCGAAGTCACCGAAGTTGATCTCGGTGCCGCCCTTGGCCTTGCCCGAACGGTCCGGGTGGTGCTGCTTGCGGTGCTTGACCCGACGAGGGATCAGCATGATCAGGCCTCCGTGTTCTCGGCACCGGCGGCCTGAGCCACGGCGGTGCCCTCGGCGCCGGCAGCCTCGCCGACGCTCTGCTCGGGAGCGACCTCGCCGGAGGTGGCAGCCACGGCGGTGACCGTGGTGTCCTCCACCGGGCCGGTGCCCTCGGCTGCCGCGCGACCGGCCTCGGTGCCGCCGGCGGTGGTGCCCGACGAACCCGACCGGCGCTGCGGGCGCTGGGCCCGCTCACGGCGCTGCTGACGCTGGGCGAGGGCCTCAAGGGCCTCCCGCTCGGCGCGCGAACCGCTGGCGTCGCCCTTGTAGATCCAGACCTTCACGCCGATGCGGCCGAAGGTCGTGCGGGCCTCGTAGATGCCGTAGTCGATGTTCGCCCGGAGGGTGTGCAGCGGGACACGACCCTCGCGGTAGAACTCCGAACGGCTCATCTCGGTGCCGCCCAGGCGCCCGGAGCACTGCACCCGGATGCCCTTGACCTGCGGGCTGCGCTGCGCGGACTGCATCGCCTTGCGCATGGCACGACGGAAGCTCACGCGGCTGGACAGCTGCTCGGCGACACCCTGGGCGACCAGCTGCGCGTCGGACTCGGGGTTCTTCACCTCGAGGATGTTCAGCTGGACCTGCTTGCCGGTGAGCTTCTCGAGCTCACCGCGGATGCGGTCGGCCTCCGCGCCGCGGCGGCCGATGACGATGCCCGGCCGGGCGGTGTGGATGTCCACGCGGACGCGGTCACGGGTGCGCTCGATCTCCACCTTCGAGATGCCGGCGCGCTCCATGCCCTTGCCCATGAGCTTGCGGATCGCCACGTCCTCCTTGACGTAGTCCGCGTACAGCTTGTCCGCGTACCACCGGGACTTGTAGTCGGTGGTGATGCCGAGCCGGAACCCGTGCGGGTTGACCTTCTGACCCACTAGCGGGTCCCTCCCCTCGTGTTGCTGGTCTGCTGCGTCGCCGGGCCGGACTGCCCGGTCTCGCGCCGTGCCTTGCGAGACCGCAGGGCGAGCTCGGCGCTCGAGCTCACCTCGGAGACCTCGACGGTGATGTGGCTGGTCCGCTTGTTGATGCGGAACGCCCGGCCCTGCGCACGCGGACGGATCCGCTTGAGCGTGGGGCCCTCGTCGACGAACGCGGCGCTCACGACGAGCGCAGCGGGGTCGAGGCGGAGGTTGTGCTCGGCGTTGGCCACCGCGCTGGCGACGACCTTGGCCACCGGCTCGCTGGCGGTCTGCGGGGCGAAGCGCAGCAGCGCCAGCGCCTCGTCGGTCGGCAGGTAACGGATCATGTCCACCACCCGCCGCGCCTTCATCGGGGTGACGCGGACGAACCGGGCGGTGGCCCGGGCGACCGGCGTCTCCTGTCCCAACTGGGAAGTCATCTGTGTCTTCTCTCTACCTGGTCAGCCGCGCCGCGAGCGACGGTCGTCCTTGATGTGCCCACGGAAGGTGCGCGTGGGCGCGAACTCGCCGAGCTTGTGCCCGACCATCGCCTCGGTGACGAACACCGGGACGTGCTTGCGGCCGTCGTGCACGGCGATCGTGTGCCCGAGCATGTCGGGGATGATCGTCGAACGCCGCGACCAGGTGCGGATGACGTTCTTGGTGCCCTTGTCGTTCTGGACGTCCACCTTGGCGAGCAGGTGGTCGTCGACGAACGGGCCCTTCTTCAGGCTGCGTGGCATGTCTGTCGGCTCCTCTACCCGCTCAGCGCTTCTTGTTGGTGCGCCGGCGGCGCACGATCAGGGCATCACTGGCCTTGCGCTTGCGCGTACGGCCCTCCGGCTTGCCCTTCGGGTTGACCGGGTGCCGGCCACCGGAGGTCTTGCCCTCACCACCACCGTGCGGGTGGTCGACCGGGTTCATGGCGACACCACGGACGGTGGGGCGCTTGCCCTTCCACCGCATGCGGCCGGCCTTGCCCCAGTTGATGTTCGACTGCTCGGCGTTGCCGACCTCGCCGATCGTCGCGCGGCAGCGGACGTCGACGTTGCGGATCTCGCCGGACGGCATGCGCAGCTGGGCGAAGCGGCCCTCACGGGCGACCAGCTGGACGCTCGTGCCGGCCGAGCGGGCGATCTTCGCGCCGCCACCGGGCCGCAGCTCGATGGCGTGGATGACCGTGCCGACCGGGATGTTGCGCAGCGGCAGGTTGTTGCCGGGCTTGATGTCGGCGGCCGGGCCGCACTCCACCAGGTCGCCCTGCGACAGCTTCGCCGGGGCGATGATGTAGCGCTTCTCCCCGTCGGCGAAGTGCAGCAGCGCGATGCGCGACGTGCGGTTGGGGTCGTACTCGATGTGCGCGACCTTGGCCGGCACGCCGTCCTTGTCCGCCCGGCGGAAGTCGATCAGCCGGTAGGCGCGCTTGTGCCCGCCGCCCTGGTGGCGCGTGGTGATGCGCCCGTGGGCGTTGCGCCCACCCCGGCCGTGCAACGGCCGGACCAGCGACTTCTCGGGGTGGTCGCGGGTGACCTCGGCGAAGTCGGCGACGGACGAGCCGCGGCGGCCCGGCGTCGTCGGCTTGTACTTACGGATGGCCATGGTTCCTCGTCAGTCCTCTGGTCCGATCGGTGGTCCGGGGCCGTCAGGCGCCCGGGCCCCCGAAGAGCTCGATGCGGTCGCCGGGGGCCACGGAGACGATGGCGCGCTTGGTGTCCTTGCGCTTGCCCATCAGAGCGCCCTTCGAGCGCTTCCTCTTCCCCTGACGGTTGATCGTGTTGACGGCGAGGACCTTCACGTTGAAGACCTGCTGCACAGCGATCTTGATCTGGGTCTTGTTGGCGTCGGGACGCACGATGAACGTGTACTTGTTCTGGTCGAGGAGGCCGTAGCTCTTCTCGGAGATCACCGGGGACAGCAGGACGTCCCGGGGGTCGCGGACGCTCATGCCTTCTCCTCGGTGTCATCGGTGCTGACGTCGGCACGGGCGGCCTCGGCCGGCGTGGTCACGTCGGCGACCGGCACGGTGCTGGCTGCCTGGGCGACCGGCGTGGGGTCGACCGGGGCCTCGCCCAGGTCGAGGTCCGTGGTGCCCTGGCCCTCGACGGAGGGGATGGCACCCGGGATGCTCGGCGTGGTCAGGTCGGGGAGCTCGACGGACGCGCCGCTCTTCCCGCCCCGGGCCGGACCGGACACGAACTCGGCCAGCGCGACCTCGGTGAAGACGACCTCGTCGGCCACCAGCACGTCGTAGGTGTTGAGCTGGCCGGCCTCGATCAGGTGCACCTGCGGCACGTTGCGCAGGCTGACCCAGTTGAGGACGTCGTCGCGGTCGAGGACGACCAGCACGCGCTTGGCGGTGCTGATCGAGGTCAGGACCTTCAGCGCGGACTTGGTCGACGGGGCGTCGCCCTCGACGAACGCGGTGACCACGTGGACGCGGTCCTCGCGGGCCCGGTCGGAGAGGGCACCGCGCAGGGCGGCCGCCTTCATCTTCTTGGGGGTCTTCTGCTCGTAGTCGCGCGGCTTGGGGCCGTGCGAGATGCCACCGCCGGAGAACTGCGGGGCTCGGAGCGAGCCCTGACGGGCGCGGCCGGTGCCCTTCTGCCGGTACGGCTTGGCACCGGTGCCGCTGACCTCGGCGCGCGTCTTGGTCGAGTGCGTGCCCTGGCGGGCCGCGGCCAGCTGGGCCACGACGACCTGGTGCATCAGGGAGACGTTGGCGTTGGCGTCGAAGAGCTCACCGGGAAGCGTGACGCTCCCGGTGGTCTCCCCCGCCGGCGTACGGACCGGGACCTGACGGTCGGTCCGCGCCTGTGCCTTGGACTCGGCGATCGACTGGCTCACTTGGTGTCACTCCCCACGGGCCCGCCCTTGACCGCAGAGCGGACGAGCAGGAGCCCACCACGCGGACCGGGGACGGCGCCCTTGATGAGCACCAGCCCGTTCTCCGCATCGACCTTGTGGACCTTCAGCGACTGGGTCGTCGTGGTGACGTGGCCCATCCGCCCGGCCATGCGCACGCCCTTGAAGACGCGACCCGGGGTCGAGGCCCCGCCGATCGAGCCCGGCGCGCGGTGCTTGCGGTGCGTGCCGTGTCCGGCGCCCAGGCCCTTGAACCCGTGACGCTTCATGACACCGGCAGTGCCCTTGCCCTTGCTGGTGCCCGTGACGTCGACCTTGGTGACGTCGGAGAGGACCTCGACGGTCAGCTCCTGGCCCACCGTGTAGTCGGAGGCGTCCTCGGTGCGCAGCTCGACCAGGTGCCGTCGCGGCGTGACGCCCGCCTTGGCGAAGTGCCCGCCCTCGGGGCGGTTCACCTTGCGGGGGTCGATCGCGCCGAAGCCGAGCTGGACGGCGGAGTAGCCGTCCTTCTCAGGCGTACGGACCTGGGTGACCACGCACGGGCCCGCCTTGACGACGGTCACCGGCACGATGCGGTTGTTCTCGTCGAAGACCTGGGTCATGCCCAGCTTCTCGCCGAGGAGACCACGGAATGTGCTCGCCATGTCTGGAAACAGCCCTTACTGGATGTTGACGTCGACCGAGGCCGGCAGGTCGATGCGCATGAGCGCGTCGACCGTCTTCGGTGTCGGGTCGAGGATGTCGATGAGCCGCTTGTGGGTGCGCATCTCGAAGTGCTCGCGCGAGTCCTTGTACTTGTGCGGCGAGCGGATGACGCAGTACACGTTCTTCTCCGTCGGCAGCGGCACGGGGCCGACGACGCGCGCACCGGTCTTCGTCACCGTCTCGACGATGCGACGAGCCGAGGCATCGATCGCCTCGTGGTCGTAGGCCTTCAGCCGGATGCGGATCTTCTGTCCCGCCATCGGTTGTCTTCGCTCCTGCCGATCGGTTGTGAAAGTTCGTGTGGGTCTGCTGACCCTGGGTCGGTGTCCCGACCCGACTGACGGGCGGCGGCCGGTCCGGCCGCCGCCCGTCAGGGTGTCACTTGTTGATCTTGACGACCCGGCCGGCGCCGACGGTCCGGCCACCCTCGCGGATGGCGAAGCGCAGGCCTTCCTCCATGGCGATCGGCTGGATCAGCTCGACCGACATCTCGGTGTTGTCACCGGGCATGACCATCTCGGTGCCGGCGGGCAGGGTCACCACGCCGGTCACGTCCGTGGTCCGGAAGTAGAACTGGGGACGGTAGTTGTTGAAGAACGGCGTGTGACGGCCGCCCTCGTCCTTCGAGAGGATGTAGACGGAGCCCTCGAAGTTCGTGTGCGGGGTGATGGAACCCGGCTTCACGACGACCTGGCCACGCTCGACGTCCTCGCGCTTGATGCCGCGCAGGAGCAGCCCGACGTTGTCGCCGGCCTGGCCCTGGTCGAGCAGCTTGCGGAACATCTCGACACCGGTGACCGTCGTCTTCGACGAGGTCGGGCGGATGCCGACGATCTCGATCTCCTCGGAGACCTTGACGATGCCGCGCTCCACGCGACCGGTGACGACGGTGCCGCGACCGGTGATGGTGAAGACGTCCTCGACGGGCATGAGGAACGGCATGTCGATCTCACGCACGGGCTCGGGGATGGCCGAGTCCACGGCGTTCATGAGCTCCATGAGCTTGTCGCCCCACTCGGCGTCGCCCTCGAGGGCCTTCAGCGCCGAGACGCGGACCACGGGGAGGTCGTCGCCCGGGAACTCGTACTCGCTGAGGAGCTCACGGACCTCCAGCTCGACGAGCTCGAGGATCTCCTCGTCGTCGACCATGTCGGCCTTGTTGAGCGCCACGACGATGTAGGGGACACCGACCTGGCGGGCCAGGAGCACGTGCTCCTTGGTCTGCGGCATCGGGCCGTCGGTGGCGGCAACCACCAGGATCGCGCCGTCCATCTGCGCGGCACCGGTGATCATGTTCTTGATGTAGTCGGCGTGCCCGGGGCAGTCGACGTGCGCGTAGTGCCGGTTCTCGGTCTGGTACTCGACGTGGGCGATCGAGATCGTGATGCCGCGGGCCTTCTCCTCGGGCGCCTTGTCGATCTGGTCGAACGCAGACGCCTCGTTGAGGTCCGGGTACTTGTCGTGCAGGACCTTGGTGATCGCCGCGGTCAGCGTCGTCTTCCCATGGTCGATGTGCCCGATGGTGCCGATGTTGACGTGCGGCTTGGTCCGCTCGAACTTGGCCTTGGCCACTGGGATCCTCTCTCCGTGTCTTCGCAGTCGTGCGCGTGTCTGTGGGGGGGTACGGGCGGTGCTGGTCGGCCGCGGGTCGTCAGACCCGCGGCCGACCGGTGGTCATTCGCCGGTCGCCTTGGCGATGATCTCCTTGGCGACGTTGGCCGGCACCTCAGCGTAGGTGTCGAACACCATGGTGTAGCTCGCCCGTCCCTGGGTGCGGCTGCGCAGGTCACCCACGTAGCCGAACATCTCCGACAGCGGGACCAGCGCCTTGACGACTCGGGCGCCGGAGCGCTCCTCCATCGCCTGGATGGTGCCGCGGCGGGAGTTCAGGTCGCCGATGACGTCGCCCATGTTGTCCTCGGGGGTGACGACCTCGACGGCCATGATCGGCTCCAGCAGAGCCGGGCTGGCCTTGCGCGCCGCCTCCTTGAAGGCGATCGAGCCGGCGATCTTGAAGGCCATCTCCGAGGAGTCGACCTCGTGGTAGGCGCCGTCCAGCAGCGAGGCCTTGACGCCCACCATCGGGTAGCCGGCGAGGATGCCGTACTGCATGGCGTCCTGCATGCCCTGGTCGACCGAGGGGATGTACTCCCGCGGGATGCGACCACCGGTGACCTTGTTCTCGAACTCGTAGGTCGCCGAGTCCGCGGTCATCACGAGCGGCTCGATGGCGATCTGGACCTTCGCGAACTGGCCGGAGCCACCGGTCTGCTTCTTGTGCGTGTAGTCGTAGCGCTCGACGGCCTTGCGGATCGTCTCGCGGTAGGCCACCTGCGGCTTGCCGACGTTGGCCTCGACGTTGAACTCACGCCGCATGCGGTCGACCAGGATCTCCAGGTGCAGCTCACCCATGCCGGAGATGACCGTCTGACCGGTCTCCTCGTCGAGGCGGACCTGGAACGTCGGGTCCTCCTCGGCCAGCTTCTGGATGGCCGTGCCCAGCTTCTCCTGGTCGCTCTTCGTCTTCGGCTCGATGGCGACCGAGATGACCGGCGCCGGGAAGGTCATCGACTCGAGGATGACCGGCTTCTGCGGGTCGCAGAGCGTGTCACCCGTCGTCGTGTTCTTCATGCCGTTGACGGCGACGATCTCACCGGCACCCACGCCCGAGCGCTCCTCGCGCTTGTTGGCGTGCATCTGGTAGATCTTGCCGACCCGCTCCTTGCGGTCCTTGGTGCTGTTCAGCACCGGGGAACCGGCCTCGAGCTTGCCCGAGTACACGCGGATGTAGGTCAGCTTGCCGAGGTGCTGGTCGGTCTGGATCTTGAAGGCCAGCGCGGAGAACGGCTCGTTCTCGTCGGCGTGACGCAGGACCTCGGTCTCACCGTCGAGCGCGGTGCCGACGATGGCCTCGATGTCCAGCGGGCTGGGCAGGTAGTCCACGACGGCGTCGAGCAGGGGCTGCACGCCCTTGTTCTTGAACGCGGTGCCGGTGAGGACTGGGTTCACCTCGCCGGCGATGGTGGCCTTGCGGATGGCTGCCTTGAGCCGGGCGACGTCGATCTCCTCGCCGGCGAGGTAGTCCTCCATCAGCGAGTCGTCGAAGTCCGCGATGTTCTCGAGGAGCTTCTCGCGGTACTCGGCGGCCTGGTCGGCCAGCTCGGCGGGGATGTCCTCGATGGCGTAGTCCTCGCCCATCTTGGTCTCACCGCGCCAGGTGAGGGCCTTCATCTGCACCAGGTCGACGACGCCGATGAAGTCGGCCTCAGCACCGATCGGCAGCTGCAGGACCAGCGCGTTGGCGTTGAGCCGCTCCACCATCATGTCGACGCAGCGGAAGAAGTCGGCACCGGTGCGGTCGAGCTTGTTGACGAAGCACATGCGCGGGACGCTGTACTTCTCCGCCTGCCGCCAGACCTGCTCGGTCTGCGGCTCGACACCGGCGACACCGTCGTAGACCGCGACCGCACCGTCGAGCACGCGCAGGGACCGCTCCACCTCGACGGTGAAGTCGACGTGCCCCGGGGTGTCGATGATGTTGATGTCGTGGCCGTTCCAGGTGCACTTCGTCGCGGCCGACGTGATCGTGATGCCGCGCTCCTGCTCCTGCTCCATCCAGTCCATCGTGGCAGCGCCGTCGTGGACTTCACCGATCTTGTAGTTGATACCGGTGTAGAAGAGGATCCGCTCGGTCGTCGTCGTCTTGCCGGCGTCGATGTGCGCCATGATCCCGATGTTGCGGGTCCTGGCGAGTTGGTCCTGGTTCTGGGCCATTACGTCACTCCTCTTCTCTCTAGTCCGTGCGCGGTGTCCGGGGGTCGCCCGGGTTCACCGCGGGCAGCGGCTGCTGATGGACTGTCGTCACCAGCGGTAGTGCGCGAAGGCCTTGTTCGACTCGGCCATCTTGTGGGTGTCCTCGCGACGCTTCACGGCGGCACCGAGGCCGTTGCTGGCGTCCAGGAGCTCGTTCATGAGGCGCTCGGTCATCGTCTTCTCGCGGCGGGCGCGGCTGTACTGGATGAGCCAGCGCAGGCCGAGCGTGGTGCTGCGGGAGGGACGGACCTCGATCGGCACCTGGTAGGTGGCGCCACCGACACGGCGGCTGCGGACCTCCAGGGCGGGCTTCACGTTGTCCAGCGCGCGCTTGAGCACGACGACCGGGTCGGTGTCGGCCTTGGCGCGGACGCCCTCGAGGGCGCCGTAGACGATCGCCTCGGCGATCGAGCGCTTGCCGTCGACGAGCACCTTGTTCACCAGCTGGGTGACCAGCTGGGACTGGAAGACCGGGTCGATGACCAGCGGACGCTTCGGCGCGGGGCCCTTGCGAGGCATTAGCTCTTCTCCTTCTTCGCGCCGTACTTGCTGCGCGCCTGCTTGCGGCCACGGACGCCCTGGGTGTCCAGCGAGCCGCGGATGATCTTGTAGCGAACGCCGGGGAGGTCCTTCACACGGCCGCCGCGCACGAGCACCATCGAGTGCTCCTGCAGGTTGTGGCCGACGCCCGGGATGTAGGCGGTCACCTCGACACCACTGGTGAGCCGGACACGAGCGACCTTGCGCAGCGCCGAGTTCGGCTTCTTCGGCGTCGTCGTGTACACGCGGGTGCACACCCCGCGGCGTTGAGGAGAGCTCTTCAACGCCGGGGTCTTGGTCTTCTCGACCTTGTCCTCGCGGCCCTTGCGGACCAGCTGGTTGATCGTGGGCATGGGTGGCCTGGATCTCCTACCTGCGCTGGGTCGTGCTGTGGATGTGGTGCGTGCTCATGCGTGCCCGGTCGCCCCGGCCCTCGGGCCGGCTGACCCGTCCTCCGGCCCCCGCGGTCGGGCGTGTCGCCCGTCCCGGGACCCGGGCGACTGACTCGACCGGACTCCGCACTCCTCGCCCGGCACCGGCCACCCCGCCTCGCGGCGGCCCGTCGTCAGACGGGAGGTGGCCCCCGGCGCTCTGTCGATCCGGGGACCGACGGACGCTCAGGTGCACGACGAACGGGAGCAGGCCCAGTCATCCTGGGCACAGCTGACCACAGTACCCGGCCCCCTCGGCCCGGTCAAAGCCGGGTCGACTTGTGGTCGGTGCACCGAGGTCGTCGGCTCGCTGGGTGTCAACGGCGACCGGTGCCGACCTGTTCCCGGGTGGGCGGAGGTCTCGCGGTCGACCGTACGACCCGTCGCCCGACCGGGACGGGAGGTCGCCGCCGACACCCGCCGCATCGCTGTTGTCGGTACCCGGTCCTACCGTCGGTCGCGAACTGCTCACCGACCGCTGCTGCCCGGAGGTACCCGTGCTCCCCGACTCCGCCCGCGAACTCAAGGCACGGCTGTCCCAGCGCCTCAGCGGCGTGCTGCCCGGCGAGGTGGTCGCCAGCTCCCTCGGGGGCGCGACGCGCTGGAGCGGCGTCGCCCTCGGCCTGCGCCCGGTGGGCCCCGACCAGGTGCACCTGGCGATCCGGCTGATCGACCAGCGGGACGCCGACGTCGTCCTCGCCGGGCTGGACGAGGCGGCCCGCGAGGAGGTCGACGTCCGGGTCATCGGCCCGGTGCGGCTGCTCTCCTCCCCCGATTCGTTCTCGCCCGCGGCGCTGCAGCGACGGGAACGGCCGCTGCGGCCGGGGCAGTCGGTCAGCCACCGGGACGTCACCGCCGGCACCCTGGGCGGCTTCGTCCGGCGTCCGGGCACCGACGGGCTGCTGGTGCTCAGCAACAGCCACGTGCTGGCCGACAGCGGCGCCGGCGACCTCGGCGACCCGGTCCTGCAGCCCGGGGTGGCCGACGGTGGCCGGCCGGGCGACCGGGTGGGGACGCTCGCGGGCTTCCTGCCCTTCAGCGACGAGCCCGGCAACTTGGTCGACGCGGCCGTCGCCACGCTGGACGCCGGCGTGGCCGCCGATCCCACCGCCTACCCCGGCGGCGCCCTGCTGGCCCGGGTGACCGCACCCGAGGAGGTCGACCCCGACGAGGTCGTCGAGAAGGTCGGTCGCACCACCGGGCACACGCGCGGGCGCATCACCGCCGTGGAGGTCGACGGGGTCGGCGTGCAGTACGACGACGGGGTGCACACCTTCGACGACCAGGTGGAGGTGGAGGGGCTCACCGGTGGCTTCAGCGCCGGCGGGGACAGCGGCTCGGTCATCTGGCGCAGCCGCGACCGCGCGCCGCTGGGACTGCTGTTCGCGGGCTCGGCGGTGGGCGGCAGCGCCGGGGGCGGTGTCACCTTCGCCAACCCGCTGGCGACCGTGCTGCAGCGCCTGGGGGTGGACTGGGTCGCCGGCTGACGGCGGACACACCCCGGACGGGGAGGCCGCGCGACGGGAGGCCTGGGCAGCGGGCCGGGACGGGGGCACCATGGGTGCATGACCGACCGCGCCTCCGCCCGGGCCGCCAAGAGCACCCTGGCCGCCCGCTTCGCCGGTGACCCCGGTGTCGCCGGCGTCGGGCTGGCCCGTCAGGACGCCGACTACGTGGTCCGGGTCGACCTGACCCGGGCCGACACCGACGGCCGGGTCCCGCGGGACGTCGACGGCGTCCGCGTCGTCACCCACGTCGTGGGCACCGTCCGCGCCCTCTAGGGCGGTCCTGTCCCCCGCCGCCGGGCCGGTGCCGGGGCCGCGTGCCCGGTAGCGTCCGGCCATGCGGATCGGGATCCAGGCCAGCTACGCCGGGGACTTCAGCCAGACGGCGGAGGAGGTCCGCGACCTCGAGTCCGCCGGGCTCGACGTCGTCAGCGTCGCGGAGGTCTACACGTTCGACGCGGTGAGCCAGCTGGGCTACCTGGCCGCGGTGACCGACCGCGTGGAGCTGATGAGCGGCATCCTGCCGATCTACAGCCGGACCCCGGCCCTGATGGCGATGACCGCCGCCGGCCTGGACCACGTCTCCGGCGGCCGTTTCACGCTGGGGCTCGGCGCCTCGGGTCCCCAGGTGGTCGAGGGCTGGCACGGTCTCCCGTACGACGCACCGCTGCAGCGCACCCGCGAGATCGTCGAGATCTGCCGCCAGGTGTGGCGGCGCGAGCGCCTGGTCCACCAGGGCCCGAAGTACACCGTGCCCCTCCCGGCCGACCAGGGCACCGGACTGGGCAAGCCGCTGAAGCTGATCAACACCCCCGTGCGCGAGCGCGTGCCGGTGCTGCTGGCGGCCCTGGGCCCGAAGAACGTCGAGCTGGCCGCGGAGATCGCCGAGGGCTGGGAACCGATCCTCTTCCACCCCGAGCGCGCGGCCGACGTCTGGGGCGCCGCACTGGCGGCCGGACGGGCCCGGCGTGACCCGGCGCTCGGCGACCTCGACGTCGTCGTCGGGGTCCCGGTGGCCGTGGGCGAGGACGTCGACCACCTCGTCGACGCGGTGCGCCCCGGGATCGCGCTCTACGTCGGCGGCATGGGCGCCAAGGGCCGCAACTTCTACAACGACCTGGCCCGCCGCTACGGCTATGACGCCGAGGCGGAGACCATCCAGGACCTCTACCTGGCCGGACGGACGGCGGAGGCGGCCGCCGCCGTGCCGGAGGAGCTGGTGCGGGCGACGTCGCTCATCGGCCCGGAGTCCCACGTCGCCGAGCGCCTCGCCGCCTTCGCCGAGGCCGGGGTGACCACGCTGGTGCTCCAGCCACTCGACGACAGCCGGGCAGGCCGCCTGCGCACCGTCGAGACCATGCGCCGCCTGGCGGGCTGACCCGCCGCCACCCGCGGACACCGGTGCGGTTGCGTCACGTGACGCCGCAGCACACGCAGAAGGGCCCCGCCGACCGAGGTCGACGAGGCCCTTCTGTCACTCACTCAGCGCATCAGCGCCAGTCGTACTCCTCGAGCCGGACTGCCTCGCCCGTGCCCTGACCGAAGACGTCGGGGCTGTAGTACTGCCCGTCGTCGTAGCCGGCCATGGTGTAGACCGCGGCGCGCGCCTCCTCGGTCGGCTCGACCGTGATGTTGCGGTAGCGGCTGATCCCGGTACCGGCCGGGATCAGCTTGCCGATGATCACGTTCTCCTTGAGCCCGAGCAGGCTGTCGCTCTTGCCCTGGATCGCGGCGTCGGTGAGCACCTTGGTCGTCTCCTGGAAGGAGGCGGCCGACAGCCACGACTCCGTCGCCAGCGACGCCTTGGTGATCCCCATCAGCACCGGGCGGGCCGAGGCCGGCTCGTTGCCCTCGGACACGACCCGACGGTTCTCGGTCTCGAAGAGGGTCCGCTCGACCAGCGCACCGGGCAGGAACTCCGTCGCACCCGAGTCGATGATGGTCACCCGCTTCAGCATCTGGCGGATGATCACCTCGATGTGCTTGTCGTGGATCGACACGCCCTGGCTGCGGTAGACCTCCTGGACCTCGCGGACGAGGTGCAGCTGCACCTCGCGCGGGCCCATGATCCGCAGCACCTCGTGCGGGTCGACAGCACCCTCGGTCAGCTGCTCGCCGACCTCGACGTGACCGCCGTCCTCGACGCGGAGCCGCGAACGGCGCGACATCTTCTCGTAGACGACCTCGTCGGAGCCGTCGTCCGGGGTGATGGTGAGCTTGCGAAACTGCTCGCCGTCCTCGATCCGGACCGTGCCGGCCAGCTCGGCGATCGGGGCCTTGCCCTTGGGGACGCGGGCCTCGAAGAGCTCCACCACACGCGGCAGACCGTGCGTGATGTCGGCACCGGCCACACCACCGGTGTGGAAGGTGCGCATCGTCAGCTGGGTGCCGGGCTCGCCGATCGACTGGGCCGCGATGATGCCGACCGCCTCACCGACGTCCACCAGGTGACCCGACGCCAGCGACCGGCCGTAGCAGGTGGCGCAGGTGCCGAGCAGCGACTCACAGGTGAGCACGCAGCGGACCTTGACCTCGGCCACACCGGCGTCGACCAGCTGGGCGATGAGCACGTCACCCAGGTCGGCGTTGGCCGGGGCGATGAGCGTGCCGTCCTCGGCGACCACGTCGGCGGCCAGCGCACGGGCGTACACGCTGGTCTCCACGTGGGCGTCACGGACGACCTTGCCGTCGACGACCGTGCCGATCGGCATGATCACGCCGCGCTCGGTGCCGCAGTCCTCCTCGCGGATGATGACGTCCTGCGAGACGTCGACCAGCCGGCGGGTGAGGTACCCGGAGTCGGCGGTCCGCAGCGCGGTGTCCGCCAGGCCCTTGCGGGCACCGTGCGTGGAGATGAAGTACTCCAGCACGGACAGACCCTCCCGGAAGTTGGCCTTGATCGGCCGCGGGATGATCTCGCCCTTCGGGTTGGCCACCAGGCCACGCATGCCGGCGATCTGGCTGATCTGCATCATGTTGCCGCGGGCGCCGGAGTTGACCATGACCCACACCGGGTTGGTGGTCGGGAAGTTGTCGACCATCGCCTGGCTGACCTCGGCCCGCGCACGGGTCCAGATCTCGATGAGCTCCGAACGACGCTCGGCGTCGGTGATGACGCCGCGCTCGTACTGGCGCTCGATCTTGCGGGCCTCGCCCTCGTGGCGCTCGAGGATCTGCGCCTTGACCGGCGGGGTCACCACGTCGTCGATGGCGATCGTGACGCCCGAGCGGGTCGCCCAGCGGAAGCCGGCTGCCTTGAGGGCGTCCAGCGTCGCCGCCACCTGAACCTTGGGGTAGCGCTCGGCGAGGTCGTTGACGATCGCGCCGAGGGCCTTCTTGGGCACCTGGTAGTTGACGAAGGGGTAGTCCTCCGGCAGGGCCTCGTTGAACAGGACCCGGCCCAGGCTGGTGGAGATGAGCGCCGGCGTGCCGGGCTCCCAGCCCTCGGGGGCCTCCCACGGGTCGTTCGGCCCGTTGTCGACGCCGAAGACCTCCGAGAGACGGATCGTGACCCGCTCCTGCAGACCCAGGGTGCCCTGGTCGAACGCCATGATCGCCTCGGCGGTCGTGGAGTAGGCCCGGGCCCGCTCGCCCTCGGGGACGTCCACCGACGCCGCGAGGGTCGTCAGGTGGTAGATGCCCAGCACCATGTCCTGGGTCGGCGCGGTGATCGGGCGACCGTCGGCCGGGCTCAGGATGTTGTTGCTCGACAGCATGAGGATGCGGGCCTCGGCCTGCGCCTCGGCCGACAGCGGCAGGTGCACCGCCATCTGGTCACCGTCGAAGTCCGCGTTGAACGCGGTGCAGACCAGCGGGTGGATCTGGATGGCCTTGCCCTCGACCAGCTGGGGCTCGAAGGCCTGGATGCCCAGACGGTGCAGCGTGGGTGCACGGTTCAGCAGCACCGGGTGCTCGGTGATGACCTCCTCGAGCACGTCCCAGACGACCGGCCGCGCGCGCTCCACCATCCGCTTGGCGGACTTGATGTTCTGCGCGTGGTTGAGGTCGACCAGCCGCTTCATGACGAAGGGCTTGAACAGCTCCAGCGCCATCTGCTTGGGCAGACCGCACTGGTGCAGCTTCAGCTGCGGGCCGACGACGATGACCGAACGGCCGGAGTAGTCGACGCGCTTGCCCAGCAGGTTCTGGCGGAACCGGCCCTGCTTGCCCTTGAGCAGGTCGCTCAGGGACTTCAGCGGGCGGTTGCCGGGACCGGTGACCGGGCGGCCGCGACGACCGTTGTCGAACAGCGCGTCCACGGACTCCTGGAGCATCCGCTTCTCGTTGTTGACGATGATCTCCGGGGCGCCCAGGTCGAGCAGGCGCTTGAGCCGGTTGTTGCGGTTGATCACCCGGCGGTACAGGTCGTTCATGTCGCTGGTGGCGAAGCGGCCACCGTCGAGCTGCACCATCGGGCGCAGGTCCGGCGGGATGACCGGGACGCAGTCGAGCACCATGCCCATGGGCGAGTTGGCCGTCTGCTGGAACGCAGCCACGACCTTGAGCCGCTTGAGCGCGCGCAGCTTGCGCTGGCCCTTGCCGCTGCGGATGGTCTCGCGCAGCGAGACGGCCTCGGCGTCGAGGTCGAAGCCGGCGAGCAGCTTCTGCAGCGCCGCGGCACCCATGCCGCCCTCGAAGTACTCACCGAAGCGGTCGCGCAGCTCGCGGTAGAGGCCCTCGTCGGCGATGAGCTGCTTGACCTCCAGCTTGCGGAAGGTGTCCATCACCTCGTCGAGGCGGTCGATCTCCCGCTGGGCCCGGTCGCGCAGCTGGCGCATCTCGCGCTCGCCGCCCTCGCGCACCTTGCGGCGCACGTCGGACTTGGCGCCCTCGGCCTCCAGCTCGGCGAGGTCGGCCTCCAGCTTCTGCTGGCGGGCCTCCACGTCGGCGTCCCGGCGACCCTCGAGGTTGGACTTCTCCGCGCTGATCTCGGCCTCGACGGTCGGCAGGTCGCGGTGACGCGCCTCGTCGTCGACGGAGGTGATCATGTAGGCCGCGAAGTAGATGATCTTCTCGAGGTCCTTGGGCGCCAGGTCCAGCAGGTAGCCCAGACGGGAGGGCACGCCCTTGAAGAACCAGATGTGGGTGACCGGCGCGGCCAGCTCGATGTGGCCCATCCGCTCACGACGCACCTTGGCGCGGGTGACCTCGACGCCGCAGCGCTCGCAGATGATGCCCTTGAAGCGGACGCGCTTGTACTTCCCGCAGTAGCACTCCCAGTCCCGGGTGGGACCGAAGATCTTCTCGCAGAAGAGACCGTCCTTCTCCGGGCGGAGGGTGCGGTAGTTGATGGTCTCGGGCTTCTTCACCTCGCCGTGGGACCACTGGCGGATGTCGTCTCCGCTGGCAAGGCCGATGCGCAGTTCGTCGAAGAAGTTCACGTCGAGCACTCTGTGACCCCTTTCAGGGGCTAGTTACTGCAATCAATGCTGTGTGTCGGGGACGCCGGCCGGCCCCGGGGTGCGGGGCCGGCCGGCGACCGATCAGACGTCCTCGACGGACGACGGCTCGCGGCGGGACAGGTCGATGCCCAGCTCCTCCGCGGCCCGGAAGACCTCGTCGTCGGTGTCGCGCAGCTCGATCGCGTTGCCGTCGCTGGAGAGGACCTCCACGTTCAGGCAGAGCGACTGGAGCTCCTTGAGCAACACCTTGAACGACTCGGGGATGCCCGGCTCGGGGATATTCTCGCCCTTGACGATGGCCTCGTAGACCTTCACGCGGCCGAGGATGTCGTCGGACTTGATGGTGAGCAGCTCCTGCAGCGCGTACGCGGCGCCGTAGGCCTGCATCGCCCAGCACTCCATCTCACCGAAGCGCTGGCCACCGAACTGCGCCTTACCACCCAGCGGCTGCTGCGTGATCATCGAGTACGGACCCGTGGAGCGAGCGTGGATCTTGTCGTCGACGAGGTGCAGCAGCTTGAGGATGTAGACGTAGCCCACGGCGATCGGCTCGGGGTAGGGCTCCCCGGAACGACCGTCGAACAGCCGGGCCTTGCCGGTCTCCTTGACCATCCGCTCGCCGTCCCGGTTGGGGGTCGTCGAGCCGAGCAGGCCGATGAGCTCCTCCTCGCGGGCGCCGTCGAACACCGGCGTGGCGGTACGGGTGCCCGGGGCCGCCGAACGCGCAGCGCCGGGGATCTTGGCGGCCCACTCCGGGGTGCCCTCGACCTGCCAGCCCTGCTTGGCGATCCAGCCCAGGTGCATCTCCAGGACCTGGCCGACGTTCATCCGGCCGGGCACGCCCAGCGGGTTGAGCACGATGTCGACCGGGGTGCCGTCCTCGAGGAACGGCATGTCCTCCTGCGGGAGGATCTTGGAGATGACGCCCTTGTTGCCGTGGCGGCCGGCCAGCTTGTCGCCGTCGCTGATCTTGCGCATCTGGGCCACGTAGACCCGGATGAGCTCGTTCACGCCGGCGGGCAGCTCGTCGCCGTCCTCGCGGGAGAACACGCGGACGCCGATGACCTTGCCGGACTCGCCGTGCTTGACCTTGAGGCTGGTGTCGCGGACCTCGCGGGCCTTCTCACCGAAGATCGCCCGCAGCAGCCGCTCCTCGGGGGTCAGCTCGGTCTCGCCCTTGGGCGTGACCTTGCCGACGAGGATGTCGCCGGGGACGACCTCGGCACCGATGCGGATGATCCCGCGCTCGTCGAGGTCGGCGAGGACCTCCTCGGAGACGTTCGGGATGTCCCGGGTGATCTCCTCGGCGCCCAGCTTGGTGTCGCGGGCGTCGACCTCGAACTCCTCGATGTGGATCGAGGACAGGACGTCGTCCTGCACGAGGCGCTGCGACAGGATGATCGCGTCCTCGTAGTTGTGACCCTCCCAGGGCATGAAGGCGACGAGCAGGTTCTTGCCCAGCGCCATCTCGCCCTCGTCGGTGCACGGACCGTCGGCGACGACCTGACCGGCCTCGACCCGCTGGCCCTCCTCGACCACCGGGCTCTGGTTGATCGAGGTGCCCTGGTTCGAGCGCTGGAACTTCAGCAGCCGGTAGGTCTGCCGGGTCCCGTCGTCGGCCATGACGGTGATGAAGTCGGCGGTGGCGTCCTCGACGACACCCGCCTTCTCCGCCACCACCACGTCACCGGCGTCGACGGCGGCGTGCAGCTCCATGCCGGTGCCGACCAGCGGCGCCTCGCTGCGGAGCAGCGGGACGGCCTGACGCTGCATGTTCGCGCCCATCAGGGCGCGGTTGGCGTCGTCGTGCTCGAGGAACGGGATCATCGCCGTCGCAACCGACGTCATCTGACGCGGCGAGACGTCCATGTAGTCGACGTTCTCCGGCGCGAGGTCGGTGGTCTCGCCGCCCTTGGTGCGGACCAGGACCAGGTCCTCGGCGAAGCGGTTGTTGGCGTCCAGCGGCGAGTTGGCCTGGGCGACGACGAACCGGTCCTCCTCGTCCGCGGTGAGGTAGTCGATCTGGTCGGTGACGGTGCCGTTCTCGACCTTGCGGTACGGCGTCTCGATGAAGCCGAAGGGGTTCACCCGCGCGAAGGAGGACAGCGAGCCGATCAGGCCGATGTTCGGGCCCTCAGGGGTCTCGATCGGGCACATCCGGCCGTAGTGGCTGGGGTGCACGTCGCGGACCTCCATGCCCGCGCGCTCACGGGACAGACCGCCCGGGCCCAGCGCCGACAGGCGGCGCTTGTGGGTCAGGCCCGCGAGCGGGTTGGTCTGGTCCATGAACTGCGAGAGCTGGCTGGTGCCGAAGAACTCCTTGATGGAGGCGACGACCGGCCGGATGTTGATCAGGGTCTGCGGCGTGATTGCCTCGACGTCCTGGGTCGTCATCCGCTCGCGGACCACGCGCTCCATGCGGGAGAGGCCGACCCGGATCTGGTTCTGGATCAGCTCGCCCACGGTGCGCAGCCGGCGGTTGCCGAAGTGGTCGATGTCGTCGACGTCGAAGTCGGGCTCGCCGGCGTGCAGGCGGACCACGTACTCGATGGTGGCGACGATGTCGTCCTCGGTCAGCGTCGAGGTGCCCTGGGCGACCTCCACCTGGAGCTTCTTGTTCACCTTGTAGCGGCCGACCTTCGCGAGGTCGTAGCGCTTGGGGTTGAAGAAGAGGTTCTCCAGCAGCGCCTGCGCGGACTCACGCGTCGGCGGCTCGCCCGGACGCAGCTTGCGGTAGATGTCCAGCAGCGCCTCGTCCTGGCCGGCGATGTGGTCCTTCTCCAGCGTGGCCAGCATCGTGGGCGACCACTGGAAGTGCTCGCGGATCCGGTCCTCGGTCCAGCCGAGGGCCTTCAGCAGGACGGAGACCGGCTGGCGGCGCTTGCGGTCGATGCGGACGCCGACGGTGTCGCGCTTGTCGACGTCGAACTCCAGCCACGCACCGCGGCTGGGGATGACCTTGGCGCTGTAGACGTCCTTGTCCGACGTCTTGTCCAGGGTCTTGTCGAAGTAGACGCCCGGCGAGCGGACCAGCTGGGAGACGACGACGCGCTCGGTGCCGTTGATGACGAACGTGCCCTTGCTCGTCATGACCGGGAAGTCGCCCATGAACACCGTCTGGCTCTTGATCTCGCCGGTGGTGTTGTTCATGAACTCGGCGGTGACGAACAGCGGCGCCGCGTAGGTCATGTCCTTGTCCTTGCACTCCTCGAGGGACGCCTTGACGTCCTCGAAGCGCGGGTTGGAGAAGGACAGCGACATGGAACCGCTGAAGTCCTCGATCGGGGAGATCTCCTCGAGGATCTCCGCGAGGCCGCCGACGGCGTCGGCCTGGTCCTCGGGCGCCAGCGTGGCCTTCCACGCGGGGCTGCCGACCAGCCACTCGAAGGAGGCGGTCTGCAGCGCGAGCAGGTCCGGCACCTCGAGGGGCTCGTGGATCTTGGCGAACGAGACGCGAAGCGGGGCGCCGGGGATCTTGAGCTGGTCGGCGCCGCCGGTGCGGGGACCGGCCTGGACGTCGACCGGGGTGGTGCTGGAATCGGTGGTGGTGGTGCTGGTGGGGCGAGAGCCTGCCAAGATGCGTCCTTCCAAGGACCTCACGACGTGCGGGCGGGTGCTTTTCGTCCTGGGTCGTCGTCGGTATCGGCGGGGCTGACCGCTTGTGCCGGTACACCGCCGGGGAGGTCGGAGGGGGCGACCGGGTGGACGTCGTCCCGGGGGACGTCGTTCGGGCCGGAGGCCCCTGGCGACCCGTGTCGGCGGGGCGGGCAGTCAGAGGGCAGCGCAACAGGAGACCCTACCCCTGATGCGCGCCGCTGTCCACGTCGGCCTCCGGCGGCTGCGGCACCCCCCTCCTGCGGGGGGCTGCCGGCGCGAGGACGACGAGCGGGTCACCGCTGCGGCGACCGGACGGGCGGACGTGACGTGCTCTCGGGACCGATGATGCCAGCGGACCGTCCGGGTGCCAGCCGCCACGCCGGTCGCCGTGCGGCCGCGTCGCCGGTCACGGCGGGTCGCCCGCGACCGGCCGGTCCGACGTGCGGGATCGCGGGGCAGGAGCCGGGCCGCCGGGGCAGGGACGCGGACAGGGGCCGCTCCACCGGAGTGGAACGGCCCCTGTCGGGTGTGCGGGTGGTGCTACCCGGCGAGAGCCGGGGCCCCGGCGGCCGAGGCCGCCGGGAGGGGGGTCACTTGACGGTGACGGTGGCGCCGGCGCCCTCGAGGGAGGCCTTGGCCTTCTCGGCAGCGTCCTTGGCGACCTTCTCCAGCACCGGCTTGGGCGCGTTGTCGACCAGGTCCTTGGCCTCCTTGAGGCCGAGCGAGGTCAGCGTGCGCACCTCCTTGATGACCTGGATCTTCTTGTCGCCGGCAGCCTCGAGGATGACGTCGAACTCGTCCTGCTCGACGGGGGCCTCGGTGGCGGCGGCACCGCCACCACCAGCGGCGGCGACGGCGACGGGGGCCGCGGCGGTGACGTCGAAGGTGGTCTCGAACTCCTTCACGAAGTCAGACAGCTCCAGGAGCGTCATCTCCTTGAAGGCGTCGAGGAGCTCGTCGGTGGAAAGCTTGGCCATGATTTCTCCTGGGGGTTTCAGTCGGTGCTGACCGCGGTGTCCGCGGCAGCATCGGTCGTGTCGGGGGTGGTGTCAGCAGCAGCAGTGGCGCCGTCGGTCGGGGCGTCCTCGGCAGCAGGGGCGTCGGCGGCGGGCAGGGTCTCCCCGGCCGCCTCCTTCTTCTCCTGCAGCGCGGCGGCGAGCCGGGCGACCTGCGACAGCGGGGCCTGGAACAGCCCGGCGGCCTTGGTCAGGTTGCCCTTCATCGCGCCGGCCAGCTTGGCCAGCAGGACCTCACGGGACTCGACGTCGGCGAGGCGGGTGACCTCGGCTGCGTCGACCGTGCGGCCCTCGACCACGCCGCCCTTGATGACCAGGAGCGGGTTGGCCTTCGCGAAGTCGCGGATGGCCTTGGCCGCCTCGACCGGGTCGCCGTCGATGAAGGCGATCGCGGTGGGGCCGGTGAGCAGCGGGGCGAGGTCGGAGTGACCGACCGCGTCCGCCGCCCGCTTCGTCAGGGTGTTCTTGACGACGGCGTAACTGCTGCCCGCACCGAGGGACACGCGCAGCTGGGTCAGCTGCGCGACGGTGAGCCCGCGGTACTCGGTGAGCACGGCCGCACTGGAGTTCTGGAACCGCTCGGTGATCTCCTCGATCACCGCGGCCTTCGCCTGCGTGGGCATGGGCCTCCTCTCGTCTGTCGGGCGACCGCCGGCGACGCGCGCTGCGTGCGATCAGGGCCCGGAGACGAGGAACGCCCCGGCGCAGGGCGCACGGGGCGAGGGACGTGCCGCGGTACCGGGCGGTGAGCCCGTGCCACGACGCGTTCGTCGAGCCGTCCACCTGCGCAGGACGTCCGGGATCCGGACCTTCGATCGCACGCGGACGTGCGACGACCAGCGGTCTTGGGGGGAACAGCGGCAAGAGTACACGGCCGCGGACACCGGCGGCCACCGGCCCGGGAACGCCGAACGGCGCCGCCCCCAGGGGGACGGCGCCGTTCGGACGGCCTCGCTGCAGGGTCCCGCACCGCGCGGAGCGTGGCGTGGGGGGCAGCGAGGTCCTTCTAGGCGTTGACCTCGTCGACGGTCATGTTGCGGGTGCGGTTCGGGTCGACCGGGATGCCCGGGCCCATGGTGGTGGAGACGGTGACCTTCTTGAGGTACCGACCCTTGGCCGAGGACGGCTTCGCGCGGAGCACCTCGTCGAGGGCGGCGGCGTAGTTCTCCACCAGCTTGGTCTCGTCGAAGGAGGCCTTGCCGATCACCAGGTGCAGGTTGGCCTGCTTGTCGACGCGGAAGTTGATCTTCCCGCCCTTGATGTCGTTGACGGCCTTGGTGACGTCGGGGGTCACCGTGCCGGTCTTCGGGTTCGGCATCAGGCCACGGGGGCCGAGGATGCGGGCGATGCGGCCGACCTTGGCCATCTGGTCGGGGGTCGCGATCGCGGCGTCGAAGTCCAGGAAGCCGCCCTGGATGCGCTCGATCAGGTCCTCGGCACCCACGACGTCGGCGCCGGCGGCGGTGGCCTCGGCGGCCTTGTCACCGGTCGCGAACACGATGACGCGGGCGGTCTTGCCGGTGCCGTGGGGCAGGTTGACCGTGCCGCGGACCATCTGGTCGGCCTTGCGCGGGTCGACCCCGAGGCGGATCGCGACCTCGACGGTCGCGTCGTACTTGGTGGGCGAGGTCTGCTTCGCCAGACCGGCAGCCTGCAGCGGGCTGTACAGGGTGTCCTGGTCGACCAGCTCGGCGACCTTGCGGTAGTTCTTGCCGTGCTTCGCCATGGTGGCGCTCCTCTCCCCCGCTACCGGGGGGTCGTGTGGTGAACGGGCCGGCGAGGCCCTCCCACGTGGTGCCTGTTCGGCCCTGCTGCGGGGTCCCGCGCCGCGCTGAGCGTGGCGTGGGGCAGCGAGGTCCGTTACTTGACGGTGATGCCCATCGACCGGGCGGTGCCGGCGATGATCTTCTCGGCCTGCTCGAGGTCGTTGGCGTTCAGGTCCTCCATCTTGACCTGGGCGATCTCGCGGACCTGGTCACGGGTGACCGTGGCGACCTTGGTCTTGTGCGGCTCGCCCGAGCCCTTCTCCACACCAGCGGCCTTCAGCAGCATGCGGGCTGCCGGCGGCGTCTTGGTGATGAAGGTGAAGGACCGGTCCTCGAAGACCGAGATCTCCACGGGGACGATGTCCCCGCGCTGCGCCTCGGTGGCGGCGTTGTAGGCCTTGCAGAACTCCATGATGTTGACGCCGTGCTGGCCGAGCGCCGGACCCACGGGCGGCGCGGGGGTGGCCGCGCCGGCCTTGATCTGGAGCTTGATGACCGCGGTCAACCGCTTCCTGGGGGGCATGACTTCCTTCTCCGTGACGGTGGTGACGTGTGGAACGGCCCCCTCGCCGGTTCCCTTCCCGGGCTGACCCGGGACGGGGCGAGGGGCTCCTTGTTCAGATCTTGGAGACCTGCGTGAAGGACAGCTCGACGGGGGTCTCGCGACCGAAGATCGAGACCAGCACCTGCAGCTTCTGCTGCTCGGGGTTGATCTCGTTGATGGTGGCCGGCAGCGTCGCGAACGGACCGTCCATGACGGTGACGGACTCGCCGACCTCGAAGTCGGAGACGGCGGCCGGGCTCGCGGCGGGCGTCGCCTCGGTCGCGGCGGCCGAGGTCTCCGGGATCGCGGTGACGAGGAGGTTGACGACCTCGTCGATGCTCAGCGGGGAGGGCTTGGAGGTCGCGCCGACGAAGCCGGTGACGCCGGGGGTGTTGCGCACCGCGCCCCACGACTCGTCGTTGAGGTCCATCCGGACGAGCAGGTACCCGGGCAGCTTCTTGCGGTTGACCTGGGTCCGCTTGCCGTTCTTGATCTCGGTGACCTCCTCGGTGGGCACCTCGATCTGGAAGATGTAGTCCTCCATGTCCAGCGACGTGATCCGGGACTCGAGGTTGGTCTTCACCTTGTTCTCGTAGCCCGCGTAGGAGTGGATCACGTACCAGTCGCCGAACTGGCTGCGCAGCGTCTCGCGCAGCGCGGTCGCCGGGTCCTGGTCCTCAGCGACCGCCTCTTCCAGCGTCTCGACGACCAGCGGGTCGTGGTCGGGCGCCGGCTCGGCCGTCGGGTCGCCGACCAGGACGTCGTCCACCGAGCCACGGGAGTTCCCGTTGCCGGACACGGACGCGTTGCCCATCGGGTTGTCGGCGGTCAGGTCCGTGTCGTCGAGCGCACCCTCGACGGAACCGGTCTGCCGGACGCCGGACTCGTCGTCGGGGACGACGTCGAGGTCCTCGGTGTCGGTGTCCTGGTCGGCGGTGTCGACGGACCCCTCGGCGGACCCGGTGCTGTCGTCGGTGCCCGTCTCGAGGTCGGTGCTGCCGCGCACGTCGAACCGGGCGTCGTCGAGGTCGATGGCCTCGACGGCGCTGTCGGTCTCGAAGGGCTCACGGGGGTCGGTCACAGGGTCTCTTCCTTCTGGTGGGTCGTGCAGTCGCGGAGGCGGGTCAGCCGAAGACGGCGAGCACGCCCTGGGCGAAGAGGATGTCGAGGCCGGCCACGAGCGCGACCATGATCGCCACGAAGACGATCACCACGGTCGTGTAGGTGATGAGCTCCTTGCGACCGGGCCAGATGACCTTCCGCAGCTCGGCGACGACCTCGCGGAGGAACCGGCCGAGGCTGCGCTTGCGGCGGAGCTCCGCGGCGCGGGCGCGCTCGGCGTCGGCGCGGGAGCGGGTGCCCGCCGCGGTGGCGCCGCCCTCGGTGCGGTTCGCGGGACGGGCGGCCGTGCGGCCGCGGCGCCGGGTCGGGGCGACCGTCTTGTCCTCGTCGTGCTCGGCCTCGTCGGCGAGCTCGGCCTCGGCGGCCTCGAGCTCCGCGGCGTCGTCGACGCCCGGGGCCTCGGCGTCCAGCGGGTCGACGCCGAGCTGCTCGGCGTCGGGCCGCTCCTCGTTCGGCTCGCCGTCCTTCTCGCTCACAGCGCCTCGCTCACGTCGGTCGGGCTCACTTCGGTCGGTCGGACGGTGGCAGGGGTGACAGGACTTGAACCTGCAGCCTGCGGTTTTGGAGACCGCTGCTCTGCCAATTGAGCTACACCCCTAGGGGAAAGCCGGGTCCGCGTCAGACGTGGCCCCTGCTTCGGCGCGCCCCCCGAGAGAGGCCTCCGGGGCACGCCGGTGGCGGGGTCCCACTGGCCCCAGCCGACGAGTGTACGGGACCACCCACCGGTGGGGCGAACACGGCCGGGCACGTCCCCCGGGACGGGGGTGCCGATCAGCGCGGGAGGTCGTCGGCCTCCAGGGCACCGGCGTCCTGCAGGACGGCCAGCGCCGCGGGCAGGCCGGCCAGTGCGGCGGCCACGTCGGCGGGGGTGGCGGTCGTCCAGGCGGTGGCGTCGACCAGGCAGCGCAACGCGGCGTCGAAGGCCCCGGCGCCGGCCCGGTCACGGGCGGTCAGCAGCGCGGCCGCGCCCTTGGCGTAGACCGCCTCGACGTACCGCCGGTCGTCGGGGAAGTCGGCCATCGAGCCGCCGACGTCGCCTGAGACGGCCAGCGCCCGGGCGACGCGGGCCGGCGGTGGGTCACGGGTGACCGACTCGGCGTAGGAGGCGAAGGACTCGTCCAGCCACGGGTCGCGGAACTGGTCGTTGCCCACCATCCCGTAGAACCACATGTGGGCGACCTCGTGCACCAGCACCTGGTCGTCGGCGCTGGCCAGCAGCACCGACGAGGGGTACTCGATCCCCCCTCCCAGGTCGGGCAGCCAGGGCACCGTCAGCGTGGCGTAGGGGAACGGGCCGAACCGGTCGGTGAGCGCCTCCAGGGCCGCGGTGGTGGTGCGGGCCAGCCGGGCCGGGTCGCGACCGGAGCCGCGCAGCACGCCGGTGGTCACCCGGACGCCGTCCACGTCGGTCTCGGCGGTGGTGAAGGCCCCCACCGCCACGCTCACGTCCCGGGCGAGGGGCTCGTGGGAGGTCCAGGTGCGCCGTCCACCGGTGTCCCGGGTCGGCTCGGCCTGGTCGCCGGTCATCAGCACGGTCAGCTCGGCCGGTGCCTCGACGGAGACGGTCGTGTCGCTGACCGGGCTGCTCGCGGTCTCCCCGGTGAGCGGGCTGAAGGGGGCGCGCGCCCAGCCCACACCCGGCTCCCAGGCCAGCAGCGGCGCACCACTGCCCCACCAGGAGACCCCCGGGGCGGTGCCCAGCCGCTCGAGGCCGCCCCCGCCGAGCCGGAGCGTGAAGTCCAGGGTCACCTCGGTGGCCTCCCCCGCCGCCAGTGGGCGGGTGAGCGCGACGACGTACCGCCCGCCGGGGGCGGCGGCTCCCGCGTCCTCGTAGCCGCCCGCGCGGACGTCCGTGCCGCGCACCGCGTCGACGGTGAGCTGGTTGCCCGCCGCGGTCGTGTCGGGCCCGTTGGGCACCAGCCGGAAGACCAGCTCGCCGGTGGGCAGGTCGGGGGTGAAGACGACGGTCTCGGTGCCGGTGACCGTGCGCCGGTCCGCGCCCAGGGAGAACGCCAGGTCCACCACCGAGCGGTCGGGGTCGGGGGCGGCCCGGCCGGCCGGGCACGCACCGGCTGCCGACGTCGTCGTGGCGGGTGCGGCGGCGACGGGGGCCGGCCCGGTGCACCCGGCGGTCAGCAGGGCTCCGGCGGACAGCGCGGCGGCCAGGGGCAGCGGCAGCCCGGACCGGCGCACCGTGGTGGGGTCAGGCCAGGGCGACGACGGCGCGGGCCAGGGACAGGACCTTCTCGCCCCCGCTGGTCACCGTGAGGTCGACGCGCACCCGGCCGTCCTCGAGCAGGGCCGCGACCCGGCCGCGCACGGTGAGCTCGGCGCCCTCGTCGTCGTCGGGGACCACGACGGGCCGGCTGAAGCGCACGGAGTACTCCACGACCGCGCCCGGGTCGCCCGCCCACGCGGTGACGGCGCGGGCGGCGATGCCGGCGGTGAGCATGCCGTGGGCGATGACGCCGGGCAGGCCCACCTCGCGGGCGACGCGCTCGTTCCAGTGGATGACGTTGAAGTCACCCGAGGCGCCGGCGTAGCGGACCAGGTCGGCGCGGGTGACCCGGGAGACCTGCTCGGGCAGCTCGGTGCCGACGGCGACGTCGACCGGCCGGGGGCTCATGCCGTGCCCCGGGCGACGAGCATCGAGTGGGTCGTGCAGACCGGCTCGCCGTCCTCGGTGGCCAGGTCGACCCGGGTGGTGAGCATGTCGTTGCCGGCCACCGTGCGCACCGTGTCGATGGTGGCGGTGGCGACCAGCCGGTCGCCGGCCCGGATGGGGCGGTGGTGGGTGAACCGCTGCTCACCGTGCACGACCCGGCTGTAGTCGATGCCCACCTCGGGGTCCTCGACGACGACGTTGCCCGCCCCCAGGCTCAGCACGATGGCGAACGTCGGTGGGGCGATCACGTCGGGGTGGCCGGCGGCGCGTGCGGCCGCGGCGTCCCGGTGGACCGGGTCGGGGTCGCCGATCGCGGTGGCGAACTCGGCGATCTTCTCCCGCCCGACCTCGTACACGGCAGAGGGCGGGTAGCTGCGCCCGACCAGTCCTGCGTCCAGCGCCATGCTCCCGCCCTCTCCCCTACGACCGTGCGGTCAGCGCGTCTCGCGGTGGACCGTGTGCTTGCGGTCGGTCGGGCAGTACTTCTTCAGCTCGATCCGGTCGGGGTCGTTGCGCCGGTTCTTGCGGGTGATGTAGTTGCGGTTCTTGCACTCCTGGCAGGCCAGGGTGATCTTCGGACGGACGTCTGTGGCTGCCATGGGTGCATCCTCGCCTTGTCGGTGGTCGAGAGGTCTCGACGCTTCGGGTCGTGCACGTGACCGGCCGGGCCGGACACGACGACGGACCCCGGCTGGCGGGGTCCGTCAGGAGTAGCGGTGACCGGACTTGAACCGGTGACACAACGATTATGAGCCGTTTGCTCTACCAGGCTGAGCTACACCGCCAGGTGACCGCCCGGGCCTGGGTCTCACGACCGGACCGGAGGTCAGAACTCGATCCTACGAGCCCCTTTACGGAATCGAACCGTAGACCTTCTCCTTACCATGGAGACGCTCTGCCGACTGAGCTAAAGGGGCGGTGCTCGGGAGCGAGGGAGACTCTACCAAGTCGCTCGCGGCGACTGTGCGACCCCCCTCGACCGCGCTCGAAGACTGTAACAGGCCCCCCGACCGGACCCGCGGAGGGCACCGCTCCGGTCAGGTCCGGACGAACAGCCGTCGGTGGGTGGCCCCCGGGGGTGCCGAGCGCACCCCGGTGCGGGCGAGCAGCCAGCCCTCCAGCCGGTCCTCCGGCAGCGGGCGGCTGACCAGGAAGCCCTGCAGCTTGTCGCAGCCCATCTGGGCCAGCAGGTCGCGGGTGACCTCGTCCTCGACGCCCTCGGCCACGACCCGCAGGCCGAGGTTGTGAGCCAGCTCGACGATCGAGCGGGCGATGAAGGACTCGTTCTGGCTGGTGGACATGCCCAGCACGAAGGACTTGTCGATCTTCAGCTCGTCGATCGGCAGCAGCCGCAGCTGGGACAGCGACGAGTAGCCGGTCCCGAAGTCGTCCATCGACAGCCGCAGGCCCAGGGCGTGCAGGTCGGCCAGCACGGTGCTGTTGCGCACCGTGTCGTCGACGACGCTGCCCTCGGTGAGCTCCAGGGTGAGCAGGTCCCCGGGCACGCCGTGCTCGCGCAGGGCGTTGCGCACCCGGTCGACCAGGTCCGGCTCGACGAGGCAGCGGGCGGAGAGGTTCACCGCGACCGAGATGGCGATGTCCTGGTCCAGCCAGCGGCGGCACCGGTCCAGCGCCAGGCCCAGGACGTGGTCGGTCAGCGAGCCGATCCGGCCGATCTGCTCGGCGAGGCTGATGAAGTCCTCGGGCGGGACGTCGCCGTAGCGCGGGTGGTGCCAGCGGACCAGGGTCTCCACCGAGACGATGTCGGCGGTGCGCGCGTCGATGATCGGCTGGTAGACGACGCTGATCTGCCCCTCGGCCATCGCGGTCTCCAGCTCCGTGCCCAGCTGCAGCCGGCGCAGGCTCTGCTGGTCGAGCACCGGGTGGTAGGTGGCCACGCCGGCGGAGGTGTGCGCGGCCAGCAGCGCGACGTCGGCCCGCTGGATGAGCGTGCCGGCGTCCGAGCCGTGCACCGGGGCCGCGGCGACGCCGATGGTGAGGGAGACCTCCAGGTCCAGGCCGGCGACCCGGGCCCGGGTCGAGGCTGCCTCGCGCAGCCGGCGGGCGGCGTGCTCGGTGGCGGCCAGGGACAGCCCCGGCAGCAGGACGGCGAACTGCCCGCCCTCCATCCGGGCGACGACCGCCTGCGGCGGGGCGTGCTCGCGCAGCAGCCCGGCGGTCACCAGCAGCAGCTCGTCGCTGGCGGCGTGGCCGAGCGTGTCGGTGACGTCGGTGTAGCCGTCGAGGGCGGCGAGGACCAGGCCGGCGCGGGCCATGGCCGGGTCGACCGCCAGCAGTGCGTCGATCTCCGCGGCCAGCCGCTGCCGGTTGGGCAGCCCGGTCAGCCGGTCGTGGTCGGCGTCGTAACGGATCTGGGCCATCAGCTGCTGCTGCCGGATCGCGGCGTTGACGTGGGTGAGCATCGAGTCCAGCGCGCCCCGGTCACCGTCGACGAAGTTGACGATGTCGCCCTGACGGTCGCAGACCTCCAGGTAGCCCGGCTCACCGGCGGCGGTGACCACGGGGGCGCCGAGGACCTCGCGGGCGGCCCGGCGGTCCAGCGCGGCCCGCTCCGGGGCGTCGGCGCGGGTGGCCGACAGCAGCACCGAGCCCCCGGCCTGGACCGCCAGGGACCGGCGGCGCAGCAGGTCGTCGGGGTCGCCGGGGCCGTCGTACCAGCGCAGCCCGCCCTCGGCGGCGTCGACGACGAGCTGCGGCCCGTCGTCGAGGTAGGGCGGGAGCCACAGTGCGGCCCGGTCGGCGTTGAGCAGCTCACGGACGGCGCGGACGATCTCCCGGGTGCCCGCCTCGTCGGGGGTGACCGACTCGACGCGCCGGGCGAAGTCGTAGACGCGCTGCACGGTGCGCCGTTCCCGCGAGGCGCGGGAGGACTGGCGGAACAGCAGCACCCCGGCCACGAAGGCCGGCGCGATCAGCGCCCAGGCCCACGACGTCTCGCGCGTGACCAGCATCCCGATGACGGCGACGACCGCGCACAGCGGGCCGACGACGGCGTTGGGCACCGCCGAGACCCAGAAGGACCAGCCGGGGAAGCCCTCGGTCAGGGTGATGACCGCACCCACGCCCAGGACGCTGACGACCCAGACGACGAGCATCGCCACCACGAGCACCAGCCAGCTCAGCGGGTCCGCGACGTCCACCCGCGGGAGGACGGCCAGCACCCCCAGGGCGGCGGCCAGCTCGACCACGGCCAGGGCCACGTTGAAGGTCAGCTTCACCGTGGGGCTGCCGCGCAGGCGCATCACCACGGCGATCGCCACGACCTGGGCGACCGCGGTCCAGAGGCCGCCGACCTCGACCAGCCCGACGACGATCGCCAGCTCCGTGGGCGAGGCCGAGATGGTCTGCCGGCGCACCTCGAGGTGCAGCTGCACCGACTCGGTGACCAGGAAGGCGGCGAGCAGCAGGAGGACGGACAGCACCGACGGCGAGGTGCGCGCGTGCCAGAGGACCGGGACGCCGACGAGCACGGCCAGCACCAGCGCCAGGACGGCGATGGTCCAGGGGCGCCGCAGCAGGGGCGTGGCTCGGATCGCAGGGGCCGTGGTCTCGGCCAACGTCAGCCTGTCTGTCAAAGGGGTGCGGAGGCTGACGGTAGCAACGAAGGAGGGCCGGTGCGGGGGATCTCACCCCGTCGAGGGGACGGGGGCTGCGGCGCCCCAGCCCCCGTCAGCGGGTCAGCGGTTCCAGCGCCACGTGCGGTTCCACCGCCAGGTCGCGCGGGAGGCGGCGGCGGTGCTGGTGCGCGAGGTGGTGGTGGCGCTCATGGCGATCTCCTGGGGGCAGCACGGGACGACGGGGGGGCGCGGTAGCCGCCCACGCGGGGGCAGAGCGTCGTCCGGCACAGACCGCGATTGGGAGACTGCGGCGTGTCACCCACACGGGGCAAGCATTGACGCGCCCGAGTGAACAGTGGTGGTCGTGTCGTCACGTTGAGTGGCTGGCCAACACCTCGTCGTCATCGGCGACCGGTGATCCCGGGCCGCTGCTGCGGCTCGCGTCCGCCCTCGCGCCGGTCCGGGAGGTCACCGTGCATGTCCTCCAGCTGGTCCAGCAGCCCCGGCTGGGGCGGCAGCGGCCGCCCCAGCACCTCCGTCGCCCGGGCGAAGCCGGCCTCGGCCTCCGCGGAGACGGCCGCCGGGTCGCCCCCGGCCGCCCCGAGCACCGCCCCGGCCCACCGCCGGGCGTGCCACGCCGCGTAGGTGTCACCGGTGTCCGGCCCGATGTCGACGGTGCCGTCGAACCCGAGCTGGCGCTGCAGCTCCCCGGTGACGCCCTCCACGACCTCCCCGTACGGCTGCCGCCAGGTGAGCAGCTTCACCGGCAGGGTGACCGCGGTGTCCCACAGGAGCTGCTGGTCGACCTCCGACGACTGCGCCCGCGCGTGCTCGAGCACGTAGCTGATCCGCTGCCCGTACTCCTCCACCGCGACGTAGCCACCGGCCACCCGTCCACCGTCCGCCGGCCCCGCGAGCCCCTCGGCGAGCGCCCCCCGCACCGCGTCCCCGAGGGTGCGCACCCGGGCGTCGTCGGCGAGCAGGTGTCCCAGGCCCCGCAGCGTCAGGTCGGTCGCGTCGTCCACCTCCCCGGCGCCGACGCCGGCCGCGGCACCCAGCACCGGCAGGACGACGTCCATCCGGCCGGCGACCAGGTCGGTGACCGCGCTCCCCACGGCCGTCGCCAGGGCGTCGTCGACGAGGACCTCCTCGGTCGTCCCGGGCCGCAGACCCTGCCCCAGCGCGTGCAGCGCAGCGGCGGCCACCTGCGGCGCCTCCGGTGCCCGCGCCGCCAGGCCGATCACCTCCACCAGGTCGGACACGCCCCCGGGCCAGGAGCGGGCGAGCAGCCCCGTCCAGGACACCGGGTCGGCGAGGGTGGCGGCCGCGGCGCCCGGGTCGCCGGCGGCGACGAGCACCGCGAGGGCCGCCCCCAGCGGGTCGGGCAGCGTCGCCGTGGTCCGCTCGACCGCCGTGGCGCCCTGCGCCGCCTCGCGGTCCAGCACCTGACGACCCCAGCCGACGGCCAGGCGGGTGCCACTGCCCGCGCGCCCGGCCGCGGCCAGCGCGGTGAGCACCATCCCCATGCCCACCGCGACGGTGTCCGGCGTGCCGTCCGGGTCGGTGGGGTCGAGCCGGACGCCGCCCAGCACCTCGGCGGCCCGGCTCCCCTCCCCCGCGGCACCGGCCGCTGCGGCGAGCAGCCCGGCCAGCGCCTCCCGCTCCGTCTCGACCGACCGGCCGCCCAGGACGGTGAGCAGCCAGGTCACGCCGTCCTCGCCGAGCCGGCCCAGCAGCGCGTCGGCGAACGCCGGGGAGGCGGCGTACGCGGTCCAGCGACGGGCCGCGGCGTCGAGCTCGGCGGCGGTCATCGGCCGCTCCAGCTCCGCGGCGGCCTGCACGCCCAGTGCGGTGAGCGCACCGTCGCCCCAGCCGGGCAGCACGCCGGCCAGCCGGAGGGTGACCCGCTCGACGTCCCCGGGCCGGGCCTCTCCGCCGAAGGGGGCGCTCAGCGACCCGAGCAGCGCCGCGGCCGAGGAGGCGTCGTCGGCCAGGTCGGACAGCAGGGCGGAGTGCTGGGCACCCCGCGCGGCGTCGTCCCGGGCGACCTCCCGGACCAGGGCGACCGCCTCGGGTGGCGGGGTGCCGGCGTCCGGGCCGTCGACGAGCACGGCCAGCCGGGCCGCCGCGGTGGCGTACTGGTGCCGCTGGTCCTCCCGCAGCGAGGCGAGCCGGGACAGCACCGAGGTCCACAGCTCGGCGTGGTCGCCCAGCCGGTCGGCCGCGGCGGTCACGGCCGCGTGCAGGTCGGCCGCGACCGCGCCGGCCGCGGTGACCTCGGCCGCGGCTACGACGGCGTCGGCACCCTGCCAGCCGTGGACGACGGTCGCCGGCTGCAGCAGGTGCACGGTGAGCCCGGCCGAGAACCCGGCGGAGGTCAGCTGGTCGACCACGGTGCCCAGCGCGGGTGCCGAGCCCGGCGGGTCCGGCAACGGCGCCGGCGGGGGCAGGACGGTGCTCACTCCGGCACCCCGGCACCGCGGGACGGGAGCAGCGAGCCGTCCAGGTGCAGCCACGAGTCGGCGGCCGCGGCCACCGCACCGCCGAGCCAGGACAGCTCACCGGCCAGGCAGCTGCTCGCGGTGCGCACCGTCTCGGTGAAGCCGAGCACCGCGGTGCCCAGCGGGCCGCCGACCGGTGCCGGGTCGACCGCCCGGCCGGCCTGGGCCGCGCGGACGGACGCACCATCCAGCACGCCGGCCAGCGCGTGGAGCTGCTCGGGGAGGACCTCGATCGCCATGACCGGGGAGTCTGCGGCCCGCCGGCCTGGTCGCGCTGCCGTCGTCCACAGGCGGAGGTGCACCAGGGTGGTCGATCGCCTCCGTCGTCCACATCGTCCACAGCCGCTGTCCACAACCGGTGGACAAGGTGCCACCAGCGGTGGCGAGGCCCTACGCTCCCGGGCGTGCGACCCAGCCGGCCCGACCCCGAGGCGGGGTCGTCCCTGCCCTTCGTCCTGGTCTGCTGGCTGGTGGCCGCCCTCATGGTGCTGGGCGGGATCGCGGCCTCCGACGCCTTCCTCGAGCAGCAGGAGGTGCAGTCGATCTGCGACGGCGCGGCCCTGGCTGCCGCCGACCAGGCCGACGAGGCCGCCGTCTACGCCGGGGGCGTGGGTGAGCAGCTGCCGCTCACCCGGGCCGCGGCGGAAGCAGCGGTCGCCGACCAGCTGGCCGACGCGGGCAGCTCGCTGGACTCCTGGTCGGCGGAGACCGACGGCGCCGAGGTGACGGTGCGCTGCACCCGCTCGGTGCACATCGCCTTCGACCGGGTGTTCCTGGGCGGTCGCCCGCTGGAGCGCACCGCGGTGGCCAGCGCCCGCGCGCCCACGGTGCCGTGAACGAGGACGGCCCCCGACCGTGAGGTCGGGGGCCGTCGTACCACCGTCGAACCAGGTGTGGCGGGTGAAGGATTCGAACCTTCGTAGGCTAAGCCGACGGATTTACAGTCCGCTCCCATTGGCCACTCGGGCAACCCGCCGTGGTGGTACCGGGAGATCGTACAAGACCGGGGACGACGTCCTCGCCGGGTCCCCGGCGGGGTGTCACCCCGCTGAGGAGGAACCGACATGGCCGATGCGTCCTTCGACGTGGTCAGCAAGGTCGACCGGCAAGAGGTCGACAACGCCCTCAACCAGGCGGCCAAGGAGCTCTCGCAGCGCTTCGACTTCCGTGGCGTGAACGCCACCATCGTCTGGGCCGGCGAGGAGGGGGTGACCCTGCAGGCCGACACCGAGGACCGCGTGGTCGCCGCGCTCGAGGTCTTCCGCGAGAAGCTGGTCAAGCGCGGCATCTCGATGAAGGCGCTCGACGCCGAGGACCCGCAGTCGTCGGGGCGGATCTACAAGATCTCCGCGACGATCAAGCAGGGCATCGCCTCGGACAAGGCCAAGGAGATCGCCAAGGCCATCCGCGACGAGGGCCCCAAGGGCGTGCAGGCGCAGATCCAGGGCGACCAGCTGCGGGTCACCGGCAAGAAGCGCGACGACCTGCAGGCGGTGCAGCAGCTGCTCAAGGGCAAGGACTTCGAGATCGCCCTGCAGTTCGACAACTACCGCTGAGCTGTGGCACCGGCAGGCACCACGACCCAGTCCCGGTGCCTGCCGGTGCGCCCGTCGCCGGACCAGCGCCGGACGACCCGGCGCAGCGCCCACGGCAGCACGTGCTCCCGGTGGAAGGCGAGCTCGGTGCGCAGCCGCCGGGGCTCGTCGGGACCGGGGTCGAGCGCGGGGACGGGCCCGGGGTGCCCGAGCACGCGGAGCACGAGGCCGGCCACCCGGCGGTGACCGGCCGGCCCCAGGTGCAACCGGTCGGGCGACCAGTAGCCCGGACGGCGGAGCTCGACGTCGGCGAACACGTCGACGAACGGCACACCGGACCGGGCCGCGAGCCCCGCGACGGCGGTGGTCAGCGCGACGCCCCGGCGGTGCATGGTCCGGCCGCGGGGCAGCCGGGCGGTGGGGTCGGCACCGCTGACCACCACGAGCCGGACGCCCGCCTCGGCGCACTGCCGGACCGCCGAGGCGGTCAGCTCGACCAGCCGGTCGACGTCACAGCCGGGCCGCATGACGTCGTTGCCCCCGCCGTTGAGGGTGATCAGCGTGGGCGGCGGGTCCAGGGCCAGGGCGGCCGGCAGCTGGTCGGCCACCACGGGCCCGAGCAGCCGCCCGCGGACCGCGGTGTTGGCGTAGTGCACCGGCTCCCCGGTGGCGGCGGCCAGGCCGGCCGCGACCAGGTCGGCCCACCCGCGCACCGAGCCGTCGGGGAGCTCGTCGCCCATGCCCTCGGTGAAGCTGTCCCCGATCGCCGCGTAGCGCACGCCGCGAGCGTAGGCACCCCGGTCAGGACTGCCCGGACTCCCGGGCCATCTGCTGCAGCCGGGCGATCCGCTCGGCCATCGGCGGGTGGGTGGCGAACATCGAGGCCCTGCCCTGCCCGCGGAACGGGTTGGCGATCATCAGGTGGCTCTGCGTCACCAACCGGTCGTCCTGCGGCAGCGGACGGGCGGAGACCCCGCGCTCCAGCTTCGACAGCGCGCTGGCCAGCGCCAGCGGGTCGTGGGACAGCTGCGCGCCGGAGGCGTCGGCCTGGAACTCACGGCTGCGGCTGACCGCCATCTGCACCAGGCCGGCGGCGATCGGGCCGAGGAACACCAGCAGCAGGCCACCGACGGCCCCACCGCCCTCGCGGTCGTCGGACCGGCCGCCGAAGAACGACGCGAACACCGCCATGTGCGCCAGGTAGGTGATCGCGGTGGCCATCGCGCCGGCGACCGAGCTGATCAGGATGTCGCGGTTGTAGACGTGGGAGAGCTCGTGGGCCAGCACGGCGCGCAGCTCGCGGCGGTCGAGCAGCTCGAGGATGCCCTGGGTGCAGCAGACCGCGGCGTTGCGCGGGTTGCGGCCGGTGGCGAAGGCGTTGGGCTGGGCGGTGGGGCTGACGTAGAGCCGGGGCATGGGCTGCCGGGCCTCGGTGGCCAGCTCGCGGACGATCGCGTAGATCTGCGGCGCCTGCGTCTCGGTGACCGGGAAGGCCCGCATCGACCGCAGCGCCAGCGAGGCGGAGTTGAAGTACGCCCAGCCGTTGACGCCCAGGGCGATCAGCAGGGCCACGAGGAGCCCGGTCCGCCCTCCCACCAGGGCGCCGGCGGCGAGGATGAGCCCGGCCATCACGCCGAGGAGCACCGCCGTCTTCAGCCCGTTGTTCCACCGTTGCACGTGCCGTAGAACGCCCCCCGGGCGACACCCGTTCCCCGGGCTCGCTGTGAGCTCCCAGCACAGGGCAGGCTGCCCTGTGTGCCTTCCCTCACGTTGGGCGCACCCGGGTCGCCGCCCTGCAACCCGCACGTAACCTGAGCGGTCGGAGGTACCACACAGATGACTGGCACCAACCCCGGAATCCCGCCCGCGGACAGCGGCGTTGCCCCCGGCGTGCACACCGCAGCCGATGCCGAGTTCCACGCTGCCGAGACCCACCTGGCCACAGGTGGTCTGGTCAAGAGCGTGGTGGCCCTCGACCGTGTCGTCATCCGGCTGGCCGGCGACTCCGGCGACGGCATGCAGCTGACCGGCAACCGGTTCACCAGCGAGACGGCGGCCTTCGGCAACGACCTGAAGACGCTGCCGAACTTCCCCGCCGAGATCCGGGCGCCAACGGGCACCCTGCCCGGGGTCAGCTCCTTCCAGCTGCACTTCGCCGACCACGGGGTCATGACCCCCGGCGACGCCCCCGACGTGCTCGTCGTGATGAACCCGGCGGCACTGAAGGCAAACCTCATGGACCTGCCCGGTGGTGGTCTGCTGATCGCCGACTCCGACGAGTTCACCCCGCGCAACCTCGCCAAGGTCGGCTACGCCAGCAACCCGCTGGAGGACGGCTCCCTCGAGGGCTGGCAGCTGGTGAGCGTGCCGCTGACCTCGATGACCACCGAGGCGCTCAAGGACTCCGGGCTGGGCAAGAAGGAGGCCGAGCGGAGCAAGAACATGTTCACCCTCGGCCTGCTGAGCTGGATGTACCACCGGCCCACCGAGGGCACGGTCCGCTTCCTGGAGCGCCAGTTCCGCCGCAAGCCGCTGATCGCCGCGGCCAACATCGCCGCGTTCCGGGCCGGCTACAACTACGGCGACACCACCGAGGCGTTCGCGGTCTCCTACGAGATCAAGCCCGCGCCGATGGCCCCGGGCCGGTACCGCAACATCTCCGGCAACCAGGCGCTGTCCCTCGGCCTGGTCGCGGCGGGACAGCTGTCGGGTCTGCCGGTGTTCCTCGGCGCGTACCCGATCACCCCGGCCAGCGACATCCTGCACGAGCTGAGCAAGCACAAGGCGCTGGGCGTGCGGACGTTCCAGGCCGAGGACGAGATCGCCGGCATCGGTGCGGCGCTGGGCGCCTCGTTCGGTGGCGCGCTGGGCATCACCACGACCTCCGGGCCGGGTGTGGCGCTGAAGTCCGAGACCATCGGCCTGGCCGTCATGACCGAGCTGCCGCTGGTCATCGTCGACGTGCAGCGCGGCGGCCCCTCCACCGGCCTGCCCACCAAGACCGAGCAGTCGGACCTGCTGCAGGCGCTCTACGGCCGCAACGGTGAGGCGCCGGTCCCGGTCATCGCCCCCCGCTCCCCCGGTGACTGCTTCGACGCCGCCGTCGAGGCCGCCCGGATCGCGCTGACCTACCGCACCCCGGTGATCCTGCTGTCCGACGGCTACCTGGCCAACGGCGCCGAGCCGTGGTCGGTGCCCGTGCAGGCCGACCTGCCCGACCTGCGGCCGGTCTTCGCGACCGAGCCCAACGGCGAGGACGGCGAGTTCCTGCCCTATCTGCGTGACCCCGAGACCCTGGCCCGCGCCTGGGCCGTGCCGGGCACCGCCGGCCTGCAGCACCGCATCGGCGGGCTGGAGAAGGCCGACAAGACCGGCAACATCTCCTACGACGCCGAGAACCACGACTTCATGACCCGCATGCGCCAGGCCAAGGTCGACGGCATCGCCGCCTCGATCCCGGCCACCGAGGTCGACGACCCGGACGGCGACGCGCGGGTGGCGGTGATCGGCTGGGGCTCCACCTACGGGCCGATCGGGGCCGCCTGCCGGCGGATCCGCGCCTCGGGCCGGTCGATCGCCCAGGTGCACGTCCGGCACCTCAACCCGCTGCCGGCCGACCTCGGCGAGATCCTGGCCCGCTACGACCGGGTGGTGTGCCCGGAGATGAACCTCGGCCAGTTCGCCATGGTGCTGCGGGCGAAGTACCTGATCGACGTGCACAGCCACACCCAGGTGCGCGGGCTGCCCTTCCGGGCCGCCGAGCTGGCCGCCGTCCTGCAGGACGTCATCGACGGCAACGCCGCCGGGACGACGCACGAGACGGCCGACCGCACCGACACCACCATCCTGGACACCACCGCACCGACGGGAGCGGCACTGTGACGGCACTCGACTCCACCTCAGCGCACGTGCACGACCTGGGCATGCCCGGCAACCCGATCTCCGCGGCCATCGCCGCCTCGGTCGAGGCGTCGGGTGAGAAGAACGCCACCCTCAAGGCCAAGGACCTCAAGACCGACCAGGAGGTGCGCTGGTGCCCCGGCTGCGGTGACTACGTCATCCTCAACGCCGTCCAGAGCTTCCTGCCCAGCCTCGGCATCGCCCGCGAGGACATGGTCATCGTCTCCGGCATCGGGTGCTCCAGCCGCTTCCCGTACTACATGAACACCTACGGGATGCACTCGATCCACGGCCGCGCCCCGGCCATCGCGACCGGCCTGGCCGCCTCCCGCCCGGACCTGTCGGTGTGGGTCGTCACCGGTGACGGCGACGCGCTGTCGATCGGCGGCAACCACCTGATCCACACGCTGCGCCGCAACGTGAACCTGACGATCCTGCTGTTCAACAACCGGATCTACGGGCTCACCAAGGGCCAGTACTCGCCCACCTCCGAGGTCGGCAAGGTCACCAAGTCCACGCCGATGGGCTCGATCGACGCCCCGTTCAACCCGGTCAGCCTCGCGCTGGGCGCGGACGCGACGTTCGTGGGCCGGGCGATGGACTCCGACCGCAAGGGGCTCACCGACGTGCTCCGGCAGGCCGCCGAGCACCAGGGCACCTCGCTGGTGGAGATCTACCAGAACTGCAACATCTTCAACGACGGCGCCTTCGAGCTGCTCAAGGACCCGACCACCGGCCCGATGTGGACGATCCCGCTGGTGCACGGCGAGCCGCTGGTCTTCGGCCCGGGCGGGGCCTCCTGCGTCGTCCGCGACGACTTCGGCGGACTGCGGATCGCCGAGACCAACCAGGTCGACGCGTCCGAGATCGTGGTGCACGACGCGCACCGCGAGGACCCGTCCTACGCGTTCGCGCTGTCCCGGCTGTCCAGCCAGGACCTGCGCTACTCCCCGATGGGCGTCTTCCGGTCGGTGGCCAAGCCCACCTACGACCGGATGATGACCGACCAGCTCGAGGACGCCTCGGCCCAGTCCAGCGCCACGCTGGACGACCTGCTCGCAGGCAACGACAGCTGGACCGTCAGCGCCTGACTGAGGACCCCCTGCCCCCACCACTCGCTCGTGGCGGGACCCTGCAGGGGACCGACCGGTGGCCCAGGACCCTCGTGGTCCCGGGCCACCGGCGTTCAGCGGTCCCGCAGCACCGCGGTGAGCGCCGGCAGCGCGGCGGTCAGCTCGCCGCGGGCCGGCGCCGCCCAGCCCACGACCAGCCCGGCCGGCCCGGCGTCCCCGAGCCGGTGGCGGGACAGCGGGTCCAGCAGCAGACCGCGCCCGGCGGCTGCGGCGACGACGGCCGCCTCGGTGGCGTCGTCGGGCAGGAGGACGACGACGTGCGCGCCGGCGTCGTCCCCGAGCGCGCGGAGCCCCGCAGCGGCGACCGCGGCGAGCACCTCGTCCCGGCGGGCGTGCAGCTCGCGGCGCAGCCGGCGCAGGTGCCGGGACAGGTCACCGGACGCGGCCATCGCCGCCACCACCCGCTGCCCGGCGCGGGCGGGCCGGGTGCCGGTCGCCGTCCGGCGGGCCAGCAGCGCGCCGCGGACGTCGGGTGGGGCGACCAGCCACCCCACGCCCAGGGTCGGGCTGAGCACCTTGCTGGTGGTGCCGAGGTGGACCACGACGTCGGGGGCGAGCGCGGCCAGCAGCGGCAGCGGCGCGACGTCGTAGCGCAGCTCGCCGTCGTAGTCGTCCTCGACCACCAGGAACCCCTCGGCCCGGGCGCGGGCGACCAGCGCGGTCCGGCGGGGCGCGGCCAGCCGGCCGCCGAGCGGGAACTGGTGGGCCGGCGTGCAGTACACCGCGGCCAGTCCGGCGGGCACCTCGTCGACGACCAGGCCGTCGCCGTCGACGCGCAGCGGCACGACCTCGGCGCCCGCGTCCCGCAGCGCACCGACGGCCCGGCCGTAGCCGGGGTCCTCCACCCCCACCCGGGCACCGGGCGGCAGCAGCCGGGCCAGCTCCCCGACGGCCGCGGAGGTGCCGGCGGTGGCCAGCACGTCGGCGCCGGTGGCGGGCAGCCCGCGGTGGCGCAGCAGGTGCTCGGCGACGGCGGCCCGGTAGGCCGGCGCCCCGGCCGCGCTGGTCACGCCGTCGGGTGCCTCGTCGCCGGCGGCCCGCCAGGCCCGGCGCCAGACCGCCCGGTCCAGCACCTCCAGGCACGGCGCCCCGGCCCGCAGGTCGGTGCCCTCCGCCGGCGGGTCCGGGACGGGAGCTGCCTCGACCGCCTGGACCACCGGCCCGGGCGCGCCGACGACGAACGTGCCCGCGCCGTGCCGGCCGGCGACCCAGCCCTCGGCGAGCAGCTGGTCGTAGGCGGCGGCGGTCACGGTGCGGCTGACCTGCAGCTCGGTGGCCAGCTGCCGGGTCGAGGGCAGCCGGTCGCCGGCCCGCAGGCTGCCCTGCGCGGTCACCGCCCGCAGCGCGTCGGCCAGCTGGACCGCCAGCGGCACCCGGGAGCCGCGGTCCAGCGGCAGCGGCGGGACGTCGGCCACGGGGCGCTCCTGAGGACGAAGTGGACTGCCAGGATGACAGCCCGGTGGCTCTTCGGGGAGGCCACCGGGCGGGTGACGATCACCGGGTGACCACACCGCTGTCCCCCACCGCCCGCAGTACCGTGCGCCGGGGCGCCGCCCGGGCCCGTACCGACCGGGCGGAGCTGTACGCCGTGCTCGACGCCGGGCTGGTCGGCCACCTCGGCGTGGTGCTCGACGGTGCCCCCGTCGTGCTGCCCACCGGCTACGGCCGCGTCGACGACACCCTGTACCTGCACGGCTCGACCGGCGCCGCCACCCTGCGGGCCGCGGCGGCCGGCGCCCCGGTCTGCCTCACCGTCACCCACGTCGACGGCGTCGTCTACGCCCGCTCCTCGTTCCACCACTCGATGAACTACCGCTGCGCGGTGGTGCACGGCCTGGCCCGCACGGTCACCGACCCGGACGAGCGCGAGCGCGGCCTGGCCGCCCTCACCGAGCAGCTGGCCCCCGGCTCGTGGACCGCGACCCGCCGCCCCGACCGCAGGGAGCTGGCCGCCACCGCCGTCCTGGCGCTGGACCTCACCGAGGCCAGCCTCAAGGTGCGCACCGGGCCGCCCGGCGACGACGACCGCGACCTCGACGCACCGGTGTGGGGCGGGGTCCTGCCGGTGCGCACGGTGTTCGGCGCGCCGGAGGACGACCCGCTGCTCCCGCCCGGCACGCCGGTGCCGGCGCGGGTCGCCGACCGGGTCAGCCGCGCGGGGTGACCCGCAGCAGCTGGTCCTCCCCGTCGCCGTTGTCGGTGGTGACGTACAGCGCGCCGTCGTCGCCCTGGACCGGTGAGCGCACCCGGCCGTAGGAGTCCTCCAGCTCCGGGACGCGGAACTGCTCGGCCAGCGTGCCGTCGGCCCCGAGCCGCAGCGCGAGCACGCCGGTGTCCTTCTGCACGCCCACCAGCAGGACGCCGTCGTAGCCGCCCCACTGCGCGCCGGAGAGGAAGCCACCCCCGCTGGCGGCGATCGTCGGGTCGCCCGAGGACCACACCGCGGGGAGCGCACCGGGCAGGGCGAGGTCGGTCATCGGCACGCTCTCGTCGTAGCCGCCGTCCTCGCCGGAGGGGTCCCAGCCGTAGTTGCCGCCCGGGACGGACCGGTTCACCTCGTCGTCGCGGTCGCTGCCCTGCTCGACGGTGTAGACCTCTCCCGTGCCGGGCTGCACGGCGATGCCCTGCACGTTGCGGTGCCCGTAGCTCCAGATCAGCCGGGTGACCGGGTCGGGCGAGTCCAGGAACGGGTTGCCCGCCGAAGGTGCACCGCTGCCCGGGTCGACCCGCAGCACCTTGCCGGCCAGCGTGCCCAGGTCCTGCGGGTTGGTGCCGACGGCGTTGTCCCCGGTGCCGATCAGCAGCTGACCGTCGGGGGCGAACCGCGGGCGGCAGCCGCCGTGCCGGCCGCTGCCCTCGTTGACCGGGATGTCGTCCACCAGCGGGTCGGCGACCCGGGTGGCCGCCGCCCACCGGTCGTCGACCGTCCAGGCGATCACCTGGACCTCCGCGCCGCCGTCCTCCTCGACGCCCTGGCAGGTGTAGAACCGCCGGTTGTCGGCGAACGCCGGGTCCAGGGTCAGCCCCATCAGGCCGGTCTCCCCGTCGGCGAACAGGTCCGAGAAGTCGGCGTCCACCTCCTGGACGGTCCCGTCGGGCAGCACCGCGGTCAGGCCACCGCCGCGCTCGTCGAACAGCAGCGTGCCGTCGGGGGCGCGGGCGACGTCCCAGGGGTGGTCGAGCCCGTCGGCGAGGACGTCGACCTGCAGCGCCGGCACGCCCTGCGCCGGGGCGGCCGCGTCCGGGACGTCGGTGGCCGCCTCCTCCCCCTGCTCACCGGGGGCGTTGCTGCACCCGGCGAGGGCGAGGACGGCGGTGAGCGCGAGCAGGCAGGAGCGGTTCACCCGCCCCAGGATGCCCTGGGATCGGGCTGTGCGTCGGGCGGCGGTGCGTTCAGGAGGTGCGGGTGACCACGTAGGTGCACAGCGCGGACAGCGCCTCGCGGACCGGCCCCTCGGGGACGGCGTCGAGGCGGGCGCGGGCCCGGTCGGCGTAGTCGTTGAGCACCGCGGTCGCCCGGGCCAGGGAGGCCGAGGAGCGCAGCAGGGCCAGCGCCTCGGCGTGCTCGGCGTCGTCGACCACGGGGCCGGCGACCAGTTCGCGGAGCCGGGCCTCGGCCGGGTCGTCGCCGGCGAGGGCGAAGAGCACCGGCAGGGTGGCGATGCCCTCGCGCAGGTCGGTGCCGGGCAGCTTGCCCGACGCGCCGCCCTCGCTGACGATGTCGATGAGGTCGTCGGAGAGCTGGAAGGCGACGCCCACCTCCTCGCCGAACGCGGTGAGCGCGGTGACCAGCTCGGCGGGGACGCCGGCGAAGCTGGCACCGAAGCGGGCCGAGGTGGCCACCAGCGAGCCGGTCTTGTCGGCCAGCACGCCGAGGTGGTGGTCGATGCGGTCCTCGCCGGGCTGGGCGCCGACGGTCTCGCGGAGCTGGCCGGTGACCAGCCGCTCGAACGTCCGGGCCTGCACCCGCACGGCGTCGGGGCCGAGGTCGGCCAGCAGGTCCGAGGCGCGGGCGAAGAGGAAGTCGCCGGTCAGGATGGCCACGCTGTTGGTCCACCGGCTGTTGGCGCTGGGCGCCCCGCGGCGAACGGAGGCCTCGTCCATCACGTCGTCGTGGTACAGCGTGGCCAGGTGGGTCAGCTCGCAGACGACGGCGGCGGAGACCACCTCGTCGGCCTCACCGTCGCCGAGCTGGGCGGCCAGCAGCGCGAGCATCGGGCGGAACCGCTTGCCGCCGGCGGCCATCAGGTGCCCGGCGGCCTCGCTGACGAACGCGTGGTCGCTGGCCACCGCGGTGGCCAGCGCGGACTCGACGCGCAGCAGCCCCGCGGACAGCGCGACGCCCAGCTCGCCCTCGGGCAGCCAGGGGCCGATCGTCGAGGGTGAGGCCGAGGGCCGGTGCCACAGCTGGGTGTCCCGCTGGGTCTCGCTCCCGCCGCCCCGTGGGCTGGTGGTGCCGGCTCCGGTCATCGTCCGCTGAAGATACTCACCCACCGGCCCGGCTCCCGACCCGACCACCCGGCACCCGGCCTCAGCCGGTGAGCACGGCCGCGGACCGGGCGAGGTCGAGCACGGCCCCCGGCAGCACGCCCAGCAGCAGGGTCGCCGCCGCTGTGACGGCCAGCACCACCGTGGTCGGCAGGCCCGGGACCCCGACGGTGGGCCCGTCGGGTGCGGGCTCGGCGAAGTACATGAGCACCACGACCCGCAGGTAGAAGAACGCCGCCACCGCGCTGGCCACCAGGGCGACCACGGCCAGCGGCCAGGCGCCGGCCTCGATGGCGGCCCGGAAGACGGCGAACTTGCCGGTGAACCCGCTGGTCAGCGGCAGCCCGGCGAGGGCGAGCAGGAAGAAGGCCATCAGCGCTGCGACCACCGGGGACCGCTGGGCGAGTCCGGCCCACGCGCTCACCGCGGTGGCCTCCCCGTCGCCGTCGCGGACCAGGGTGAGCAGCCCGAACGCGCCGAGCGTGGTCAGCCCGTAGGCCAGCAGGTAGAACATCGTCGCCGCCAGCCCGGAGTCCGCGATGCCGAGGACGCCGGTGAGCAGGAAGCCGGCGTGCGCGATCGAGGAGTACGCCAGCATCCGCTTGAGGTCGGTCTGGGTGAGGCCGAGGACGGCGCCGACGACCATCGACACGATCGCCAGCGTGTAGAGCAGCGGGCGCCAGGTGTCCGCCGCGCCCCCGAAGCCGACGTACAGCAGCCGGAGCACCGCGCCGAACGCGGCGACCTTGGTGGCCGAGGCCATGAACGCGGTCACCGCGGTGGGGGCGCCCTGGTAGACGTCCGGCGTCCAGGTGTGGAAGGGCGCGACCCCGGCCTTGAACATCAGCCCGACCACCAGCAGGCCGAGACCGAGCAGCAGCAGCGGCTCGCTGCCGGTGCGCCCCGACGCCGCGCCGACGTCGGCCAGCCGGATGCTGCCGGTGGCGCCGTAGACCAGTGCCAGCCCGTAGAGGAAGAACGCCGAGGCGAAGGCGCCGAGCAGGAAGTACTTGACCGCCGCCTCCTGGGACAGCAGCCGCCGGCGGCGGGCCAGCCCGGCCATCAGGTACAGCGGCAGGCTGAGCACCTCGAGCGCGACGAACATGACCAGCAGGTCGTTCGCGGCGGTGAACAGCATCATGCCGCCGACGGCGAAGGAGGCCAGCGGGTAGACCTCGGTCTGCACCCGCGTCGAGGAGGCCAGCTCCCGGTCGCGCACGGTGCCGGCGGGCACCGCGGCGACGGCGACGAACGCCGAGCGGGCCGGGTCCAGGGCGCGCTCGCTGACCAGCAGCACCGACAGCGCCCCCAGCACGGCGATCGTGCCCTGCAGGAACAGCGCCACGCCGTCGACGGCGAGCGCACCGGCGGCGGTCACCCGCGCGTCCCCGCCGGCGAGCAGCACCGTGCTGGCGAGCGCGCCCAGCATCCCGGCCAGCGCCAGCACGACCTGGGTGCGGTGCCGGGCGGCGCGGGGCACGAACGCCTCGACCAGCACCCCGGCCGCGGCGGCGCCGAGGACGCACAGCAGCGGGGCGAGGGCGGCGTAGGACAGGTCGGGTGCGGTGATCTCCGGCATCAGCGGGCTCCTCCGACATCGGCGAGCGTGGCCTCCACTGCCGGGGTGACCAGGTCGATCAGCGGCTGCGGGTACACGCCGAGCACCACCACCAGGGCCACGAGCGGCGCGACCACCGCGGACTCCAGGCGGGTGAGGTCGCGCACCCGGGCCCGCGCCCGCACCGCGACGGCGGTGGCTCCCCCGCCGCGCACCGGCGCGGCGCCGTCCACCGGTGGGACGTCGTCCACCGGTGGGGCGTCGTCCGGCCGTGGGGCGTCGTCCGGTGGCGGGCCGTGCAGGGTCCGCTGGACCAGCAGCAGCACGTAGAGGGCGGCCAGCACGATCCCGGCGGTGGCGACGATGGTGAACACCGGCCGCTCCGGGAAGGCACCGATGAGCACGAGGAACTCCCCCACGAAGCTGCCGGTGCCCGGCAGCGCCAGTGAGGCCAGGCCGGCGACCAGGAACACCCCTGCCAGCACCGGCGCGGTGGCCGCCAGCCCGCGGGCGTCGGCGATGCGCCGGGAACCGGTGCGGGCGACCACCATGCCCACCACCAGGAACAGCAGGCCGGTGGCGATGCCGTGGTTGACCATGTAGACCACCGCACCGGTGGCCGCCTCGGTGGTGAAGGCGAAGACGCCGAGGGCGATGAAGCCGAAGTGCGCGATCGACGTGTACGAGACCAGCCGCTTCAGGTCCCCCTGGCCCACCGCGAGCAGGGCGGCGTAGAGGACGCCGGCGACCGCGAGCACCAGCACCCACGGCGCGAGGTCGCGTGAGGCGTCGGGGAACAACGGCAGGCAGTACCGCAGGAAGCCGTAGGTGCCCACCTTGTCCAGCACCGCGACGAGCAGCACCGAGCCCGCGATCGGGGCCTCGGCGCCGGCGGCGGGCAGCCAGCTGTGGAAGGGCACCAGCGGCGACTTGATCGCGAACGCGAGGAAGAACCCGGCGAACAGCAGCTTCTGCACACCCGGGTCGATGTCGAGCTGGCGCAGCGCGTCGAAGGCGAACGTGCCCGCCCCCAGCTGGGAGCTGCTCACCACGTACAGCCCGATGACGGCGGCGAGCATGACCAGCCCGCCGAGCAGGCTGTAGAGGAAGAACGTCACGGCGGCGTCGCGCCGGCCCGGTCCGCCGAAGGTGCCGATCAGGAAGTACATCGGGACGAGCATCGCCTCGAAGAACACGTAGAACAGGAAGACGTCGGTGGCGGCGAAGACGCCGACCAGCGTCGCCTCCAGCAGCAGCAGCCAGGCCCAGAAGGCGCGCATCGACCGGGCCGGTGGCGCGGTGTCCCGCCAGGAGGCCCCGACGACCACCGGCACCAGCAGGCCGGTGAGCAACAGCATCGCCAGCGCGATCCCGTCGACCCCGAGGGCGAAGGAGACCCCGAACTCGGGGATCCAGTCGACCGAGGAGGTGAGCTGGAACCGGGCACCACCGGGGTCGAAGGCGACCGTCGCCCCGACGGCGAGCAGCAGCACCAGCAGGCTCACCGCGAGCGTCAGCTGCCGGGCGAGCGCCTCGCGGGCCGGCGGCAGCGCGGCGACGACGGCCGCCGCCACGGCCGGGACGGCGATCATCAGCAGCAGCCACGGGACCTCGGTCACCGGATCACCTCTCGGTCGTCGCGCGCGGTCATCCGGTCGTCCCGGCGAGCAGGGCCCCGGCCACCAGCACGGCGCCGCCGAGGATGCCGAGGGCGTAGCTGCGCACGAAGCCGGTCTGCAGCCGGGCCAGCAGGGACGACGAGCCGCCCAGGCCGGCCGCGGCGCCGGTGACCAGGCCGTCGACGCCGCGGGCGTCGAACCACACCAGCGCGCGGGTCAGCCACGCGCCGGGACGGGCGAACACCGCCTCGTTGACCGCGTCGGCGTAGAGCCCGCGGCGGGCGGCGGTGACCAGCGGCGACACCCGGACCGGGGCGGTGGTGGGCACCTCGCGCCGTCCGACGACCAGCCAGGCGGTGAGCGCCCCGGCGGCCACGACGGCGGTGACCACCAGCGAGACCAGCGCCGGGGCGACCACGTGCGCGGCCTCGGCCGGCTCGCCGAACACCGGCTCGAGCCAGTCGGTGAGCGGGAAGGCCTGCACCAGCAGGAAGCCGGCGGCGACCGACCCGACCGCGAGCACCACCATCGGGGCGGTCATCACCGTCGGGGACTCGTGCGGGTGCACCTCCTCCCGCCAGCGGGCCCTGCCGAAGAAGGTCATCAGCATCAGCCGGGTCATGTAGAACGCGGTCAGCCCGGCACCCAGCACCGCGACCCCGGCCAGCAGCCAGCCCGACCAGCCGCCGCGGTCCAGCGCCGCCTCGATGATCGCGTCCTTGGTCCAGTACCCGGACAGGAACGGGAAGCCGATCAGCGCCAGGTAGCCCAGCCCGAAGGTCACGAAGGTGACCGGCAGCCGCCGGGCCAGCCCGCCGAAGCGGCGCATGTCGGTCTCGTCGCCCATCGCGTGCATCACCGACCCGGCCCCGAGGAACAGGCCGGCCTTGAAGAAGCCGTGGGTGAGCAGGTGCGCGATGCCGGCGGCGTAGCCGACCGGGCCCAGGCCCACGGCCAGGAACATGTAGCCGATCTGGCTGACCGTGGAGTACGCCAGCACCTTCTTGACGTCGTCGAACGCGCAGCCCACCACCGCGCCGATCAGCAGGGTGAGCGCGCCGATCGCCAGGACGACGGTGCGGGCGGTGGGCGAGGCGTCGTACAGCGGCGCCGACCGGGCGATCAGGTACACCCCGGCGGTGACCATGGTGGCGGCGTGGATCAGCGCCGAGACCGGCGTCGGGCCCTCCATGGCGTCGGGCAGCCACGCCTGCAGCGGGAACTGACCCGACTTGCCGCACGCGCCCAGCAGCAGGAGCAGCCCGATCGCGGTGACCGTGCCCCCGGCCAGCAGCCCGACCGAGCCGAAGACGCCCGCGTAGGACGTCGTCCCGAGCTGCGCGAACATCACGAAGATGCCCAGCGCCAGGCCGACGTCCCCCACCCGGTTCATCAGGAACGCCTTCTTCGCGGCCGTCGCCGCTGCCGGGCGGGTGTGCCAGAAGGCGATGAGCAGGTAGGACGCCAGGCCCACGCCCTCCCAGCCCACGTAGAGGGCGACGTAGCTGTTGCCGAGCACCAGCACCAGCATCGCGGCGACGAACAGGTTCAGGTAGGCGAAGAACCGGCGCCGGGCGGGGTCGTGGGCCATGTAGCCGATCGAGTAGACGTGGATCAGCGCGCCGACCCCGGTGATCAGCAGCACGAACACCGCCGACAGCGGGTCGAGGAGCAGCCCGGCCTGCACGTCGAGCTCGCCGGTGGAGATGAAGGTGAACAGGTCGACGCTCACCGACCGCTCGTCGAGCCCGGCCAGCTGCACGGTGCACAGCACGGCCAGCAGGAACGACACGGCGACGGTGCCGGTGGCCAGCAGGTGGCCCCAGCGGTCGGTGCGGCGGCCACCGAGCAGCAGCACCGCGGCCCCGGCCAGCGGCAGCGCGATGAGCAGCCAGGAGGCGTCCAGCAGGGCGGGGACCGTGTCCACGGTGTCCATCGCGGCGCTCAGTACTTCAGCAGGTTGACGTCGTCGACCGACGCCGAGCGGCGGGTGCGGTAGACGCTCATGATGATCGCCAGGCCCACCACGACCTCGGCCGCGGCGACCACCATCACGAAGAAGGCGATCAGCTGTCCGTCGAGGCTGCCGGTGGAGCGGGCGAAGGTGACCAACGTCAGGTTCACCGAGTTGAGCATCAGCTCCACGCACATGAACACGACGATGGCGTTGCGCCGCACCAGCACCCCGACCGCACCGATGGTGAACAGCACCGCGGCCAGCACCAGGTAGTTCGCGATCGTCATCGGGGAGCTCCGTTCCCGCTGCCCGGCGTCCGGCCGCCGAGGGTGCCCAGGGCGGCGTCGGTGCCGCCGGCGTGGGTGAGGCCGTCCCGCTCGGCGCCGGTGCTGCCGCTGCGGGGCAGCTCGTCGACGACCTGCGGTTCCACCCCGGTGCTGGCGCTGGCCGCCGAGGGGCTGCCGTCGGGCAGCCGGCCGGGGGCGGCGATCGAGTTGGCCCGGGCGTAGACGCCGGGGCCGGGCAGGGTCTGCGGGTGGTCACCGGTGAGGAACCGGGCGCGGGAGAGCTCCTTCTGCGACGGCCGGCTGCCGGGCTCCCGCTCCACGTGGGCCAGCACCATCGCCCCGACGGCGGCGGTGATGAGCAGCGCGCTGGTCACCTCGAAGGCCAGCAGGTGGCGGGTGAACAGCAGCGCGGCGATGCCCTCGACGTTGCCGCCCGAGGCGCCGTCCCCCAGCCCCTGCGGGACGACGTCCTGCGTGGCCCGGGCGACCCCGGCGCCGACCAGCCCGGCGAAGCCGATGCCCAGCACGATCGCGGCGACCCGCTGCCCGCGCAGGGTCTCGACGACGGAGTCCGAGGCGTCGCGGCCGACCAGCATCAGCACGAAGAGGAACAGGATCATGATCGCGCCGGTGTAGACGATGATCTGCACGGCGCCGAGGAACGGCGCCCCCTGGACGACGTAGAGCACGCCGAGCGCGAGCATCGTGTTGACCAGCCAGAGCGCGGAGTGCACCGCGTTCCTCGACAGGACCATGCCCAGCGCGCCGGCCAGCGCGATCGGCCCGAGCACCCAGAAGACGACGGCCTCCCCGGTGCCCAGCTGCCCGGTGGTGTCGGCCGCGGCCGCCAGCACGCTCACGCCTGCGCCTGCACGTCGGGGGCGGGTGCGGGCCCGTCGGTCGTGTCCCGGAGGTAGTAGTCGCGCTCGTCGTCGCCCAGCCGCATCGGGTGCGGCGGCTGCTCCATGCCCGGCAGCAGCGGGGCGAGCAGCTGCTCCTTGGTGTAGATCAGCTTCTGCCGGTCGTCGTCGGCCAGCTCGAAGTCGTTGCTCATGGTCAGCGAGCGGGTCGGGCAGGCCTCGATGCACAGCCCGCAGAAGATGCAGCGCAGGTAGTTGATCTGGTAGACCGCGCCGTACCGCTCCCCGGGTGAGAAGCGGGCCTCGTCGGTGTTGTCCCCGCCCTGCACGTAGATCGCGTCGGCCGGGCACGCCCAGGCGCACAGCTCGCAGCCCACGCACTTCTCCAGGCCGTCGGGGTGCCGGTTGAGCACGTGCCGGCCGTGGTAGCGGGGCTTGGTCTGCTTGGGCACCTCCGGGTACTCCTCGGTGGTCACCGTGGCGAACATCGCCGCGAAGGTGACGCCGAAGCCCTGCGCGGGCCCGGGCAGCCGGGAGGTCCGCTTCGCCGGGGCCCCCGTCTCGGCGGGCCGGGCGACCTCGGCGCCGCTCCTCCGGTCGGGCAGCTGGTCAGACATCGACGTCCTCCTCGCGGACGGGGGCCGGCGCGCCGGCACCGACGGGTTCACGGGTGCGCAGCCGGGGTGACGGCGGCACCACCAGGTCCAGCGGCGGCACCGGGAAGCCGCCGGCCGCGCGGTCGTGGCCCCGGGGCGGGAGCACCTGCGCGCCGGTGGGTGCCAGTGCGCCGGCCGCGGCGGCCCGGGCGACCACGCGGGTGTCCCGGTTGCGCCGGCGGGAGGCGATCAGCAGCCCGGCGATCACCAGCAGCGCGAGCGGCACGCCCACGAACACCGCCACCACACCGCCGTCCAGCCCGGCCTCACGGGAGATCGTGCGCATCGTGGCCACGACCAGGATCCAGACCAGTGCCGTGGGCACCAGCACCTTCCAGCCGAAGCGCATGAACTGGTCGTAGCGGAGCCGGGGCAGGGTGCCGCGCAGCCAGATGAAGACGAACAGCGCGGCGACGACCTTGCCGAAGAACCACAGCAGCGGCCACCAGCCGGTGTTCGCGCCGTCCCAGACCGAGATCGGCCACGGCGCCCGCCAGCCGCCCAGGAACAGGGTCGCGGCCAGCGCGGAGACGGTGACCATGTTGACGTACTCGGCGAGGAAGAAGAGCGCGAACTTCAGCGAGGAGTACTCGGTGTGGAAGCCGCCGACCAGCTCGCTCTCGGCCTCGGGCAGGTCGAACGGCGCCCGGTTGGTCTCCCCCACCACGGCGACGACGTAGATGACGAAGGACACCGGCAGCAGGACGGCGAACCAGCCCGGCCCGTTGCCGGTGCCGCCGAACAGCGACGTCCCGTCCGCCTGCGCGGCGACGATCTCCGAGGTCGACATCGACCCGGCGTAGAGGAACACCGCCACGATCGACAGGCCCATGGCGATCTCGTAGCTGACCATCTGCGCCGCGCTGCGCAGCCCGCCGAGCAGCGGGTAGGTGGAGCCGGACGCCCAGCCGGCCAGCACGATGCCGTAGACGCCCATCGCCGAGCAGGCCAGCACGACGAGCACGCCGATGGGGGCGTCGGTGAGCTGCAGCGGGGTGCGCTCGCCGAAGATGCTCACCGTCGGGCCCAGCGGGATGACCGAGAACGCCAGGAACGCCGGGACGGTGGCGATGACCGGGGCCAGGAAGTACACCGGCCGGTCGGCCAGCGCCGGCATGACGTCCTCCTTGAACGCCAGCTTCAGCCCGTCGGCGAGGCTCTGCAGGTAGCCGCGCGGACCGACCCGGTTGGGGCCGGTGCGCTGCTGCATCCGGGCGACGACCTTGCGCTCGAAGACGATCGCGAACAGCGTCATCGCGACCAGCACGCCGAAGACCCCGACGATCTTGATGAGCACGATCCACCAGACGTCGTGCCCGAAGTCGGCCAGCGTGGGCTGGTCGGCGCTGGCCAGGGGGCTCATGCCGCACCGCCCAGGGTGACGACGGTGCCGGGCCGGAGACCCGACCCCATCGGCACCCAGACGACGTCGTCGGGCAGGTCCGCCAGCTGCAGGGGCAGGGTGACCACGCCGGCGGGACCGCGCACGGTGAGCGGGTCGCCCTCGGCGAGCCCGAGCCGCGCGGCGGTGGCCGCCCCCAGCCGCGCGACGGGCAGCCGGGCGGTGCCGGCCAGCGCCGGCTCGTCGCGCAGCAGCGTGCCGCCGTCCAGCAGCTGCCGCCAGGAGGCGAGCACGGCCTGGTCCGCACCCAGCCGGGGCACGGGCGCCGGGGCGACGTCCGGTCCGGCCGGCTGGGCCTGCGCGGCGCCGCCCAGGGCCATCAGCTCGGTGCGGGCGGCCGTGGTGGTGGGCAGGCCGAGGTCGGTGCCGAGGTGCTCGGCGATGCCGTGCAGCACGCGGGCGTCGGTCAGCTGGCCGGTGCCGTGCAGGGTGGCGTCGAAGGGGCGCACCCGGCCCTCCCAGTCCAGGTAGGACCCGGCCTTCTCCGGCGCCGCAGCGACGGGGAGGACGACGTCGGCGTGCGCGGTCACCGCGCTCGGGAAGAGCTCCAGGCTGACCACGAACCCCGCGGCGGCCAGCGCCTGCTCGGCCAGCGCGGGGTCGGGCAGGTCGGCGGGGTCGACGCCGCCGACGAGCAGCCCGCCCAGGGCGCCGTCCCGGGCGGCGGTGAGGATCCCGGTCAGGTCCCGGCCGGGCGTTGCCGGGAGCTGCACGTCCCAGACCCGCTCCATCTCGGCGCGGTCGAGCGGGGTGGTCAGCGCCCGGCCACCGGGCAGCAGCCCGGGCAGCGCGCCGACCTCGACCGCGCCGCGCTCACCGGCCCGCCGCGGCACCCAGCCGACCCGGGCACCGGTGGCCCGGGCGAGGGCGGCGACCGCGGTGAACCCGCCGGGCACCTCGGCCAGCCGCTCCCCCACCAGGACGACGGCACCCGGCAGGCGCAACGCCGCGCTGGTGGCCAGGCCGGCGAGCGTGCGGGGCTCGTCGCCGGGCACGGTGGTGAGCACGGTGGCCTGCAGCTTGGCCGCGGCCCGGGTGCTGAACGGGGCGACGTCGAGGACCTGCTGGCCGTTCTCGCGCACCGCGCGGCGCAGCCGCAGGAAGACGATCGGCGACTCCTCCTCCGGCTCGAACGCGACCAGCAGCACCGCCGGGGCGGCGCCGAGGTCGTCGTAGGTGACCGCACCGGCGCCGGGGGCGGTGCCGGCCACGTGCGCGGTGAGGAAGGACAGCTCCTCGGCGGAGTGCGCGCGGGCCCGGGCGTCGACGTCGTCGGTGCCGAGCGCGACGCGGGCGAACTTGGCGTAGGCGTAGGCGTCCTCGACGGTCAGCCGGCCACCGGGGAGCACGCCGACCCCACCGGCCGCGCGCGCTGCCCGCAGGCCTGCGGCGGCTGCCGCCCACGCGTCGGACCACGAGGCCGGCCGCAGCTCGCCGTCGCGCCGGACCAGCGGGGTGGTGAGCCGCTCGGCACTGGCGGCGTAGCGGAAGGCGTAGCGGCCCTTGTCGCAGGTCCACTCCTGGTTGACCGCGGGGTCCTCACCGGCGAGGCGGCGGGTGACCTCGCCGCGCCGGTAGTCGGTGCGCTGGGCGCAGCCGCTGGCGCAGTGCTCGCAGACGCTGGGCTCGCTGCGCAGGTCGAAGGGCCGGGAGCGGAACCGGTAGGTCGAGCTGGTCAGCGCGCCGACCGGGCAGATCTGGGTGGCGTTGCCGGAGAAGTAGGAGGAGAACGGCTCGTCGTCGGCGATCGCGACCTGCTCCAGCGCGCCGCGCTCGAACAGCTCGATGAACGGGTCACCGGCGACCTGCTGGCTGAACCGGGTGCACCGGGCGCAGAGCACGCAGCGCTCGCGGTCCAGCAGCACCAGCGGGCTGATCGGCAGCGGCTTGGGGTAGGTGCGCTTGACCTCGACGAACCGGCTCTCGGTGCGGCCGTTGCTCATCGCCTGGTTCTGCAGCGGGCACTCCCCGCCCTTGTCGCAGACCGGGCAGTCGAGCGGGTGGTTGGCCAGCAGCAGCTCCATCGTGCCCTGCTGCGCCTTGTCCGCGACCGGACTGGACAGCTGGGTGTGCACCTCCATGTCCGGCGTCACCGGGGTGGTGCAGGAGGCGACCGGCTTGCGCTGCCCGGCGACCTCCACCAGGCACTGCCGGCAGGCGCCGACCGGCTCCAGCAGCGGGTGGTCGCAGAACCGCGGGATCTGCACGCCGATCTGCTCGGCGGCCCGGATGATCAGCGTGCCCTTCGGGACCGCGACCGGGAAGCCGTCGATGGTGCAGTGGACGGCGTCGGCCGGGGTGTGCGGGCCGGGGACGGCCGGCGGCGTGGCCGGGGCCGGGGTGGGGACGGTGGTGGTCATGCCATCGCCGCCACGGGCTCGATGCGCAGGGACCGGCCGAGCCGTTCCTGCTCCTCGAAGGGCAGCAGCGCCACGTAGTCGTCGCGGAAGTACTTCATCGAGCTGGCAATGCAGCTGGTCGCGCCGTCGCCGAGCGCGCAGAACGACCGGCCCAGGATGTTGTCGGCGATGTCGGTGAGCAGGTCCAGGTCGGTGGCCCTCCCCTGCCCGTGCACCAGCCGCTCCAGCACCTGGACCAGCCAGGACGTGCCCTCCCGGCACGGGGTGCACTTGCCGCAGCTCTCGTGGGCGTAGAACTCGGTGAACCGCAGCGTCGCCTCGACGATCGAGTCGGTCTCGTCGAACACCATCAGCGCGGTGGTGCCGAGCATCGACCCGGCCTTGCCGACGGAGTCGAAGTCCAGCGGGACGTCGAGGTGCTCGGGCGTGAAGTAGGGGGTGGAGCTGCCGCCCGGCGTCCAGAACTTCAGCTCGTGGCCGGGCCGCACCCCGCCGGCCATGGCCAGCAGCTCGCGCATCGTCGTCCCCATCGGGGCCTCGTACTGGCCGGGGTGCACCACCCGGCCCGACAGCGAGTAGATCTTCGGGCCGGGGCTCTTCTCCGGGCCGAACTCCTTGAACCACTCCGCCCCGCCGCGGACGACGTAGGGCACGGTGGCCAGCGTCTCCACGTTGTTGATCACCGTCGGGGAGCCGTAGAGCCCGGCGACGGCGGGGAACGGCGGCTTGAGCCGGGGCTGGCCGCGGTAGCCCTCCAGCGACTCCAGCAGCGCGGTCTCCTCACCGCAGATGTACGCGCCGGCGCCGGCGTGCACGACGAGCTCCAGGTCGAAGCCCGAGCCGAGGACGTCGCTGCCGAGGTAGCCCGCGGCGTACGCCTCGGCGACGGCGGCGACCAGCCGGCGGTGGGCGTGCACGGCCTCGCCACGGACGTAGATGACGGCGAAGTGCGAGCGGATCGCGTACGCGGCGATGGCGACGCCCTCGATGAGCGAGTGCGGGTCGGCCATCATCAGCGGCACGTCCTTGCAGGTGCCCGGCTCGCCCTCGTCGGCGTTGACCACCAGGTACTTGGGCGCGGCGGCCGGGCCGGTCGGGGTCTCCCCCGGCTTCGGCTGCGGGATGAAGCTCCACTTCATGCCGGTCGGGAAGCCCGCACCGCCGCGGCCGCGCAGGCCGGAGTCCTTGACCAGGGCGACCAGCTCGTCGGGCGTCATCGCCAGCGCCTGCCGGAGCGCGGTGTAGCCGTCGAGGCGCTCGTAGGTCTCCAGCGTCCAGGAGCGGTCGGCGTCGAAGCGCCGGGTGAGGACCGGGGTCAGGGGCATGGTCAGACCTCTCGTTCGACGGAGGTGCCCGAGCCGGCCTGGCCCTGGGTGGCGGGCCGGTCGGTGCCCTCGGCGCCGCGCTCGGCGGGCTGCCGGCCAGCGGGCTCGGGGGCGTCGGGGTGGTGCTGCTCGGCGCCGGCCCGCTCGGCCGGGTTGCCGGCGGAGGCGACCGCGGTGTCGGCGGCCTGCTCGGCCGGCGTCTCCCCCGCCGTCCCGGCCGGGGTCACGTCCGGTGCCGGGGCGTCGTCGGTCTCGGTGCTGCCGTACGGGGGCGCGGACTCGCCGCGCTCGGCGGCCAGCCGGACGCCGACCACCGTCGGGACGCCGACCGAGGGCCCGTCCACCGCGGCCTGCGCGGCGGCGGCGTCCGGGTGCTGGGAGAAGCCGGCGAGCTGGCGGGAGACGCCGCGGAAGTCGGTGAGCGGCGCACCGCGGGTGGGCGGCGGCTTCTCACCCGTCCGCAGCGCGGTGACGAGCGCACGCGCGGACTCGACGTCCTGCTGGTCGTAGAACTCGTAGTCGACGGTGACGACCGGGGCGTGGTCGCAGGCGGCCAGGCACTCGGCGTGCTCGAGGGTGAGCGTGCCGTCGGCGGTGGTCTGGTCGTGGCCGACGCCGAGGTCGGCCGACAGCGCGTCGTAGATCCGCTGCCCACCCAGGACGGCGCAGAGGGTGTTCGTGCAGACGCTGACCAGGTGCTCGCCGGTCGGGTGCCGCTTGAACATCGTGTAGAACGTCGAGACCGCGCTGACCTCGGCCTTCGTCAGCCCGAGCAGCCGGGCGCAGAAGGCGGTGCCCTCCGGGGAGACGTGGCCCTGCACCGACTGGACCAGGTGCAGCATCGGCAGCAGCGCCGACCGCTCCTGCGGGTAGCGGGCCATGAGCTGGCGCGCCTCGGCCTCGGTCTGCGCGGTCAGCGGCGGCAGGTCCGCGACGTGCGCGGTCGGGCCCCCGTCCAGCCCCGTGGTGGCCTCCGCCTCCCGGGACCCGTCGAGTGCGGTCACCTGTCGACACCCCCCATGACCGGGTCGATGGAGGCGATCGCGGCGATGACGTCGGCGATCATGCCGCCCTCGCTCATCGCCGCCGTGGCCTGCAGGTTCACGAAGCTGGGGTCGCGCACGTGCACCCGGAACGGGCGGGTGCCGCCGTCGCTGACCACGTGGTAGCCGAGCTCGCCGCGGGGTGACTCGATGGCCTGGTAGACCTGCCCGGCCGGCACCCGGAAGCCCTCGGTCACCAGCTTGAAGTGGTGGATCAGGGCCTCCATCGACTGGCCCATGATGTGCCGCACGTGGTCCAGGGAGTTGCCCATGCCGTCCGCACCCAGCGACAGCTGGGCGGGCCAGGCGATCTTCTTGTCCTCCACCATCACCGGGCCGGGCTGCAGCCGGTCGACGGCCTGCCCGACGATCTTCAGCGACTCGCCCATCTCGGCCACCCGCACCAGGTAGCGGCCCCAGGCGTCGGCGGTGTCGGCGGTCGGCACCTCGAAGTCGTAGGTCTCGTAGCCGCAGTAGGGCTCGACCTTCCGCAGGTCCCACGGCAGCCCGGCCGAGCGGAGCACCGGGCCGGTGACGCCGAGGGCGAGGCAGCCGGTGACGTCGAGGAAGCCGACGTCCTTGAGGCGCCGCTGCCAGATCGGCTGGCCGGTGAGCAGCCGGTGCATCGCGGCGATCCGCTCCGGCATGACCCGCAGCAGCTCGCGGATGCGGACCTCGACGCCGTCGGGGAGGTCCTGGGCGAGGCCGCCGGGGCGGACGTAGGCGTGGTTCATCCGCAGCCCGGTGATCTCCTCCAGCACGTCGAGCACCAGCTCGCGCTCGCGGAAGCCGTTGGTCATCCCGGTGAGGGCGCCCATCTCCATCCCGAAGGTGGCCAGCCCGACCAGGTGCGAGGCGATCCGGTTGAGCTCCATCACCAGGACGCGGATGGTCTGCGCGCGCTGCGGCACCTCGATGCCCAGCAGCTTCTCCACGGCCAGGCAGTAGGCGGTCTCGTTGAACAGCGGGGCGAGGTAGTCCATCCGCGTGACGAGCGTCGTCCCCTGCGTCCAGGTGCGGTACTCCGTCGTCTTCTCGATGCCGGTGTGCAGGTAGCCGATGACGACGCGGGCCTTGGTGACCGTCTCGCCCTCGAGGTCGAGCACCAGCCGCAGGACGCCGTGGGTCGAGGGGTGCTGCGGGCCCATGTTGACCACGAGCCGCTCGTCCTCGTGCGGGTCGGCGCCGAAGGTCTGGTCCCAGTCGCCGCCGGTGACCGTGTAGACGCGGCCCTCGGTGGTCTGCCGGGAGCCGGCGTACGGATCGCTGGTCGTCGTCACCGGTAGCTCCGGCGCTCGTCGGGCGGCGGGATCTGGGCGCCCTCGAACTCGACCGGGACACCGCCGAGCGGGTAGTCCTTGCGCTGCGGGTGGCCGTCCCAGTCGTCGGGCATCAGGATCCGCGTGAGCGCGGGGTGGCCGTCGAAGACGACGCCGAACATGTCCCAGACCTCCCGCTCGTGCCAGTCCGCGGTCGGGTAGGTGCCGGTGACCGAGGGGACGTGCGGGTCCTCGGCGGTGACCGCCACCTCCAGCCGGATGCGACGCCGGTAGGTCATCGAGGTCAGGTGGTGGACGACGTGGAAGCGCGGCCGGCCGGCGTTCGCGCCCGGGCCACCGGAGTCCAGGTAGTCGACGCACGAGACGCTGCTGCACAGCTCGAAGCGCAGGGACTCGTCGTCCCGCAGGGCGCGGACCAGGGTGAGCAGGTGCTCGCGGACGACGAAATAGGTGATCTCGCCGCGGTCGACCAGCACCCGCGGGACCGCCGCGGCCCACGTCTCCTCACCGACGGCGTCGATCAGGGCGTCGGTGACCTCGTCGAACCAGCCGCCGTAGGGCCGGTCGGTGGAGTGCAGTGCGACCGCGCCGCCGGGCTCGACGCGCACCAGGCCGCCGAAGCCGGAGGTGTCGCCGCTGCCGGTGACCCCGAAGGCGCCGCGGCGGAAGCCGTCGGTCATCGCGGCGCCCCGGGCAGCAGGAGGGCGGAGCCGCCGCGCTGCTCGCTGGCGAACTGACCCGTGCGGCCGGCCGCGGCCGCCGCCTCGTAGGCCCGGCGCTTCCCGGCGTCCGCCCGGACGCTGGAGGGCATCTCCAGGTGCAGGTCGGGCGCGGTGCCGTCGGCGCGGGCGGCGGCCTGCTGCGCGGCACGCTTGGCGCCCAGCGGCTCGTGCTGGATCTTCAGGTGCAGCTTGAGGATGGCGTCGGTGAGCATCTCCGGGCGCGGTGGGCAGCCGGGCAGGTACATGTCCACCGGGACGACGTGGTCGACGCCCTGGACGATCGCGTAGTTGTTGAACATGCCGCCGGAGCTGGCGCAGACGCCCATCGCGATCACCCAGCGGGGCTCGGGCATCTGGTCGTAGATCTGGCGCAGGACCGGCGCCATCTTCTGGCTGACCCGCCCGGCGACGATCATCAGGTCGGCCTGGCGTGGAGAGGCGCGGAAGACCTCCATGCCGAAGCGGGCCAGGTCGTAGCGGCCGGCGCCGGAGGCCATCATCTCGATGGCGCAGCAGGCCAGGCCGAAGGTGGCCGGCCACAGCGAGGACTTGCGGGTCCAGTTGACCAGCTTCTCCACGCTGGTCAGCAGGACGCCGGACGGCAGCTTCTCCTCGAGTCCCATGGTCAGCTCACTCCCACTCGAGCCCGCCGCGGCGCCACACGTAGGCGTAGGCGACGAAGACGGTGGCGATGAAGACGGCCATCTCGACCAGGCCGAAGACGCCGAGGGAGTCGTTGGCGACGGCCCAGGGGTAGAGGAAGACGATCTCGATGTCGAAGACGATGAACAACATCGCGGTCAGGTAGTACTTGACCGGGAAGCGGCCGCCGGTGAGCGGCTGGTCCACCGGCTCGATGCCGCACTCGTAGGCCTCGAGCTTGGCGCGGTTGTACCGGCGCGGGCCGATGAACGGCGCGGCTGTCACGGAGAACAGCGCGAAGGCGGCGGCCAGGGCGAACAGGCCGACGAGCGGGACGTAGTTCGACAGCATCAGCCGCGCTCCCCGACCACGGGGGTCGGCCGCGGACGAGCCGCGGGCCGACCGCCGCGGGGTGCGCACTCCGTTGTGCAGACCACCGGACGACCTCTCCTCCGCACCCGGCGGACCGGGTGCGGCGCTTGTGAACTACTTCACAAAGTCGAGCGATCGGAGCCTATCGCCGCCGGAGTCCGGGACACCAGCCCCTTCGTGACACATTTCACAATTGGGTGGTGCTGGCCTGCTACGCTGGCGGTTCGGTCTCAGCCGGACACCCCGCCCGGAGCCGGTGGGGGCGCGATCGGGTCGGTCGGGCTCGGCATCGGCACCGGTGCCGGGGACGGCGGCGCGACTGGGTCCACGGGCGACGGGGACGGCGAGGGCGGCTGGGGCACGGGCGACGGCGGGAACGTCATGGCCGGCAGCGTGCACCCGGGCGCTGCCCGACGGGCCCCTCCCGGGCGCCGTCCGCTCAGGGCGTGATCGCGGCGGGCCGGGTGATCACCTCGCGCTGGTGGTGGTCTCCCGCGCCGGGAGACCACCACCAGCCCGGGCTGATCACCCCGCGCCGATGCCGCCCAGGCGCGACGGGACGCCGCCGAGGGTGAGGCCCGTCCGGCGGCGCGGGGAGCAGCCGCCGGACGGCGGACTCAGCGCTTGGTGCCGCGGTGCAGCGCGACGACGCCGCCGGTCAGGTTGCGCCACTCGACGCCGGACCAGCCGGCCTCCTGCAGCCACCCCGCCAGCTCCACCTGCGCCGGCCAGGCCCGGATCGACTCCGCCAGGTAGACGTAGGCCTCGGGGTTGCTGCTCACCGCCCGGGCGATCGCCGGCAGCGCCCGCATCAGGTACTCGGTGTAGACGGTGCGGAACGGCGCCCACACCGGGCTGGAGAACTCGCAGACCACCAGCGTGCCGCCGGGCCGGGTGACCCGGGAGAACTCGCGCAGCGCGGCGACCGGGTCGGCCACGTTGCGCAGCCCGAAGGAGATCACGACACCGTCGACGCTCTCGTCGGCCAGCGGCAGCGCCATCGCGTCACCGGCGACCTTGGGCACGTCCCGCGACGCGCCGGCCCACAGCATGCCCTGGGAGAAGTCGCAGGCGATCGCGTGCACCCCGCCGGCGGCGAGCTCGACGGTGGAGACCGCCGTCCCGGCCGCGACGTCGAGCACGGTGGCGCCGGGACGGGCGCCCAGCGCCTCGCGGGTGGCCCGCCGCCAGCCGGCGTCCAGGCCACCGGAGAGCACGGTGTTCGTCACGTCGTACCGGCCGGCGACCCGGTCGAACATCGCGGCCACGTCCGCCGGGCGCTTGTCCAGCCCCGCCCGCACGCCCGCTGCCTCTGTCCGTCCACCGGTCGCCACGTCGGCGACGCTACCCGGGGGCCTCCTACCCTGGAGCGGTGACCACGACCGCCGCGAGCACCGCTGCGGTGACCACGACCCCGCTCGGCGCCCGCCGCACCCCGCTGCTGTCGCTGCTGCCCGCCGACGGGGCGCTGGCCTGGGTGCGCCGCGGCGAGGGCCTGGTCGGCTGGGGCGAGGCCGACCGCCTCGAGGTCACCGGTCCGCAGGCCCTCGAGGAGGCCGCGGCGTGGTGGGCCGAGCGCTGCGCCCGCACCGCGGTGACCGACCCCCTCGGCGTCCCCGGGTCCGGGCCGGTCGTCTTCGGCTCGATCGCCTTCGACCCGGCGGCCGGGACGTCGGTGTTCGTCGTCCCCGAGGTCGTGGTGGGCCGCCGCGGCGGGTCGACCTGGGTCACGGTCACCGGCGAGGACCCCGACGCGGTCGTGGAGACCTCCGAGCAGCACGCCGCCACCTCCATCGGCGGGCTCGCCTACGCCGACGGCGCCCTGGACCCCGTCGCCTGGTGCGGCGCGGTCGCGGCCGCCGTGGCCCGGATCGAGGCCGGCGAGCTGGACAAGGTGGTGCTCGCCCGCGACCTGCTGGTCTCCGCCGACCGTCCGCTGGACCCCCGCCGGCTGCTGCTGCGGCTGGCCGAGCGCTTCCCCGACACCTGGACCTTCGCCGTCGACGGGCTGCTCGGCGCGACGCCGGAGCTGCTGCTGCGCCGCACCGGCCGCGACATCGACTCCCGCGTGCTGGCCGGCACCGCCCCGCGCGGCGCCGGTGCCGCGGACGACCGGCTCGCCGCCGGCCTGGAGGACTCCGCCAAGGACCACGCCGAGCACGCCTACGCCGTCGACTCCCTCGCCGACGCGCTGCGCCCCTTCGTCGAGCAGCTGCACGTCCCCGAGCGCCCGTCGGTGCTCACGCTGCCCAACGTGCGGCACCTGGCCAGCGACGTGCGCGGCCGCCAGCGGGACGGCGACACCACCGGCCTGCTCGAGCTGGTCGGCGCCGTGCACCCGACCGCGGCGGTCTGCGGCAGCCCGACGCCGGTCGCCGCCCGGGTCATCGGCGAGCTGGAGGGCATGGACCGCGGTCGCTACGCCGGCCCCGTCGGCTGGCTGGACTCCCGCGGCGACGGCGAGTTCGGCCTGGCCCTGCGCTGCGCCCAGCTGACCGGCGCCGACGGTGGCCGGCAGGCGCGGCTGTTCGCCGGGTGCGGCATCGTCGCCGGCTCCGACCCGATCGCCGAGCTGGCCGAGACCCAGGCCAAGCTCGCCGCGTTCCAGGCGGCGCTGGAGGACTGACCCTCCCCCGCAGGAGGGGCCCGGCCCGCCCGGGGCTGCAGGACCGCCCCCGCGGTGCCGACTCCTCCCCGGACGACACCTGTCGACCGGGAGGACACCGCACCATGGGCACCACCACGGCCACCACCCGCGGACGGGCGACCGTCGGCGGCTGGCTGCTGGCCGCGACCGCCCTCATCGCGACCGCGGCCTTCCTGCCCGAGTCCGTGCTGACCGAGACGAGCTACCTGCTGGTCAGCTCCGGCGCGGCCGCGGCCGCCTGGCTCGGCGCACGGCGCCACGGTCCGGCCGGCGGCGCACGCTGGCTGGCCGTCGCCCTGACCCTGAACGCCGTCGGCGACCTCGTGTGGCAGGTGCAGGACTGGCTGACCGGCTCCACCCCGGACGTGTCCGTGGCCGACGTCGCCTACCTGGGCAGCTACGTCGCCCTGGGCGCCGCCCTGCTGGGGCACACCGGGGCCGGCACGACCACCGCCCGGGACCGGCTGCACGCCGCACTGGACTCCGCGGCCGTGCTGATCGCCGCCCTGCTGGTGATCTGGCAGGCCTCGATCGGCACGACCCTGGCCGACGACTCCCTCCCGCTGGTCAGCAAGGTCGTGCTCGCCGCCTACCCCGTGCTGGACGTGCTCGCCGTCGGGCTGGTGGTCCGCGCGGTGGTGCTGCGCGCCCGGCTGGACCTGCAGTCGGTGCTGCTGGCCGCGGGCGCCGCCGCCTGGACCGCCTCCGACCTGAGCTGGCTGCTGCTCGCCTCCGCCGACGAGATCGGCGACTGGCTCAGCGCCGGCTGGCTGGCCGGCGCGGTCGCCCTGGCCGCCGCCGCCTGGACGGCCCGCCCGGTGCCCCAGCCGGTCCTCTCCCCCGACGCGGTGATCGGCTCGTGGCGGATCACCGCGGCGTTCCTGCCGCTGCTCGTGCCCGGGGTCATCGAGTTCGACGCGTGGGTCAAGGGCATCGACGTCGACCCGCTCCCGGGGCTGCTCGCCACCCTGTCGCTCACCGCACTCGTCGTCGTCCGCGCCCAGCGGCTGCTGGTGGAGTCGACCCGGTCCCGCTCGGAGGTCCGGTCGCTGGCCCGCCGCTACGAGGCGCTGGCCGTCAACTCCTCCGACGCCGTGGCCGTGGTCGACCCCGACGGCGTCCTCACCTCGGACTCCTCCTCGCTGGCCGAGCTGCTGGGCCGGCCCGGCCTGGCCGGGCTGTCGCTGCCGGTGCTGCTGAGCGGCGTGGGCGTCGACCCCGCCGACGTGCACGCGGTGCTGGCCCAGGCGACCGCCCGGCCGGGTGAGCCGGTCGAGCTGGAGCTGCGCGGCGGGCACCCCACCGCCGGCGTCGTCTGGCTGGGCGGGCGCGCCGTCGACCTGCGCGCCGACCCCGATGTGGAGGGCATCGCCGTCAGCGTCTACGACATCACGGCCCGCAAGCTGGCCGAGGCCGAGCTCGCCCACCAGGCCTTCTACGACGGCCTGACCGGGCTGGCCAACCGCGCGCTGTTCCTCGACCACACCGAGCAGGCACTGCGCCGGGCCGGCCGCACCGGCAGCCCGCCGATCGTGCTGTGCCTGGACCTCGACGGCTTCAAGGACGTCAACGACAGCCTCGGCCACCTGGCCGGCGACGAGCTGCTGTGCACGGTCTCCCAGCGACTGCGGGACGTCGTGCGGGCCGCGGACACCGTCGCCCGCCTGGGCGGGGACGAGTTCGCCGTCCTCGTCGACGACACCCAGGGCGGACTGCCGTCGGCCACCGCGCTGGCGCAGCGGCTGCTGGAGGTCATCGCCGAGCCGATCGAGCTCGGCGGGCACCGCGTGCGCGTGGCCGCCAGCATCGGCATCGTCGTCGCCGCGGCCGAGGCGACCCCGCTGTCGATGTTCCAGGACGCCGACATCGCCATGTACCGGGCCAAGGCCGCCGGCCGCGCCCAGTCCGTGGTGTTCGACCCCGGCATGCGCGCGGCCGCCCTGCAGCGGATCGAGCTCGAGCGCGAGCTCGCCGGCGCGCTGTCGGCCGGCCAGCTGCGGCTGACCTACCAGCCCGTGGTCGACCTGCAGACCGAGTGCGTCATCGGCTTCGAGGCGTTGCTGCGCTGGACCCACCCCACCCTGGGTGCGATCGGGCCGGACCGGTTCGTCCCGATCGCCGAGGACTCCGGGCACATCGTGCCGATCGGACGCTGGGTGCTGGCCGAGGCCACCCGCACCGCCGCCCGCTGGCAGCGCACGCACCCCTCCGCGACACCGCTGTCCATGGCGGTCAACGTCTCCGCCCGCCAGCTGGCCGACGGCTCGCTGCTGGCCGACGTCGCCGAGGTGCTGGCCACGAGCGGCATCGCGCCGTCCTCGCTGGTCCTGGAGGTGACCGAGACGGCGCTGGTCACCGACCCGGACGCCGTGGCGGAGCAGCTGCTCGCGCTGCGCGGCCTGGGCGTGCGGCTCGCGCTGGACGACTTCGGCACCGGCTACTCCTCGCTGAGCTACCTGCGCCAGTTCCCGGTCGACGTGCTCAAGATCGACCGCTCCTTCGTCGACCTGCTCGACGGCTCGGCCGAGGACGCCGCGATCGTGCACGGCCTGGTGCAGCTGGGCCGCACCCTGCAGCTGGAGGTCGTCGCCGAGGGCGTGGAGACCGTCGCCCAGCGCGACCGGCTGCGGGCCGAGCGCTGCCAGCTCGCCCAGGGCTGGCTCTTCGCCCCCGCGCTGGAGACCGACGAGGCCGAGCGGCTGCTCATGTCCCGCGCGGTGCCGGTCCTCGGCCCGCTGACGCAGAGCTGAGGGGCCTCAGCCCAGCGCCGCGACCGCGGCCTCCCGCAGCCGCGTGCCCAGCGCCGCCTCCGCGGCGGCGTCGGTGCGGACGACGACCACCCGCGGGCCACCGGCGCCCAGTGCGGCCACCAGCTGCGCGGGGTCGCTGACCGCGGTCGCCGCCCAGCCCAGCGCGCGGGCCACCGCCACCAGGTCCCGGCCGTGCGGGGTGCCGAAGACCCGGCGGTAGTTCACCGCGTGCTGCGGCTGGCCCGGCTCGAGCGTGCCGAAGATGCCGCCGCCGTCGTTGTCCGGCACCACCACGGTCAGGTCGGGCCGCTGCTCCCCCGACCCGGTCAGCAGGCCGGTCAGGTCGTGCAGGAACGTCAGGTCGCCCATCAGCGCGAACGCCGGCCCGCCACCGGCGCCCTGGTGCGCCAGCGCCGCGCCCACCGCGGTGGAGATCGTGCCGTCGATGCCGGCCACCCCGCGGTTGGCCAGCACGGTCAGCCCCGGCCGCGGCACGGCGAGCCGGTCGACGTCGCGGACCGGGGTGGACGAGCCGAGCACCAGCAGCGCCCCCGCGGGCAGGGTGGCCACCAGGTCGCGGGCCAGCCGGGCGGCGGTCAGCCCCCGGCCGGGGACGTCGTCGAGCTGGGCGTCGACCGCCCGGCCCACCCGCTGCGCCGCCGCCGACCACTCCGCGGCCCAGCCGCCGGCACCGGAGCCCGCGAGGGGACGCCGGCCCGGGTCGCGCAGCGCCAGCCCCGGGTCGAGCTGGGCGCTGCCCACGACCGCCGTGCGCCGGACCGGGTCGGCCCAGCGCGGCGACGGCGCGTAGGTCTCCACCACCACGTCGGGGTCGGCCAGCAGCGCGTTGACCGGCCGGGACAGCGTGGGGCGCCCCACCACGACCACCCGGTCGGGGCGGTGCGCGGCCAGCCAGTCCCCGGCACCGAGCAGCAGCGCCGGCCCGCGCAGGGCACCGGCGGCGCCCCAGGCGCCGCTGCTGGGCTCGGCGAGCACCGGCCAGCCCCGCTGGTCGGCCACGACCGCGGCCGCCCGGCCGACCGCCGTCGGGGCGTCCCCGGCCACCATCAGCGTCCGGCTGCCCGCGGCCGGGTCGGCGCCGGTGAACGGCACGCTGCGCGGCCCGCCGGCGCCGGCCGCCACGGTCCACGGCCCGCCGTCCGGGCGGCCGGCGAACTCGCCCCCCGGCGACGCGAACCGGGAGTCCGGGCCGGCGTCGTCGGGCATCAGCGGCTCGCGCAGCGCCAGGTTGAGGTGCACCGGACCCGGGTCGCCGGACAGGTCGCCGCGCGCGACCAGCAGCGCCCGCGCCACCACCGAGCGCCAGTACCGGTTCTGTGCGTCCTCCCGGCCGACCTCCGGCACGCCCACGTCGCTCGCCCAGCGCACCGCACCGCCGTACAGCCCGACCTGGTCGATCGTCTGGTTGGCGCCCGTGCCGCGCAGCTCCGGCGGCCGGTCGGCGGTCAGCGCCAACAGCGGCACGCCGCTCTCGTCGGCCTCCAGCACCGCGGCGTGCAGGTGCGCGGTCGCCGTCCCGGAGGTGGTGAGCACCGGGACCGGGCGGCCGCTGGACTTCGCCAGCCCGAGCGCGAGGAAGGACGCCGTCCGCTCGTCGATCCGCACGTGCAGCCGGAGCAGCCCGGCGGTCTCGGCCTCGGCCAGCGCGACCGCCACCGGCGCCGAGCGCGAGCCCGGGGACAGCACGGCGTCGGTGACCCCGCCGCGGACCAGTTCGTCGACGAGGACGCGGGCGAAGGCGGTGGCCGGGTTCACGCGCGCACCGCCGCGAGCCGGTCGAGCCAGCGCTGCGTGGTGTCCTCGTCCGCCGCCGTCTCGTCCAGCCGGTCGGGGGCCACGGGGCGCACGGGCAGTGCACCGTCGACCGGCAGGAGCGGGGTGGTCGAGACGTCGTCGGTGAACAGCGCCACGGTCGCCAGCCCGCAGGCGAAGGGCAGCTCCGGCAGCGCGGCGGCCAGCGCGACGCCGGCGGCGATGCCCACCGAGCTCTCCAGCGCCGAGGACACGACGCAGGGCAGGCCGTGCGCCTCGGCGACCTCCAGCGCGGCCCGCACGCCGCCGAGCGGCTGCACCTTGAGGACGACGACGTCGGCGGCCCCGCGCAGGTCGACCCGCCGCGGGTCGGCGGCCCGGCGCACCACCTCGTCGGCGGCGATCCGCACGTCGACCCGGCGGCGCAGCTGCGCGAGCTCCTCGACCGTGGCGCACGGCTGCTCGACGTACTCCAGCCCGACCCGGTCGAGGGCGGTGATCCGGGCGACCGCGGTGTCGACGTCCCAGGCGGTGTTCGCGTCGACCCGGATCGCGCCGTCGGGGCCGAGCGCGTCGCGGACCGCCTCGACCCGGGCCTCGTCCTCAGCAGCGTCCTGCCCGGGCTCGGCGACCTTGACCTTCGCGGTGCGGCAGCCGGACGCGGTGACGATCGCGTGCGCCCGCTCCGGGCCCACCGCGGGCACGGTCACGTTCACCGGCACGCTGCTGCGCAGCGGCGCCGGCCAGCCCCGGACGGCGGCCTCGTGCGCGGCGGCCCACCACCGGCGGCTCTCGGCGACGTCGTAGTCCCAGAACGGGGAGAACTCGCCCCAGCCGGCCGGCCCGCGCAGCAGCACACCGTCGCGGACGTCGATGCCGCGGAAGCGGGTGCGCAGCGGCACCCGGTAGACGTGGGACTCCAGCGGGACGGGATCGGGAGCCACGGGAGACAGCCTAGGCGCGCCACGTGCGGCGTCCCGGTGGCGTGCGCCGGTGCCGTGCGGTGGCTTGCCCTACCGTTCTCCCCGGCCGCCCGTGGCCAGCTGCGGGCATGATCGCTGCGGTCCCGTGCACGTCGAAACCCCCGGAGGTCGCTGTGGCAGCTCGGACGGAGCACCCGCCCACCGCGGACCGGTCGCCGCGGTACCCCGGCGGCCCGGTGCGGTGCGGGGTGCGCGGCTGCGGCTGCGAGGACCCCCGCGTGCTGCGCAACGCGGCCAACGCCGTCACCGTCCTGCGCACGCTGACCTCGCTCGGCCTGGTCATCGGCGCGGCCGCCGCGCACTCCTGGCCGCTGCTGCTGGCCGCCTACCTCACCTACTGGGTCGGCGACTCCGCCGACGGCAACATCGCGCGGTTCCAGCACCAGGAGACCCGCTTCGGCGCCTACTTCGACGTGGTGTGCGACCGGGTCAACTGCATCAGCTGCGCCCTGGTGTTCCTGCAGTTCGTCGACGCGCCCTGGCCGATCGCGGTCTTCCTCTTCCAGTTCGTGGTCATCGACCTGCCGCTGACGCTGCTGCCCATGCGCTGGCCGGTGCTGTCCCCGAACTACTTCTACCTGATCGACAAGCTCGCCTACACGCTCAACTGGCACGTGGTCGCCAAGGTCACCAACACGACCCTGCTGATCACCCTGCTGGTGCTGCTGCCCGACCAGCAGTGGGTCGCCCTCGTCGCCGCCTCCACCGTGCTGGTGATCAAGCTCTGGTCGCTGGGCCGGGTGCTGCGGCTCACCGTGCCCAAGGACACCCCGCACGTGCCGCAGGGGATGCTCGCCGGTGTCTGACCACCGTGCCTGACGCCGGCACGATCGGGCTGATCGCGCTCGGCCTGGTGGTCGGGGCGGTCTCGGCGGTGACGCCGTTCCTGCCCGTCGAGGCCTACGTCATCGGGCTGGCGGTGCAGAACACCCAGACCGTCGCCGTCGCCGGCGCGGTCGCCGCGGCCCTCGGTCAGACCGTGGGCAAGGTGCTGCTGTTCACCACCGCCCGCGGCGCCTCCAGCTCGAAGTGGCTCACCCGGTTGCGCGACCGCGGCGCCAAGGAGGCCGCGGAGATCCAGGCCGCCGAGGAGGCCGGTGAGCAGCCACCGGGTGGGCCGGTCAAGCGGGCGCTGCGGCCGGTCGGGCGCTGGCTGAAGCGGGTCAACGCCGTGGGCATCCGGCTGCTCTCGGGGCGCTGGGGCCCGGCCGTGGTGTTCCTGTCCGGTTCGGTGGGCATCCCGCCGCTGCTGGCGATCGCGTTCTACGCCGGCACCTCGCGGATGAGCCTGAAGGCGTTCATCGTCACCTGCCTGCTCGGCCGCACCGTCCGGTTCGTGGTCCTCGCGCTGGTGCCCGACCTGTTCTGACCCGGCCCGTCCCGGGGAGGACGTCCACACTTCCGGCCGGGTCGTCCACACCCGGGCCGTAGCCTTCCCCGACGTGGCGATCCCGAGTGCACGGCAGCTGGTCCTGGTGCCCGCGCCACCTCCCGAGGACGCCGGAGCCGCGCTGACCACGGTGTGGCCGGCGCTGCGCCGCGCCCTGGACGGCGGCGCCCCCCTCGCCGTGCTGCCCGCCGGCGCCGGTCCGGCCACCGCGGCCCGGGCGGTGCTGCGCCCCGACGAGCCCCTGGAGCCCGGCACCGACCTGGTGGTGGTCACCTCCGGCTCGACCGGCGGCGGGAAAGGCGTGCTGCTGTCCGCCGCCGCGCTGCGCTCCTCGGCCACGGCCACCCTCGACCGGCTCGGTGGTGCCGGCAGCTGGCTGCTGGCACTGCCCACCTCGGCCGTCGGTGGGCTGCAGGTGCTGGTCCGCAGCGCGCTGGCCGGCCGCGAGCCCGCCGTCCTGGCCCGCGGTGAGCGGCTCGCCGACGCCGTCGGCCGGCTGCCGGCCGGCGACCGCCGCTACACCTCGCTGGTGCCCACCCAGCTGCGCCGGTACCTGGCCGAGGAGCCCGACGTCCTGGCCTCCTTCGCCGCGGTGCTGGTGGGCGGGGCGGCCACCGACGAGGCCCTGCTCGACCGGGCGCGCGCCGCCGGGGTGCAGGTGCGCACCACCTACGGGATGAGCGAGACCGCCGGCGGCTGCGTCTACGACGGCCGGCCCCTCGACGGGGTCTCGGTGCGGGTCACCGACGGGGTCGAGCTCGCCGGGCCGGTGCTGGCGTCGGGCTACCGGCTCGACCCCGCGGCCACCGAGGCGGCGTTCCGCGACGGCTGGTTCGCCACCCGCGACGCCGGCTCGCTCACCGCTGACGGCGTCCTGACCGTGCACGGCCGGCTGGACGACGTGCTGATCAGCGGTGGGGTGAACGTCTCACCCCAGTCCGTCGAGGCGGTCCTGCGCGAACACCCGTCGGTGGCCGACGCCGTCGTCGTCGGGCTCCCCGACCCCGAGTGGGGGCAGCGCGTCGTCGCCGCCGTCGTCCCCTCCCCGGGCGCCGTCCCCGACCTCGCCGAGCTGCGGCCCTGGGTCGCCGACCGGCTGGGGCGGGCCGCCGCCCCCCGCGCGCTGACCCTGCTCGACACCGTCCCGACCCTGCACACCGGCAAGCCCGACCGCCGGTCGATCACCGAGCTCGTCGAAGGAGACTCCTAGTGGCCACCCCCGCCCAGTGGTTGGAGGGCGCGCGCCCCCGCACCCTGCCCGCCGCGCTCGCCCCCGTCCTCGTCGGCACCGGTGCCGCCGCTGCCCTCGACGGCTTCCGGCTCGGGCCCGCGCTCCTGGCCCTGGTCGTCGCGCTGTCGCTGCAGGTGGGCGTCAACTACGCCAACGACTACTCCGACGGCAAGCGCGGCACCGACGACGTCCGGGTGGGCCCGATGCGGCTGGTCGGGTCGAAGGCGGCGACGCCGCAGCAGGTGCTGATCGCCGCGATGCTCGCCTTCGGGGTCGCCGCGCTGGCCGGGCTCGCGCTGGCCGCGGTGTCCAGCTGGTGGATGGTGGCGGTCGGCGCGGTGTCGATCCTGGCCGCCTGGACCTACACCGGCGGGCCGATCCCCTACGGCTACCGGGCGCTGGGCGAGGTCTTCGTCTTCGTCTTCTTCGGCCTGGTCGCCGTGGTCGGGACCACCTTCGGGCAGACCCGGTCACTGGACGGGCTGGCGTTCGCCGCCGCCGTCCCGATCGGCCTGCTGTCGGTGGCGCTGCTCGTGGTCAACAACCTGCGCGACGTGCACGGTGACGCCGCCGTCGGCAAGCGGACCCTCGCGGTGCTGCTCGGCGAGGCGCGCACCCGGATCGCCTACACCGGCCTGCTCGTCGTCGCCTTCGCCTGCATCGTGGCGATCGGCGTCGAGCGGCCCTGGGCGCTGCTGGCCCTGCTGGCCGTGCCCCTGGCCGTCCCGCCGGTGCGCACCGTGCTGAGCGGCGGCCGCGGGCCGGTGCTCATCGGCGCGCTCAAGGGCACCGGCCAGCTCACCCTGGCCACCGGCGTCCTGCTCGGCCTCGGCCTCGCCCTGAGCTAGACCCCGCTGCAGGGACCCGCCGCGCGCGGAGCGCGTGGTGGGGGGCAGCGGGGTCCTTCGTCAGTCCAGCGGGTCGGTGCCGCGCAGCTCGGTGCGCAGCCGCTCCTTCTGCTCGGCCCGGGCCACCAGCGCGGTGGTGAGCTTCGTGCGCACCGGGCCCAGCACCAGGTAGGCGACCGGCATGGCCAGCAGGACGCCGAACAGGAAGCCGGGGGTGCCCGGCAGCCCGAGCGCCCACAGCAGCGCGACCAGGGCGGCGGCGATGGCCAGCCGGCCGAGCGTGTAGACCGCCAGCCACTTCCCCACCTCGGGCTTGGCGCCCGGTGCCGCCGTCGACCCGGGGGTCTCGACGGGTCCGGCGTCGATCGGTTCAGCCATGACGGCCCTCCCACTCGGTCGCGGGGGTGGTGACCACCCACGCGACGCTCTTGTCATCGACCATGGCGACCCTCCCACTTGGTGGAGAGGACGACCGTGGTCCGGGTGCGGGCGACGCCCCTGATCCTGTTCAACGCGCTGATGGTGTCCTCGAGTGCCCGGATGTCGGGGACGCGGACCTTGAGCACGTAGCCCTCGCTGCCGGCGACCCGCCAGCAGTCCTCCACCGACGGCAGCTCGGCGAGCGCTTGCTCCAGGCCGGTGTCGTCGACCTGGTCGCTCTCGATCACCCCGACCAGGGCGGTGACGCCCAGCCCCACGGTCGCCGGGTCGACGACCGCCTGGTAGCCGGTGATCACGCCGGCCGCCTCGAGCTTGCCGACTCGCTCGTGCACCGAGGGCGCCGACAGCCCGACCTGGCGGGCGAGCTCGGCGTAGCTGGCCCGTCCGTTGGCCCGCAGCAGCCCCACGAGCTGCTCGTCCACCGCGTCGATGTCGGCCCTCCGGCTCCTCGGGGCGCCCGCCGGGGCGCAGCTGTACGGGTCGCGCCCGGACAGCCCGTGCGATCCCGCCCCCGAGTATCGCCGCGGTCGTACATTGGGGGTGACGAGGGGGGTGGCCAGGTGGTCTTCCTGGTGTTGATGGTGATCGCGGTCGTCGCGGTCGTGCTGGTCATGCGCGCCGGTCAGGCCCCGGGTGGGGGCTCCGGCGGTCCGGGACGGGGCGGACGGGCCCCACGCGGCCCCCGGCCGCAGCGGCCGGTCCGGCCGATCGCGCCCGACGACGACCCGGACTTCCTGCGCGAGCTCGAGCGCCGCGCGAAGCGGGACGACGGCAGCCTGAGCTGACCGGACGCCCCTGACACACGACGAGCCGTCAGCCCCTCGGGGCTGACGGCTCGTGCTGTCCTCGGCCCCGTCCAGGGAGCGCGGAGGACGGGGTCGGTCAGGCTGCGGTGCTGTCCTGCCGCGCGGCGCCGAACAACCGGCGCCAGCCGCGGCGGCGGACGGGACGGTCCGCCGGGACCGCGTCGGCGTCGCGGGCCGGCCAGCCCAGCCCGCCACCGTCGGCCGGGTCACCGGGCCAGCCCAGGCCGCCCGTGCCGTCGGCGTCCACCGGGACGAGGCCCGGGGCGTGCCGTGGCTCGGCCGGCTCCGCCGGGGAGGGCCGCTGCGCGAGCGCAGCCGCCACGATCGGGTCGACGCCGGCTCCGTCGTCAGCTGAGTGCTTACCCACCGTGGACAACACCGCCTTCAGTCATGTCGCCAGGATGACACGGACCGCACGGCACGCGGCAGGCCTGCGCGTACCGTGCGGTCTCGTTTCACCCGTCCGTGACGGTCGGTGAGGTGACCGTCTCACCCGGCAGGGGTCAGCTGACCCCGGCGTAGCTGTGCAGGCCGGTGGACACGAAGTTCACGTACAGCAGGTTGAAGACCATGACCGCCAGGCCCACGACGTTGATCCACGCCGAGGGACGGCCGCGCCAGCCGGAGGTGGTGCGGGCGTGCAGGTAGGAGGCGTAGACGACCCAGGCGATGAACGCCCAGGTCTCCTTCGGGTCCCAGCCCCAGAAGCGGCCCCAGGCGCTCTCGGCCCAGATCGCGCCGGCGATGACGGCGAAGGTCCAGATCGGGAAGCCGAAGACGGCGGTGCGGTGCGCGGTGCGGTCGAGCACGGCGGCCGAGGGCAGCCGGTCCAGCAGCGAGGGGGCGAGCACCTCACCGGCGGCGGCGCGCTCCTCGCGGCGGCTGCGCACGAGGTACAGCACGCTCACGATGCCGCTGACGAAGAAGATGCCGAAACCGAGCGTGGCGGTCGTGACGTGCACGGCCAGCCACCAGGAGCGCAGGGCGGCCACCAGCGGGCCGGCCTCGACGTAGAGCACCATGCGGATCAGGGCCAGGGACACCACGACCGGGCCCATGACGAAGACGCCGATGTGCCGCAGCTCCGGGGCGCGCAGCGCCAGCGCGGTGTAGGCCAGCACGGCGACGAGCACGACCACGGTCGTGAACTCGTACATGTTGCCCCAGGGCAGCCGGTGGGCCGCCATCCCGCGGGTCACCAGGACTGCGGCGTGCGCGAGCAGACCCACGACGGTCAGCGCCATCGCCACGGAACCGAGCCGGCGGGCCCGGGCGGGCTCCGCGGCCGGGTCGGCGAGGGCGGTCGCCCCCTCGACGGGGGCACCGGCGCCGACCAGCTGGCGGGCGCGGGCCGGGCGGCCGAAGGCCAGCTCGGCGCAGAACGCGACCACGGCGAGGGAGTACACGACCACCGTGATCGTGAAGAACGTGTCGGACAACCTGGCGAGCGACTCGTCGATCACGACGGCGGAGCCTCCTCGGAGAGTGGGGGTGCGGCGGCCGGTGGAGCGGCCGCGCGGGTGGCCAGCGCGGTACCGACGTCGCCGGTGAGCGCGGTGAAACGGGGTCCGGTGTCGGCACTCCCCCGGGTCAGCGAGCCGATGGCGAGAACGGTACCCCCGCCGTCGGGGCCCGGGACGACGCGGGCGAAGACCCGCTCGCGGCGCACCAGGAGCATGCCGAGCAGCCCGACGAGCACCGCGACGGCGGCGCCGAGCACCCACACCTGGCCCGGGTCGTGGGAGACCTGCACGGCGGCGAACTCACGGAACCCGCTGAAGGTGACCGTGGTGCCGTCGGGCAGCGTCATCGACTCCCCCACCGCCAGGTTCGCCCGGCCGACCTGGGTCAGCGCGCCCCGGTCGATGAGGTCCTGGTCGAGGGAGTAGACCGACTGCGGCAGCCCGGAGTCCAGGCCCAGGTAGCCGGTGTAGACGTTGATGCCGACCTGCGGGTCCAGCGGCCGCGGGTCGACGGAGGTGAGCAGCCCGGCCTGCAGGACACCGGTCGGGGCGAAGAAGCCCTCGATGGCCAGCGACCCGGTCGACCCCGGTCCGAGGTCGGGCACCTTCAGCACGCCCTGGCTGAGCATCGTGCCCGGGTCCGACGGCAGGAAGGGCGCCGAGAGGTCGGTGAACGCCGTCCCGTCCGGGAGGGTGATGCTGAACGAGGGCGTGTAGCCGTGCCCGGTGACGTAGACCCGGTCGCCGTGCGTGCGCAGCGGGTGGTTGACCCCGATGGTGGTGGGCACGGTCGGCCCGCCATCGACCTGGTAGCTGATGTCGGCGGTGTAGGAGGACGCGGTCAGGTTCTGCTCGTACTTGGCCTCGAAGTCGTCGAGGTCGACGCACAGGCCGGTGAGGTCCTCCCCGGCGACCAGCGGGCCGGCGGAGTAGGTGTCGTACTGCTGGAAGGAGTTGCAGAAGCCCTGGCCCTCGCTGACCAGGATGCTGCCCTCGTAGCCCCACATCTTGCCGCCGGCCAGGCCGAGCAGCAGGGCCAGCAGCGACAGGTGGAACAGCACGTTGCCGGTCTCGCGCAGGTAGCCCTTCTCCCCGGAGACCTCGGGGCCGTTCTTCCCGTCCCGGCGCACCACCCGGAAGCGGCGGACCCGCAGCTCCTCCTCGACGACGTCGAGGAGGACCGGGCCGGCCAGCGGGGTGGTGAGCTCGGTGTGCTCCGGCAGCCGCTGCAGGTGGCGCGGGGCCGGCGGCGGCGGGGTGAACAGCGTGCGGCCGTGCTCGATCGCCCGCGGCACCACGCAGCCGATGAGGGAGATGAACAGCAGCAGGTAGATCGCGGCGAACCACGGCGAACTGAAGACGTCGAAGAGGAACAGCCGGTCCAGCCAGGGCGCCAGCGTCGGGTGGTCGGTGAAGTACTTGCTGACGTTGGTGCGCGACAGCGAGCGCTGCGGCAGCAGCGAGCCGGGGATCGACGCCACCGCCAGCAGGAACAGCAGCATCAGCGCCGTGCGCATGGCGGTCAGCTGCCGCCACCAGCGCAGCAGCCGGTTGGCCACCCGGCGGGCCGGCGACGGCGGGGACGGCGGGGTGGCCGGTGCGGCCGGGCGGGGTGGTGCGGTGGTGGTCACCGGGCTCCCTCGCGAGCGCAGGTCGGGTGGGCGGGGCGGGGCCGGGGTGCGGTCACAGGGGCGCCGACTCCGCGAGGCCGGTGGTGGCCAGCCAGCTGCGCAGCCACCCCATCAGCTCCGTCCAGGCGCCGGTGACCAGCATCAGGCCGACCGCGATGAGCACGAAGCCGCCGACACGGGTGACCGTGCCGGCGTTGCGGCGCAGGAACGACATCGCGCCCACCGCCCAGCGGGCGCCCAGCGCGACCAGCACGAACGGCACACCGAGCCCCAGGCAGTACGCCAGGCCGAGGAACGCGCCGCGGCCCGGGGTCGCCTCGCTGAAGGCCAGGTTCTGCACGGCGGCGAGCGTGGGGCCCAGGCAGGGGGTCCAGCCCAGGCCGAAGACGATGCCCAGCAGCGGTGCGCCGGCCAGGCCGACGGCGGGGCGCGCCTGCAGCCGGGCGGTGCGCTGCAAGAACGGCAGCCAGCCCAGGAAGCCCAGGCCGACCACGATGGTGACCACGCCCATGGCGCGGGTGATCACGTCGTTGTACTCGAGCAGCAGCCGGCCCAGCCCGCCGACGGCGCTGCTGATCGACACGAAGACGACCGTGAAGCCCAGCACGAACAGCGCCGCGCCCAGCACCATCCGGCCGCGCGTCGAGCGCTCGTCCGTCGTCCGGACGGCGGTGGCGACCGACCCGCCGGCCGCGGCGGGTGCCGGAGCGGTGGCGGTGGCGCGGGAGCCGCTGCCGACCAGGCCGGTGACGTAGGAGAGGTAGCCGGGCACCAGCGGCAGGACGCACGGCGAGGCGAAGCTGATCAGCCCGGCGAGCGCGGCGACCGCGGCGGCCACCAGCAGCGGACCGTCGCTGATCAGGTCCGTGATCCCCTCGACCATCTCAGGCCTCCGCCGTCAGCTGTGCCAGCACGGTGCGCAGGTCGTCCTGGCGCACCTCACCGGTGTACACCGCCGCGACGCGTCCCTGCCGGTCGAGCACGATCGTCGAGGGGATCGCGGCCGCCGGGTAGTTGCGGAAGGCCAGCGCCACCCGGCCCTTGGGGTCGTACAGCGAGGGGAACGTGATGCCCTTGTCGGCCACGAACGCGTCGGCGAACTGCTGGTCGTAGTCCTTCACGTTCAGGCCGAGGAACTGCACCCCGTCGTCGCGGACCTCGTCGTAGACCTGCTGGAACTGCGGCGTCTCGACCCGGCAGGGAGCGCACCACGACCCCCAGAAGTTGAGCACCGCGACGTCGCCGGCGAGCTGGGTGGAGCTGAACGGCTCGCCGCTCAGCAGGGTGCCGGAGAAGGCCGGGGCGCTGGCCCGCTCGGTGTCCGGGATCACCTCGGCGGCCGGGGTGCCGGCGACGAAGCGGAACTGCCCGCCGTTGTTGACGTCGACGGCGTCCGAGCCGGTGCTGCACCCGCCGAGCAGGACGACAGCGGCCACGGCGGCGAGCCCGGCCAGGCGACTACGCACCGGGCACCGCGTGCGGGTCGGTGGCCCCGGCGGGCTCGGCGTAGGTGATCCCGACCATCCGGTCGCCGTCGTAGGTGACCGAGGTGACGCTGGCCAGCCCGCACTGCCGCTTGCGCGGGTCGTGCAGGTAGGGGCGGCCCTCCAGGTGCAGGCGCACGGTCCAGACCGGCAGCTGGTGGCTGACGCAGACGGCCTCGTGGCCGCGGGCGGCGTCGCGGGCGGTGGCGATCGCGCCGATCATCCGGGCGGCGATCTCGCGGTACGGCTCGCCCCAGGAGGGCTTCCACGGGTTCCGCAGCCGCCACCAGTTCTCCGGGTGCTTCATCGACCCGTCGCCGACGCCGAAGGTCTTGCCCTCGAAGCTGTTGCCGGCCTCGATCAGCCGCTCGTCGGTGGCGATCGACAGCCCCAGCGCGTCGGCGATCGGCTGCGCGGTCTGCTGCGCGCGCTCCAGCGGGCTGGCCACCAGGTACGTCACGTCGCGGGTGGAGAACCACTCGGCCACGGTGCGCGCCATGCCCTCGCCGGCCTCGGACAGCCGGTAGCCGGGCAGCCGGCCGTAGAGCACGCCGGCGGGGTTGTGCACCTCGCCGTGCCGCATCAGGTGCACGACCGTCGTCTCGCTCACGGCTGCAGCTCCTCGGCGTCGGTGGCCTCGGCGGAGACGGGCTCTCCCCCGGCGGCGGCCGCGGCTGCCTGGGCGGCGGCGGGCAGCGCGGCCAGCACGTGCTCGACGGCCTCGTCGTCCAGGGCGGCGCTGACGAACCACGACTCGAACGCCGACGGCGGCAGGTAGACGCCGCGCGCGAGCATGGCGTGGAAGAAGGCGGCGTGCGCGGCGACGTCCTGGGTGCGGGCGTCGTCGTAGTCGCGGACCTGGCGCTCGTCGGGGACGAAGAACACCGAGAACATCGAGCCGGCCTGCTGGACCCGGTGCGGGACGCCGGCGGAGAACAGCGCGGCGCTGGCGGCACCGCGCAGCACGGCCGACACGGAGTCGCAGCGCTCGTAGACCTCGTCGGTGCACAGCCGCAGCGTGGTGAGCCCGGCGGCGACCGCGACCGGGTTCCCCGACAGCGTGCCGGCCTGGTAGACCGGGCCGGAGGGCGCCAGGTGGTCCATCACGTCGGCGCGGCCACCGAACGCCGCGGCCGGCATGCCGCCGCCCATGACCTTGCCGAAGGTGAACAGGTCGGCGTCCACCGGGTCGACGCCGTACCAGCCGGCGCCGGTGACCCGGAAGCCGGTCATGACCTCGTCGACCACCAGCAGCGCGCCGTGCGCGGCGGTGATCCGGCGCAGCGCGGCGTTGAAGCCGTCCAGCGGCGGGACGACGCCCATGTTGCCGGCCGCGGCCTCGGTGATGACGCAGGCGATCTCGGAGCCGCGCTCGGCGAAGACCGCCTCGACCGCGGCGACGTCGTTGTAGGGCAGGACGACGGTGTCGGCCGCGGCCCCCGTGGTGACGCCGGGGGTGTCGGGCAGGCCGAGGGTGGCGACGCCGGACCCGGCCGCGGCGAGCAGGGAGTCGACGTGGCCGTGGTAGCAGCCGGCGAACTTCACGATGACCGGGCGGCCGGTGAACCCGCGGGCCAGCCGGATCGCCGACAGCACCGCCTCGGTGCCGGAGTTCACCAGCCGCACCCGCTCGACCGGGGCGACCCGGCGGACGATCTCCTCGGCCAGGTCGACCTCCCCGGCGGTGGGCGTGCCGAAGGTGAACCCGCGCCGGGCGGCGTCGGTGACCGCGGCGACGACCTCGGGGTGCGCGTGCCCCAGGATCATCGGGCCCCACGAGGAGACCAGGTCGACGTAGCGGCGGCCGTCGACGTCGGTGATCCACGGGCCCGAGCCCGAGGCCATGAAGCGGGGGGTGCCACCGACCGCCCGGAAGGCCCGGACCGGGGAGTTGACGCCGCCGGGGGTGAACCGCCCGGCTCGCTCGAACAGCTGCGCCGACGCGGGCGCCTCGTACGGGTACGGATCGGTCACGGTCCCACTCTCCCAGGGTCTGCTGTGCAGCCGGTCGCACGCCCCGGGTCCCCCGTCACGGGGGACCCGGAGCGCTCCTCGTTCAGCGCAGCCAGCGGGCGGCCTCGACCGCCCAGTAGGTGAGCACCGAGCCGGCGCCGGCCCGCCGGATGGCCGTCAGGGTCTCCAGGACGGCGCGCTCGCGGTCGATCCAGCCGTGGGCCGCGGCCGCCTCGACCATCGCGTACTCACCACTCACCTGGTAGGCCGCGACCGGCACGTCGACGGCCTCGGCGACCTTGGCCACGATGTCCAGGTAGGGCCCGGCCGGCTTGACCATCACCGCGTCGGCGCCCTCGGCGAGGTCCTGGCGGACCTCCCGCAGCGCCTCGTCGGCGTTCGGCGGGTCCATCTGGTACGTCGAGCGGTCGCCGAACTGCGGCGCCCCCTCGGCGGCCTCGCGGAACGGGCCGTAGAAGCCCGAGGCGTACTTCGCCGCGTACGCGAGGATCGGCGTCTCGGTGAACGCGCGGGAGTCCAGCCCGGCCCGGATCGCCGCGACCTGGCCGTCCATCATCCCGCTCGGGGCGATCACGTGCGCCCCCGCCTGGGCCTGGGCGATCGCGACCGCGGCGTAGCGGTCCAGGGTCGGGTCGTTGTCCACGACCCCGGCCGGGGTGACCACGCCGCAGTGCCCGTGGTCGGTGTACTCGCACAGGCACAGGTCGGCCATCAGCACGAGCTCGTCGCCGAGGTCGGCCCGCAGCTGCTGCAGCGCCGCGTTGACCACGCCGTCGGCGGCGTCGGCCTGCGAGCCGACGGCGTCCTTGTCCGACGGGATGCCGAAGAGCATGAGCCCGCTGATCCCGGCCTCGGCCGCCTCGTGGGCGGCCTTCCGCAGGGAGTCCTGGGTGTGCTGGACGACGCCGGGCATCGAGCTGATCGGCTGGGGGGCGGAGATGCCCTCCTTGACGAACACCGGCAGCACGAGGTCGGCCGGGGACAGCCGGGTCTGCGCCGTCCACCGGCGCATGGCCGGGGTCGAGCGCAGCCGGCGTCCCCGCGCGAAACCGGGGTTCGCGCCTCCCTGGGGCGAGCTCACTTCGAGGCCTCGCCCTCCGCCTCGGCCCGGCGGGCCAGGGCGAAGGCGGCGAGCGCGTCGACGAGCGGGCCGACGGCGGCCTCCTCCGGCTGCACGTCCACGCGCAGGCCGAACTCGACGGCGCTGGCCGAGGTGGCCGGGCCGATCACCGAGACGACGGTGCGGGCGTGCGGCTTGCCGGCGATGCCGACGAGGTTCCGCACGGTGGAGGAGGAGGTGAAGCACACCGCGTCGAAGCCACCGCCCTTGATGGCCTCGCGCACCGCGGCCGGCGGCGGGGCCGCCCGGACGGTGCGGTAGGCGGTGACGTCGTCGATCTCCCAGCCGCGGTCCTTCAGGCCCGCGGCGAGGGTCTCGGTGGCGATGTCGGCGCGGGGCAGCAGCACCCGGTCGATCGGGTCGAACACGTCGTCGTAGGGCGGGAAGTCGGCCAGCAGGCCCTCGCTGGACTGCTCACCGCTGGGCACCAGCTCCGGCACGATGCCGAACTCGCGCACCGCGTCGGCGGTCTGCTGGCCCACGCAGGCCACCTTGACCCCGGCGAACGCGCGGGCGTCCAGGCCCAGCTCGGTGAACTTCTCCCGCACCGCGCGCACGGCGTTGGTCGAGGTGAACACGATCCAGCCGTAGCGGCCGGTGACCAGGCCCTTGACGGCCCGGTCCATCTGGGCCGGGCTGCGCGGGGGCTCGACGGCGATGGTCGGCACCTCGACGGGCACGGCGCCGTAGGCGCGCAGCCGCTCGCTCATGTCGCCGGCCTGCTCCTTGGTGCGCGGCACCAGGACCCGCCAGCCGAACAGCGGGCGGCTCTCCCACCAGGACAGCTTGGCGCGCTTGTCGACCGCGGCACCGACGGTGACGACGACGGCACCGCTGAGGCTGTCGAGCCCGGCGGACTTCTCGGCCACCGCGGCCAGCTTGGTGGCCACGCTCTTCTGCGCGGTGCCGGTGCCCTCGGTGGTGACGACCACCGGGGTGCTGCCGGACAGCCCGCCCTCGACGAGGCCGGCGGCCACGGTGGGCAGCTGCTCGGCGGAGGCCTGCAGCACCAGCGGGCTGCCGGTGCCGTTGGCGGCGGCGGCCAGCGCGGCCAGCCGGTCCGGGCCCTCGACCGCGGTGTCCAGGGCACGCAGGTCGGCGTGCACCGAGCCCGCGCCCAGCGGCACGCCGGCGTACGCGGGGACGGCGGTGCCCACGGCCACACCGGGGACGACGTCGAAGGCGACGCTGGTGCGGGTGACCGCCAGCGCCTCCTTGACGACGGCGTCGCTGGTGAACGGGTCGCCGGAGACCAGCCGCACGACGACGTTGCCGTTCTTGGCCCCGGCGACCGCGCTCTTGGCGACCTCGGCCGGCTCGCCGGAGACGATCGTCAGCTCGAGGTCGGGGTGCGCCTCCAGCAGCGCCTCGCGCACGGCGGCGGAGACGTCGGGGTCGGCCAGCACCGTGTCGGCGCCGGCGATCGCCGCGCTCGCGCGGGTGGTGAGCAGCTCGGGGTCACCGGGACCGGCGCCGACGAAGACCACCATGCCCTTGCCGGTGCCGTTCTTGCGTGAGCGCGTCATCGCGTGCTCCTGTTCTTCTGCCCCGGAGTGGGGCGCTGCGGGTGGTACGGGACGGATGGGGTGCGGACGCCGGTCACCGGCTCATCGCCATGAGCCCGGCGGCGCCGCGGTCGAGCAGCTCGGCGGCCAGTGCGCGGCCCAGGTCGGCCGCCTCGGGCGCGGGCCCGGAGATCGAGCCCCGGACGCCGTCGCTGCCGTCGATGGCGGTGACCGAGGCGCGCAGGTAGAGCTCGGCGCTGCCGTCCTCGGCCTCGGCCAGCTCGGCGTAGGCGGCGACGGGGGCGCTGCAGCCGGCCTCGAGCGCGGTGAGCACGGCGCGCTCGGCGGCGACGCAGGCCCGGACGGCGGGGTCGTCGAGGGCGGCGACCAGCTCTATGACGCGGGTGTCGTCGGTGCGGCACTCGACGGCCAGCGCGCCCTGCGCGGGGGCGGGCAGCACCTGAATCGGGTCGAGGGTCTCGGTGACCGCCGACAGCCGGTCGAGCCGGGCCAGGCCGGCGCGGGCCAGGACGACGGCGTCGAGGTCGGCGTCGGGGCCCAGGGCCCGGGCCATCCGGGTGTCCACGTTGCCGCGGATCGGCACGATCTCCAGCCCGAGCCCCAGTGCGCGCAGCTGGGCCATCCGGCGCGGCGCCCCGGTGCCGATGCGGGAGCCGGGCGGCAGCTCCCCGAGGGTGAGGCCGTCGCGGGCCACGAGGGCGTCACGGGGGTCCTGCCGGGCCGGGACGGCGGCCACGGTGAGGCCGGTCGTCGGCGCGGTCGGCAGGTCCTTGAAGCTGTGCACGGCGAGGTCGACCGTGCCCGCGTGCAGCGCCTCGCGCAGCGCGGTGACGAACACCCCCGTGCCGCCGAGCTGACTGATCGCCTCGGTGGAGCGGTCGCCGTAGGTGCTCACGTGCACCAGCTCGACCGGCACGCCGCTGGCGGCGGTGAGCGCGTCGGCGACGTGCTGGGACTGGGTGAGCGCCAGGGCGCTGGCCCGGGTGCCCAGCCGCAGGGCGGCGGTCACGCGGCACCGCCGGGCAGGCCGTCGCCGGTGACGTCGATGCGCGGGTCCAGCGCCGACAGCGGCGTGCCGGCGGGCACCTGCGGGTCGACGGTCACCGCGTCGGACAGCGTGGTGCGGTCGCTGTCGGTGGTGCCCGACAGGCCGAGGCCGAACAGCGCCCGCAGCGCGTCGGCGTAGTCGGTGCCGCCGGGGGCGCTGGCCAGCTCCTTGACCCGCACGGTCGGCTCGTGCAGCAGCTTGTCGACCACCCGGCGCACCGTGCGGGCGACCTCGCTGCGGGCCTTCGCGTCGAGGTCGGGCAGCCGGGTGGACAGCCGCAGCAGCTCGGCGTCGACCACCTCGGCGGCCTGGCTGCGCAGCGCGGAGACCGTGGGGGCCACCGCCGCAGCCTGGCGCTCGGCGCGCAGCAGCGAGGTCTCCAGCTCGACCAGCGCGTGCGCGGCGGCGATGTCGTCGGCGGCGACGGAGCCGGCGACCGGCCGCCCGGGGTGCGCGGCGCGCTCGCCCTGCAGCATGGCCAGGTCGATCAGGTGGACCCCGGGCAGCGCGGCGACCGCGGGCTCGACGTCCCGGGGCAGGGCCAGGTCGACGACCGCCAGCGGGCGGCCGGCGCGGTCCCCGACCACGTCGGTGCCGATGACCGTGCCGATGGCGCCGGTGCAGGTGACCAGCACGTCGGCGACCGCGATCTCCTCGGCCAGCCGGTCGAGGTCGGCCTGCCGCCCGCCGATCGACTCGGCGAGCCGGGCGGCGCTGGCCGGCGTGCGGCTGCTGACGGTGACCGCCGCACCGCGGCGGGCCAGGGTGGTCGCGGCCAGCGCGCCCATCGAACCGGCGCCGACGACGAGCACCGGGCGGCCGGCCAGCTCACCGAGCACGTCGGTGACCCGGTCGAGGGCGACGGAGACCAGCGAGGCGCCGGCCTTGTCGATGCCGGTCTCGGCGTGCACGCGCTTGCCGACCCGCAGCGCCCGCTGGGTGATCGGGTGCAGCTCGCGGCCGACCGTGCCCTCCTCCTGCGCCAGGGCGTAGGCGGCGCGGAGCTGGCCGAGCACCTGGGTCTCCCCCACCACCATGGAGTCCAGGCCCGCGGCGACGGTGCACAGGTGCCCGATCGCCTGGTCCTCGTAGTAGACGGTGACGTAGGGCGAGAGCTCCTCCACCGTGGCGCCGGCGTGCCGGGCGAGCACCCGGCTGACGTCGGTGATGCCGCCGTGGAAGCGGTCGACCTCGGCGAAGACCTCGATCCGGTTGCAGGTGGCCAGCACCAGCGCCTCGGACACGTGCTCGCTCTCGACGAGCTCGTGCAGCGTCTTGACCTTGTCGTCACCGGTCATCGACACCTGCTCGAGCAGGGAGACCGGTGCGGTCTGGTGGCTGATGCCGACGGCGAGCAGGCTCATCGGGCACCTGCCCGGGCCAGCTCGGGGGCGGCCGGCTGCGGGGAGCCGTCGCGCTGCTGGTCCAGGAAGGCCAGCACCTGCAGCTCCACGGAGAGGTCGACCTTGCGGACGTCGACGCCCGCGGGCACCGCCAACGCCACCGGCGCGAAGTTCAAGATGCTCCTCACCCCTGCCGCGACGAGCCGGTCGCAGACCGACTGGGCCACCTCGGCGGGTGTCGTGACGACCCCGATGGACGCGCGGGTCCGGGCCACGACGGCCTCGAGCTCGCTCACCGGGAGGACGGTCAGCCCACCCACCTGCGAGCCGACCGTCGCGGGGTCGGTGTCCAGCAGGGCGACGAACTCGAAGCCCCGGCTCGGGAAGCCGGTGTAGTCGGCCAGCGCGGAGCCCAGCCGACCGGCGCCCACGAGCACGCAGGGGCGGGACCGGGCACCGCCCAGGGTCTCGTTGAGCCGGTCGCGGAGGCCGGGGACGGAGTAGCCCACGCCCCGGACGCCGCAGGGGCCCAGGTGCGAGAGGTCCTTGCGCAGACCGGCGGGGTTCACCCCGGCGGCGGTGGCCAGCTCCCCGGAGGAGACGTGACTGCGACCGTCGTCGGCGAGACCGGCCAGCACCCGCAGGTACACGGCCAGCCGGGCAACGGTGGCCTCCGGGATGTTCCGGGGCCGCGACTCGGGCACGGGCAGACTCCACAGCGTTCCGAGGGCGACCGGCGGGGAGCCGGGGACGCTCGGGGGGACTTCGGGAACGCGGGCGCGTCGGCGCCCGGCGACAGCAACGGTAGCCGCTTGTGAACGCCTGAACAAAGTCGGCGAGGCCGTATGCGCAGGTCGGGCGCCCCTGCTGTGGTGAGGACCACGCCCGCGACACCCGTCCGGGTGTCGCAGGTCAGCCGGGACCGGGCGGGACGCCGAGGTCGCGGCGCAGCCGCTGGACGTCGACGGTGAAGTGGCTGTGCTCCCGGCCGTCCAGGAGCACGACCGGGACGCGGTCGCCGTACTCGATGCGCAGCTCGACGTCGGCGTCGACGTCGACCAGCTCCACGCCGAGCCCGGCCTCACCGGCGATCCGGGTCAGCGTCTCGGCGGCCACCACGCACAGGTGGCAGTTGGCCCGGGTGAGCAGCTGCAGGCGCGCGCCGGGCTCACTCACCGGGCACCGCCCCCGCCGCGGCGGCCCGCTCCAGGCCAAGCTCGCGCAGTCGGGCGCGGCTGACCTTGCCGGCCAGGGAGTGCGGCAGCTCGGGCACGAAGTGCACCGCGACCGGCACCTTGAACCGGGCCAGCGACCGGGCCGCGTGCTCGCGCAGCTGCTCCTCGGTGAGCGTGGCGCCCTCGGTGCGGACGACGACGGCGTGCACGGCCTCCCCCGTCGCCGGGTCGGGCACCCCGATCACCGCGGCCTCGACGACCTCGGGGTGCTCGCCCAGGACCCGCTCGACCTCGCCGGGGTAGACGTTGAACCCGCGCACCAGCACCAGGTCGCGGCGCCGCTCGACCAGGTGCAGGTCGCCGTCGGCGTCGCGGTGGGCGATGTCGCCGGTGGCCAGCCAGCCCTCGGCGTCCGGGCCGTCGGCCCCGTCGGGCCAGTAGCCGCTGAACAGGTTGGGCCCGCGGGCGCAGATCTCCCCGGCCTCCTCGGCGTCCTGCTCGCCGTCCGGGCCGACGAACGGGTCGCCGAAGACCCCCGCCCGCACCCGGCTGCCCGGGTCGTCGCCGGCGGCCGGGCCCCCGGCGGTGTCGCGCAGGACCAGCTCGATGCCCGGCAGCGGGCCGCCGATGCACTCGGGCTTGGCCCGCCCGGTGGCCAGCGTGCTGGCCAGCACCGGAGCGGCCTCGGTGAGGCCGTAGCCCTCCCACACCGTCACCGCGGCCCGGTCGCGCATCGCCGCGAACAGCGCGCCGGGCATCGGGGCGGCGCCGCAGGAGGCGGTGCGCACGGCGGCGAACCCGCGCCGCAGCACCGTGTCGCTGCCGGCGGCGTCGGCCAGCGCCAGCCAGGCGCCGTACATCGGCGGGGCGCCCAGGACGGCGGAGACCTCCTCCGCGGCCATCAGGGCCAACGTCGCCGCCGGGTCGAACTCCTCGACCAGCACCCCGCAGGTCGCGGTGGCCGCGACCAGCCCGAGGCCGCTGTTGAAGCCGTAGACGTGGAAGAGCGGGAGCACCAGCAGCACCCGGTCCCCGGCCCGCACCGGCGGCGGGTCGAGGGCGAGCAGTTGCTGCTGGTTGGCCAGCAGCGCGGCGTGGGTGAGCATCGCGCCGCGCGGGCGGCCGGTGGTGCCGCTGGTGTAGGCCAGCAGCGCCAGCGCCGACGGGTCCTCGGGGTCGGCCGGCGCGGGACCGTCACCGTCCGGGGGGCCCACGCACACCGGGACGCCGGCGAGCCCGGCCCGGTCGGCGGCCACCACCAGCAGGCCGGCGCCGGAGTCGGTGAGCAGGTGCTCGACCTCCGGGTCGGTGTAGGCGGTGTTCACCGGGACGACGACCAGCCCGGCCCGCATCGCGCCCATCACCGCGACCACCCAGTCGACGCCGTTGGGCAGCTGCACCGCCACCCGGTCACCGGCCTGCAGCCCACGGGCGAGGCAGCCCGCGGCCGCCCGGTCGACCAGCCCGTCGAGCTCGGCCCAGGTCAGCCGCCGCTCGCCGTGCACGAGCGCGGGCGCGTCGCCCGCGGTGGCCGCCGCCCGGCGGACCAGCGCGGAGAAGGTGCGCACCTCGTCGACCGGCACAGGGGACCTCCGCGGAGCAGCAGCCGTCTTGAGACGGCGGGAACGTGGACGCAGCGGCACGATGTTGTCACCATGGTCGCCGGGCCGCACTGCGCCTGGACCGGGCCGGCCGGCTCGGCGGGGGTGGGAGGGGTCGACACCAGCATGTCCCGTCCCAGGCCGGTCGCGCCCACCGCCGCGCCGCCCGGGCCCGCGGCCCCCGCGCGGCCGCCGCTCCCCTCCCCCGCCGACACCGACCCGGCGGCGTCCCGGCCGGTGCCCTGGCCGCGCGCGTCGGCCGCCCGGCCGCGGCCGACCCCGTACCCGCGGCACGCCGTCGCCCTCGACGAGCAGGTCGACGTCTGGGAGCTGGTGCGCCGCGCGCAGGACGGGGACACCGAGGGGTTCGGCCAGCTCTACGACCGCTACGTCGACGTCGTCTACCGGTTCCTGTACGCGCGGGTCGGCGACCGGGCCACCGCGGAGGACTTCACCAGCGAGACGTTCGTCCGGGCGCTGCGCCGGATCGACTCGCTCAGCTTCCAGGGCCGCGACGTCGGCGCCTGGCTGGTGACCATCGCCCGCAACATCGTGCTCGACCACGTGAAGAGCAGCCGGGTCCGGCTGGAGGTGCCCACCGCCGACATGCGGGACGCCGACCGGGCCACCGACGGCCCGGAGGAGGCGGTGCTGCAGCGGCTGACCAACGCCGCGCTGTTCGCCGCGATCGCCCAGCTGTCCGCCGACCAGCGCGAGTGCCTGGTGCTGCGGTTCCTGCAGGGGCTGTCGGTCGCCGAGACGGCCGCGGCGATGGGCAAGAAGGACGGCGCGGTGAAGGCGCTGCAGCACCGGGCGGTGCGGCGGCTGGCGACCCTGGTGCCGGAGGGGCTCGGGTGACCGCGCCCGCGATCACCCAGCGGCACCCCGTAACGACCGGCCGTGCCCTCTCGTTGACCGGACCGGGACGCTGCCGCAGTCGGCGCAGCGGACGGGCAGCGGGAGAGGAGGCGGTGCGGTGACGGCCCCACGCTCCGACCCGCCCCCGGGCCGCACCGCCGTCGAGGACGCGCTGCTCACCCAGCTCGAGACGCTGGCCGGCGAGCACGCCGCCGTCCCGGACCCGGGGTTCCGGCAGGCCACCCGTGGCCGGCTGGTCGCGATGGCGGCCGTGGCGGGCCCTCCCGGCCGTCGCGCCCCGGCACCCGACGGCGTCCTGCGCCGGCTGCTCGCCTCCCCGCCCGGGCGCCCCCGCCGCCGCCGGCTCGCCGCCGGGCTGACCGCCGCGGCGCTGACCCTCGCCGTCTCCGGCGGGGTGCTGGTCGCTGCGCAGGGCGCGCGGCCCGGCGACCTGCTCTACGACGTCAAGCGCGGCAGCGAGCACACGCAGCTGTCGCTGGCCGCGGACGGCGAGCGCGGGCACACGCTGCTGGACTTCGCCAGCACCCGGCTGCGCGAGGTCGGGGACCTGGTGGGCGTGCACGTCACCGCCGCCGCCGCGGTGGCACCCGCGGGCGGCGGCCCGGTGCTGGCCGCCGGCCCGGACGCCGGCCTGCTGGTGTCGACGCTGGGGACGATGGACGCCCAGACCACCCAGGGCACCGCGGACCTGACCTCCCGCGCGGTCGACCAGCGCGACCGGGCCGCCGTCGAGGAGCTCATCGGCTGGGCCGACCGGCAGCGCGCCGGGATCGCCGAGCTCGCCCCCGCGGTACCGGCCGACGCCCGGGACGCCGTGGCCGACGCGGACCGCCTGGCCGGGGACGTGGCCGCCCGCGGTGCCGCACTGCGCCTGGCGCTGGCCTGCCCGGCCGGCCCGGCGACCGACGGCGTGGACGCGCTGGGCCCGCGCCCGGCCCCCTGCCCGCCCGCCGCGACGGAGTCGGCGGCGGCGGGGACCACCGTGGTGTCCGGCCCGTCAGCCACCACCGCCGCGAGCAGCACCGCGACCCGCACCTCGGCGTCGGCGTCGTCCGCGGCGTCGCGCACCTCGAGCGGCAGCCCGCCACCGGTGGCTCCTGGCGCCCGGACGACGCCGGCCCCGCGGCCGACGCTGCCCACCGTCAGCACCGCCGTCCCGCGGCCGACCACGAGCGCCTCGCGGCCGGTGCTGCCCTCCCCGACCCTGCCGAGCATCCCGCTGCCGTCCCTGCCCGTGCCGAGCGTGTCGCTGCCGCCGGTGCCCGGCCGCACGGCGCCGACCTCGTCGGCCGCGACGTCGTCGCCGGGTGCGGTGGTCCAGCTGCCGTCCGTGGCGCCCGGGCTCTCGGTGTGCGTCCCGCCGCTGGTCTCCGTCGGCTGTCGGCCCTCCGGCGGCTGAGCAGCCGGCGACGCTAGGGTCGCCGGGACCGGGAGCCGACGCTTCGAGGGGGTGCGGGGTGGCACGAGTGCCCTTCCTGCGGCGTGCTCCGCGCAGCGCCGTGGAGCTGGAGGACGAGGAGGCGCGCGCCCTCGTCGCCGGCGCCGCCTCGGCGGCCGCGGCGGAGACCGAGTTCACCGCGCCCGAGCCCGACCGCACCGCGGCGGCGTTCTTCGACGTCGACAACACGATGATGATGGGCGCCTCGCTCTTCTGGTTCGCCCGCGGTCTGGCCGCCCGCAAGTACTTCACCTCCCGCGACGTGGCGTCCTTCGTCTGGCAGCAGGCGAAGTTCCGGATCGCCGGCAGCGAGAGCGCCACCGACATGCACACGGTGCGGGACAACGCGCTGGCGTTCGTGGCCGGCCGGCCGGTGCAGGAGATCGTTGACGCCGGCGAGGAGATCTACGACGAGCTGATGGCCGACCGCATCTGGTCGGGCACCCGGGCACTGGCCCAGCAGCACCTGGACGCCGGGCAGCGGGTGTGGCTGGTCACCGCCACCCCGGTCGAGCTGGCCTCGATCATCGCCCACCGGCTGGGGCTGACCGGCGCGCTGGGCACCGTCTCGGAGATCGTCGACGGCCGGTACACCGGGCGCCTGGTCGGCGAGATGATGCACGGGGAGTCCAAGGCGCAGGCGGTGCGGGCACTGGCCGAGCAGGAGGACCTGGACCTCTCCCGCTGCACCGCCTACAGCGACTCCACCAACGACCTGCCGATGCTCACCCTGGTGGGCAGCGCGGTGGCGGTGAACCCCGACGCGGAGCTGCGCGCGGTCGCCCGGTCCCGCGGCTGGACGGTGAAGGACTTCCGCACCGGCCGCAAGGCCGCCAAGATCACCGGCTCGACGGTCGGGGTGGCCGCGGTGTCCGGCGGCGTGGTGGGCGGGCTGGTCGCCCTGCGCCGCAACCAGCGCTGGCCCTTCTGAGCTGCCGGCGCGCACCGGCTCGGACCCGGCGACGGTGTGCACCGGGGCCGGGACGACCGGCCCGGGACCGGGGCCCGGCGCACACCCTGGGCAGCAGGCGTGCGGTGCGTCAGGGCGCGGGTGGCCTCGGCCGGAGCGGCCCGCTGCCGCCCTCGTAGTCGGCGCGGGCGACACCGTCCGGGTCGCGCCGGGCACCGTGCTCGCTCACCAGCAGCTCGATCGCCGCCTCGTGGGCAGCGGTGTCCTGCCCCTCGACCAGCCGTGACCGGTGACCGCAGCGGCACACCGCCCACGTCCGGTGCAGCCCGAAGGGCCGCACGTGGCCGACCACGTGCCCGCCCTCCGGCCCGTCTGCCGGGCTCGGCGGGCCGGCGGTCAGCTGAAGACCGAGCGGCGCTGCAGCAGCAGGCGGTAGAGCGAGTGCTGGATGGTCTCGCGGACCTGGTCGGTCAGGTTGAACACGACCATCGGGTCGTCGGCGGCCGCGGGGCCGTAGGACGCGGTCTCGATCGGCTCGCCGAAGGCGATGAGCCACTTCGACGGCAGCGGCACCGCACCCAGCGGGCCGAGCAGCGGGAAGGTCGGGGTGATCGGGAAGTACGGCAGGCCGAGCAGGCGCGCGGCGGTGCGGGCGTTGCCGAGCATCGGGTAGATCTCCTCGGCGCCCACGATCGCGCAGGGCACGATCGGCACCCCGGTGCGCAGCGCCGCGCTGACGAACCCGCCACGGCCGAAGCGCTGCAGGGTGTACCGCTCGCTGAACGGCTTCCCGACGCCCTTGAAGCCCTCGGGGAAGACGCCGACCAGTTCGCCGGCCGACAGCAGCCGCTCGGCGTCCTCGTTGCTGGCCAGCGTCACGCCGAGCTTGCGGGCCAGCGACCCGATGAAGGGGTACTGGAACACCAGGTCCGCCCCCAGCAGCCGCAGCCGCCGGGCGTCCGGGTGCTCGTCGTGCAGGGCGACGGTGGTCATCAGCGCGTCGACCGGGACGACGCCGGAGTGGTTGGCCACCACCAGCGCGCCGCCGCTGCCGGGCACGTTCTCCAGGCCCTGGGTCTCGACCCGGAACCAGCGCTGGAACCACGGCCGCAGCGCGGGCAGCAGCAGGTGGTCGGTGAGGTCGGGGTCGAAGCCGAACTCGTCGGTGTCGTAGTCGCCGGTGACCCGCCGCTGCAGGAAGTCCAGGACACCGGCCAGGGACTCGTCCCAGCTCGGTGGCGTGGCCGGGGTCGGCGGCTGCTCGCCGTCGGGGCGCAGCGGGATGACCCGGGCCTCAGGCATCGCGCACCGCCCGCAGACCAGGGACCGAGGGGGCCGGGCGCCGGTCGCCGCGCAGCGCGGTGAGCAGACCGCTCACCGCGGCCGCGCCCCGCGCGACCTGCTCGACCGCGTCGCGCGCCGACGCCGCCGCCGTGGCCACCAGCTCGGGGGACAGCACCGGCGACAGGGTGCGCCCGTAGTCGGCCAGCGCCTGGGCGGTGGTGAACCGCGGCGTGAACCCGAACTCCTCGCGCAGCACCCGGGTGTCGACGACCCGGCCGGCGGCCAGGTGGCGCAGCTGCTCGGGGGACCACTCGGCCAGCCCCGCCCGGCGGGTGAGCTGACCGGCGGAGCCGAGCGCGGGCCCGGGCACCGGCAGCGCCAGGCGCCCGAGCCGCCGGACGGCCTGGGACAGCAGCACGGTGCCGGGGGCGGCGACGTTCACGGTGCCGACGTGGTCACCGGTGGCCGCCCGCGCCAGCACGGCCACCGCGTCGTCCTCGTGCAGCAGCTGCAGCCGGGGGTCGTGGCCGAGCACGGTGGGCACGACCGGCAGCCGGAGGAAGGCGGCCACGGGCGAGTCGATCCGCGGGCCGATGACGTCGGTGAGGCGGAGCACCGAGACGCCGACGTCGGGACGGCGGCGGGCGAAGCCGCGCACGTAGCCCTCGATGTCGAGGCTGTCGCGGGCGAAGCCGCCGGAGGGGACACGGCGGGCCTGCATCGTCTCGGTGAAGACGGCCGGGTCACGGGGGCTGGACCCGTACACGGCGGTGGTGCTGGCCAGCACCAGCCGGCGGACGAGCGGCGAGCGCTGGCAGGCGGCCAGCAGCTGCATGGTGCCGATGACGTTGAGCTCCTTCATCGACACCCGCCCACCGGGCGCGGCCGGCGAGGCCATGGTGTTCATGTGCACGACGGTGTCCACCGACGCCGACTCGATGACCTTGGCGATCAGCGGGCTGCGGATGTCGGCGCGGACGAACTCCGTGCGTCCGAGGCGGCGGAGCACCTCGGGGGCCGGGGGGACCGTGTCCACCCCGATGACCCGGCCGATCGCCGGGTCGGAGGCGAGCTCGGCCGCCAGCGCGCCGCCCAGCCAGCGGCTGACGCCGGTGACGAGGACGACCGCAGGCGGCACGAGCGTCAGCTCACTTCTTGTTGCGCCGCTGGATGCGGGTCTTCTTGAGGAGCTTGCGGTGCTTCTTCTTCGCCATCCGCTTGCGGCGCTTCTTGATGACCGAACCCATGTCCTGCTCCCGACGTCGTATCGCTGGCGTCCGGGGATGCGGACCGGGGTCGTTCCGCAGATCCGTCGTCCGGACACCGAGCGAGGTGTTCAGCTCGTGCGCGGCCCGCCCACCAGGGACGGCACCGCTCAGCGCCCGAGACTACCTGGCCCTGGTCCAGCCCGAGCACCTGCCGTGCCCGTCGGCCCCCTTGCAGGGCCCCGCCGCGAGCCTGCGAGTGGTGGGGGGCAAGGGGGTCCTTCCTCAGGCGATGTCGGTGTAGGCGTCGCGCAGGTACTCGTGCACGGCGCGCTCCGGGACGCGGAAGGAACGGCCGACGCGGACGGCGGAGAGCTCGCCACCGTGGACCAGGCGGTAGACGGTCATCTTCGAGACGCGCATCAGGGCGGCGACCTCGGCGACGGTCAGGAAGGCGACGGCGGCGCGGGGGGCCGGGACGGCGGCCTGACGGCCGACGGGCATGGCGGCCGGGTGGGCGGCGGGCACGGGGCGGGACATCGAGGCTGCCGAGATGGGCCGGCCCATCGGACGCGGCGCCGGGACGCCGGGACGGGAGGTCTGGATGGTGGCGCGCTGGGGCATGGTCACGTCGTTCATCTCCGTAGTCAGCACGCTCCGTTGCCACCGGCTTCCCCACCGGCGGGCGTGTCACGTTCGTGCTGGAAAAACCATATGGGGACCGGAGTGACAGAAGCGATGGGTGAAACGAACAGGCGGACCGGTCCGTACTGGGCACAAGTGGACAGAGACACCCAGTGACCCTCCCGTGACGGCGTGTTGTCCCCAAGTCGACTCGTCCGTCACAGAGGCCGTCCACAGGATTCTGGGGATAACCACACACCTGTGATTCACCTGGAGCCGGGTGGGACGAACGGTGCACGACGCAACGGGAGCCGTGTGAACCGTGTGGCGAGTGGGTCGACGCCGCCTCTTCGTCGCAGACAGTCACCGGCGCCTCCGGGCGAGGTCACGCCGGACCGCGTCCGGCGACCCGGAGCGCCCTCAGTCGGCTGCGCGCCCCAGCTCCACCGAACGGTCGTGCGCGGCCTCGAGGGCGGCGATGAGCGCGGCCCGGACCCCGTGCCGCTCCAGCTCCCGGACGGCGGCGATCGTCGTCCCGCCCGGGCTGGTGACGGCCTCGCGCAGCTGCACCGGGTGCTCACCGGACTCCCGGAGCATCACCGCCGAGCCGTAGGCGGTCTGCACGATCAGGTCGGCGGCCAGGCTGCGCGGGAGCCCGAGCAGGATGCCGGCGTCGATCATCGCCTCGACCAGGAAGAAGAAGTAGGCCGGCCCGCTGCCCGACAGCGCGGTGACGGCGTCCTGCTGGCTCTCCGGCACCCGCCGCACCTGGCCCACCGACGACAGCAGCGCCTCCGCCTCGTCGAGGTCGGCGTCCGTGGCGTGCGCACCGGCCGACAGCACGCTCATCCCGGCCTCGACCAGCGCCGGGGTGTTGGGCATGACCCGCACCACCGGGGTGCCCGCCGGCAGCGCCGCCTCGATGCGGGCGGTGGGGACACCGGCCGCCACGCTCACGACCAGGTGCCCGGGCCCGACGAGCGGGGCCAGCTGCTCGACGAGGACGTCGACGTCCTGGGGCTTGACCGCGATGAGCAGCACCCGCGACCGGGCCGCGGCGCCGGCCAGGTCGACGACCTCCACCCCGTACCGCGCGGCGACCGCCGCGGTGCGCTCGGGGCTGCGCCCGACCAGGACGACGCCGGCCGCGCTCCCGGCCCGCCGTACCAGCCCGGCCAGCAGTGCCTCGCCGATCTTCCCGGCACCGATGATGGCCAGCCCGGGGGTGCGCCCCTCTCCCGCGATCATGGTGAGCGACCGTAGTGCCCCCCGGTGCGGGCCGGCGGGCGGCGGGGTGGACGGCGCCCGTGTCCGGCCGGATCGCCGTCGTGCAGCCGGCCGGCTCAGCCGGCGGCGAGCAGCCCGGCGGCCGGGGCGATGGTGAGCACGGTGCCGGCCAGGAGCAGGACGGCCAGCAGCGCGATGCCCGGCGCCCCCTCGCCGTGCCGCTGCCGCCAGACGTACACGCCGGCGACCAGCCCGGTGATGGTCAGCGGGGCGACCACCATCGCGACGTAGGGCATGACGCCCCAGAGCACGGTGAAGGCGAAGTACAGCCCGATGCCGACGGCGAGGGCGACCACGAGCTCGCCGGCGAACCGGGCCCACGCGAGCGCGCCCTGCTTGCCGGTCAGCGGCTCGGCGTCGGCCTCGGCCAGCTGGGCCGCCGTGACGACCGGGATGGGACCGGTGACGGGGTGCTGGGCGGCCTGCCGGGCCCGCTCCACGCTGTCGGGGAGCGCGGTGGCGCCGGTGGTCGACGGGCGCACGGCCGAGGTGGACGGCCCGGTGCCGAACAGCGGCGGCGACTCGACCGCGGGCTTCGGGGTTTCGCCGTCGCCCTTGCGGCGGCCGGTGCGCACGGGTGGGGCGGCGGTCTCCGCGCGGCTCCCGGCGCGGCCGGTGCCGGCGGGGCCGTCACGGTCGTCGAGGTCCCAGGCGGCCGGGAGGGAGGCCGACGTCCGGGCGGGTTCCGGGGTGCGGGCGGGCGTAGGGGTGCGGGCGGGGGCGACCGGGCCGGCCAGCCCGGCGGCCGGCCGGGCCGCGGGCTCGGGAGCCGGCGTCCAGGGCTGACCCACCGGCCGGGACGGCGAGGGGGCGGCTGCCGGACGCGCGACCGGCACCTGGGCCTGTGCGCGGGCCTGGGCCTGGGCGGCCGCGCGGGCCACCGGGGGCCGCACGGGCGGCTCGGACCGCTCGTCGCGCGGCGTGGGCTCCACGCGCGCCGAGCGACCGGTGGACTCGGGGTCCTCGCCGGGACGGCGCCGTCGGCCCGGACGGGTGCCGAGTTCGCTCTCCAGGCCGTGCTCGCGGAGGATCTCCGCGAGCGAACGGACGCTGTACTCCCCGGAGTCGGGCTGCGACATCAGGCTCCCTCCAGCTGGTCCATCCGGCGGAGGATGACTCCCTCACGCAGTGCCCACGGGCAGATCCGGACAGACGTTACGTCCACGGCGCGCATCGCGGCCTGCGCCACGACGGCACCGGCCGGGACCTGGTGCGCGCGCTGGGCCGACACGCCCTGCAGCTCGGCCAGCGCGGTGGACTCGATCCGGGAGACGAAGCCCAGCACCTGGGACAACCCGGTGGCGGTCATCCCGCGGGGCGTGCGCAGCCCGGCACCGGACGGCGCGGCGCCGGCGAGCCGGGCCAGCGTGCGGAAGGTCTTCGAGGTGGCGGCCACCAGGTCGGGCTCGCCGGCGTCCTTCAGCTCCTTGCCGACCGGGGCCAGCACGTCCTCGGCGTACCGCTCCAGCTGGCCCAGCGCCCGCAGGTCCGGGCGGCCACCGGTCTCGGCGTCGGGCAAGAAGCGGCGGGTCATCCGGCCCGCGCCCAGCGGCACGGACAGGGCGACGTCGGGGTCCTCGTCGATGCCGGAGGCCAGCTCCAGCGACCCGCCGCCGATGTCGAGGACCAGCAGCCGGCCCGCGCTCCAGCCGAACCACCGGCGCACGGCCAGGAAGGTCAGCCGGGCCTCGTCCTCGCCGGTGAGCACCTGCAGGTCGACCCCGGTCTGCTCGCGCACCCGGCGGAGCACCGCGGCCCCGTTGTCGGCCTCGCGGATCGCGGAGGTGACGAAGGCGAGCAGCTCGTCGCAGCGCTGCTCGGCCGCCTGCTGCTTGGCCCGCAGCACCGCGTTGAGCAGGGTCTTCTCCCCCGCCTTGGACAGCTTGCCGTCCTCGCCGACGTGCTCGGCCAGCCGCAGCACCGACCGGTCGTCGTGCATCGGCGTGGGGTGGGCGCCGCGATGGGCGTCCACCACCAGCAGGTGCACGGTGTTCGAGCCGACGTCCAGCACCCCGAGTCGCATGCCGAGAGTGTGCCTGGCCCCCTCCAGGGCCTCGCGCCGAGCGGAGCGGGGCATGCGGAGGGGTCTGCTCACTACGCTGCCCCGGTGGACCCGAGCACCGTCGTCGACCCGCCGCCCGAGGTCGGGCTGGACTTCCCCCGCGAGTGGATCGAGTTCACCGACCCGGCCGACCCCGAGCACCGGGTGCGCGCCGACCTGACCTGGCTGACCAGCGCCTGGACGTGCGTGTTCGGCCGCGGCTGCGCCGGTGTGGTGGCCGGCCGCGCCGAGGACGGCTGCTGCAACCACGGGGCCTTCTTCACCGACACCGACGACCTGGACCGGGTCGAGGCGTCGGTGGCCGAGCTGACCCCGGCCGACTGGCAGCGGCACCCGGGCACCGCGGTGGGCCGCGACGACTGGACCGAGGCCGACACCCTCGACGAGCCGGCCGAGGACGGGTCGGTCGAGCAGGCGCTGCGCACCCGGGTCGTCGACGGCGCCTGCGTCTTCCTCAACCGGCCCGGGCACCCCGCGGGTGCCGGCTGCGCACTGCACGCGATGGCGCTGCGCCAGGGCCGGCACCCGCTGGAGACGAAGCCGGACGTGTGCTGGCAGCTGCCGGTGCGCCGGGAGCAGGAGTGGGTCGACCGCCCCGACGACACCCGGGTGCTGGTGTCCAGCATCGGCGAGTTCGACCGGCGCGGCTGGGGCCCGGGCGGGCACGACCTGCACTGGTGGTGCACCGGCTCCCCCACCGCGCACGTGTCGGCCGAGCCGCTGGTGGAGACCTACGGCCCCGAGCTCACCGCACTGCTCGGCCCGGCGGCCTACGCCGAGCTACGCCGGCTGACCGAGGCCCGCATGGACGCCGGCCTCGTCGCCCCGCACCCGGCCAGCCCCCGGCCGGTGCCGGTCGAGCTGCACCGCCGCCGTCCCGACTGAGCCGCCGGTGCGGAAGGTCTGCCGGTAGGCGCGCGGGGAGACCCCGCGGCGGCGGGTGAACTGCTCGCGCAGCCCGGCCGCGGTGCCGAAGCCGACGAGCCGGGCGACCTCCTCGACGGGGGCGTCGCTGTCCTCCAGCAGCGCCTCGGCCGCGGCCAGCCGCTGGGACAGCAGCCAGGCGTGCGGCGTCGTCCCGGTGGTGGCCTTGAACCGACGGGCGAAGCTGCGCGGGCTCATCAGGGCCCGGCGGGCCAGCAGGGGCACGCTGATGTCCTCGGCCAGGTGCGCCCGCGCCCAGTCCAGGACGACGCCGAGCAGGTCGTCCTCGCACCGGGCGACGGGGGCGTCGATGAACTGCGCCTGCCCGCCGTCGCGGTGCGGGGGCACGACCATCTCCCGGGCCAGTGCGTTGGCCGCGACCGTGCCCCACTCCCGGCGCACCAGGTGCAGCAGCGTGTCCAGCCCGGCGGCGGTGCCGGCGCCGGTGATCACCCGGCCGTTGTCGACGTAGAGCACCGCCGGGTCGACCACGACGGCCGGGTAGCGGGCGGCGAGCTCGCCGGCGTACCGCCAGTGCGTGGCCGCGCGGCGGCCGTCGAGGAGACCGGCCTCGGCCAGCACGAACGCGCCGGTGCAGTGGCTGACCAGCTGGGCACCGCGGGCGTACGCGGCCCGCACCCCCGCGACCAGCTCCGCGGGCGGGGCGGTGCCGTCGGAGGCCCAGGAGGTGATGACCACGATGTCGGAGACGGCCAGGCGGTCCAGCCCGTGCTCGACGGTGATGCCCAGGCCGGTGTCGGTGCGGACCACCCCCGGCTCGGCGGTGACCAGCGCGAAGTCGAACAGCGGCAGGCCCATCGCCCGGCGGTCGTAGGCGAAGAACTCCGCCACCACGCCCAGGCCGAGGCTGCCCATCAGCCCGTCGGCCACCACCACGCTGACCACCACCGGGTCGCTGTCCGCTGCCATGGCGACACGATGGCAGAAAGGGCGCGGTCGTGGTCAGGTCTGCCACTCGTCTCCATCGACGGGGCCGCGCAGGCTCGCAGCCATGTTCTTGATCACCTGTCCCGTGACCCGGACCGATGAACTGGTGGCCGACCGGCACGTGCTGTCGGCCACCAGTCACCCGACGCACGTCGGCCTGGCCGTCGCCTGCCCGTGCGGCCTGGTGCACGTGTACCGGACCGGCCGCCGCTGGGAGGAGGCGCGGGCACGGGTCGCCGCGGCCCGGGCAGCGGCGCCGACGGCTCAGGACGTGCGTGTGTGAGCCCTCTGCGGCAGGGGTACTTCGAACACATGAGCGAATCGAACGCACCTGTGAACAGCGGCCAGCCCGGCGACCCCTCTGCCGAGAAGGACCCCTCCGACTGGGTGACCGGCGGCGAGCCGGCCACCGGCGCCCAGAAGAGCTACCTGCACACCCTGGCCAACCAGGCCGGCGAGGACGTCCCCGACGACATCACCAAGGCCGACGCCTCGATCAAGATCGAAGAGCTCCAGGAAGAGACCGGCCGCGGCAAGTGAGCCACCGGCTGGTGTCCGCAGGCACCGGCCAGCAGGCACGGCGCAGCCGGTCAGCCCGGACGGTGGGCCCGCAGGGTCCACCGCCGGGCTGACGGGGAACAGCTCAGCGCAGAGCGACCCGCACGGAGGCCGCGGGGCACGAGACGCCGAAGGCGGTGACGCCGGACGGTGGGCCCGCAGGGTCCACCTCCGACGTCACGGGAAGCGGCTCAGGGCGAGGTGACCCCGCTCCTGGCCGCGGTGCGATCCGGAGGATCGCCATCAGCTAAGCCTCGAACTTGTACCCCAGCCCGCGCACCGTGACCAGGTAGCGCGGGTTGGCCGGGTCGGGCTCCAGCTTGGCGCGCAGCCGCTTGACGTGGACGTCGAGGGTCTTGGTGTCCCCGACGTAGTCCGCGCCCCAGACCCGGTCGATGAGCTGGCCGCGGGTGAGCACCCGGCCGGCGTTGCGCAGCAGCAGCTCGAGCAGGTCGAACTCCTTCAGCGGCAGCGAGACCGGCGCCCCGTCGACGGCGACCACGTGCCGGTCGACGTCCAGGCGGACCGGGCCGGCGGCCAGGGTGGCCTCGGTCGAGACCTCGGCCTCGGCACCGCGCCGCAGCACGGCCCGCATGCGGGCGACCAGCTCACGGGCGGAGTAGGGCTTGGTGACGTAGTCGTCGGCGCCGAGCTCCAGCCCGACGACCTTGTCGATCTCGGTGTCCTTGGCCGTGAGCATGATGATCGGCACCGAGCTCTTGGCCCGCAGCGAGCGGCAGACCTCGGTGCCGGACAGACCCGGCAGCATGAGGTCCAGCAGCACGATGTCGGCTCCGGCCCGATCGAACTCGACGAGCGCGTCCGTGCCGGTCGCGGCCACGACGGTGTCGTAGCCCTCCCGTCGCAGCATGTAGGACAGCGCATCGGAGAAGGACTCCTCGTCCTCCACCACGAGCACTCGGGTCATTGCCGTCCTCTCGTCCCGGCCCCAGCGGGGCCGTGGTCTGTGTTGTCCGGGGCGTCGATCCCCCGGGTGGGGTGGAGCGGGGGCACCGGGGGCCGCTCGGGCGCGGCGTCGTCGTGCGGCTCCTCGATGCCGGCGGCGAGCGGGATCCGCAGGGTGAAGGTCGACCCGAGGCCCTCCTCGCTCCACACCGTCACCGAGCCGCCGTGGTTGCTGGCCACGTGCTTGACGATCGCCAGCCCGAGCCCGGTGCCGCCGGTGGCGCTGGCCCGGGACTGGTCGACCCGGTAGAAGCGCTCGAACACGCGAGAGCGGTCCGAGCGCGGGATGCCGATGCCGGAGTCGGTGACGGCGATCTCGGCGAAGCCGGACCGGGCGCGGGCGCCGACGGCGATGGTGGTGCCGGGCGGGCTGTAGGCGACGGCGTTGGCCAGCAGGTTGGTCAGCGCGGTGGCCAGCTGGGCCTCCGCACCGCGGACGACGAGGCCGGGCTGGGCGGCGACGGCGAGCTGGATGTCCTTGGCCGCGGCGGCCGCGCGGGTCCGGTCGACGGCCTCGGCCACGACCGTGCCGACCGCGACGGGCACCAGCTCGGGCAGCGGCTCGGCGCCCTGCAGCCGGGAGAGGTCGATGAGCTCGCGCACGAGCCGGGCGAGCCGGTCGGCCTCGTGCTGCATGCGGGCGGCGAAGCGCTGCACCGTCTCGGGGTCGTCGGCCGCGCCCTGGACCGCCTCGGCCAGCAGGGCGAGCGCGCCGACCGGCGTCTTCAGCTCGTGCCCGACGTTGGCGACGAAGTCGCGGCGGACCGCCTCGACGCGGCGGGCCTCGGTGACGTCCTGCAGCACGAGGGCCACCGGGCCGGGCTGCACGACCGGTCCGGTGCCCAGCCGGATGCCGTGCACGCCGACCATCCGCGGTCCGGTGCCCACGAGGTCACCGGGCAGGGCGACGTCGGCCCGGCGGCTGCCGCTGACCTGCACGTCGCGGGCCACGTCGACCAGCCCGGGCACCAGCACCCGGTCGCCGCGCAGGATGCCGAGCGCGCGGGCGGAGGGGTTGGCCACCAGCACCGCGTCGTCGGCGCCCAGCACCATGACGGCAGGGTCCATCAGGTCGACGAGCCGGCGGCTGAGCGCGCCCTCCTCGTCGGCCCGCAGCTCGGTGCGGTCGGCCTCCCGGGGGGTGCTCTGACCACTGCGGCGCGCCTCCCGCCGCTGCCGGGCGCGCGGGGACGCCACGACCACTGCCACCGCCGAGGCGAGCAGCAGGCCGAACACGACGCCCACCAGCAGGGCGACCAACGGGTCCACGGGGCCGATGCTAGACACGCGGGGCACCCCCGACGGCCGCGCAGGTGATCATCACCCGGTCGGGGCTGCACTGTTCACCGGCCCGAACCTGCGCGTTCACCTGGCAGTCCCCTGTGCTCCGCGCAGGGGTATCTACGCTCGTACCACGCGTGTCGCGTGCGTCGAGCAGTGGAGCCGACGTGCCGCCGGGGTCCCAGGGGTCCCGGGCACGGCCCTGGGCGCTGCGACGGACTTGGAGAGGTCATGCTGCGGGAGAGCTACCGCGAGGAACTGGACGACATCAACGCCTGCCTGGTGGAGATGGCCAACTCGGTCGGCTCGGCGATGAGCACGGCCACCACGGCACTGCTGGACGCCGACGTGGCGCTGGCCGACCTGGTGATCGCCGGCGACGAGCGGATCGACGCCGTCCGGGAGAGCATCGAGGAGCGCTGCTTCACCCTGCTGGCCCGCCAGCAGCCGGTGGCCACCGACCTGCGCGCCATCACCACCGCGATGCGGATCGTGGCCGACCTGGAGCGGATGGGCGACCTCGCCGAGCACATCGCGAAGGTGGCCCGGATGCGCTTCCCGGAGCACGCGGTGCCGCAGGAGGTGCGGCCGATCTTCCTGGAGGCCGGGCACGTCGCGGAGAGCCTGGTCGCCAAGGCCGGCACGGTCATCGCCAAGCGGGACGTCGAGGCGGCCATCGAGCTCGAGGCCGAGGACGACGTGATGGACCAGTTGCACAAGTCGATGTTCCGCGAGCTGCTGAGCGAGGAGTGGCCGCACGGCATCGAGGCCGCGATCGACGTGACGCTGCTGGGCCGCTACTACGAGCGGTTCGCCGACCACGCGGTGAGCGTCGCCCGCCGGGTGGTCTACCTGGTCACCGGCGAGCGCCCGCTGAGCACCCCCGCCGAGACCCACTGACGACGGGCCCCGCTGCCTGCCGGCACCGGGGCCGATGACGACGAGGGCCCCACCCGCTGCTGCGGCTGGGGCCCTCGCTCACTTCTCGTCCCTACTTCTTGCCCTGGTTCTTGACGGCCTCGATGGCGGCGGCCGCGGCGTCCGGGTCGAGGTACTGCCCGCCGGGCGTGGTGGGGCGCAGGTCGTCGTCCAGGTCGTAGCGCAGCGGGACGCCGGTCGGGATGTTCAGCCCGACGACCTCCGCGTCGCCCATGCCGTCGAGGTGCTTGACCAGCGCCCGCAGGCTGTTGCCGTGCGCGGTGACCAGGACGGTCTTCCCCGCGCGCAGGTCCGGCACGATCGCGTCGTACCAGTACGGCAGCATCCGGACGACGACGTCGGCCAGGCACTCGGTGGCCGGCCGCACCTCCGGGGGCAGGGCGGCGTAGCGCGGGTCGGCGTCCTGGCTGAACTCGCTGCCGGCCTCGATGGGCGGCGGCGGGGTGTCGTAGCTGCGGCGCCAGGTCATGAACTGCTCCTCGCCGTACTCGGCGAGGGTGGCGGCCTTGTCCTTGCCCTGCAGGGCGCCGTAGTGCCGCTCGTTGAGCCGCCAGGAGCGGCGCACCGGGACCCACTGCCGGTCGGCCGCGGCCAGCGCCAGCTCGGCGGTGGTGATGGCGCGCCTGAGCAGCGAGGTGTGCAGCACGTCGGGCAGCAGGCCCTGCTCGGCGAGGAGCCGGCCGCCGCGGGCGGCCTCGGCGCGCCCCTTCTCCGACAGCTCGACGTCCACCCAGCCGGTGAACAGGTTGGCCTTGTTCCACTCGCTCTCGCCGTGGCGGAGCAGGATGAGGGTCCCAGAGGAGGTCACGCCGCCATCCTGCCCGACCCGGCCGGGACCCTGCCGGGACGGCCCCCGCGGTCAGGCCATCGCCACCACGTCGCGGTCCCGTCCGGCGTGCGCCGGCGCCCGGGTGGCCAGGACCGCGGCGGCGACCAGCTCGCCGGCGCGGTGCAGCTGCTCCTCGGTGTGGGTGGCCATCACCGCCAGCCGCAGCACCCCCTTGCCCCGCGGCACCGCCGGGTGCACGACCGCGTTCGTGTAGACCCCGGCGTCGTGGGCGGCGGCCCAGGCGGCCCGGGTGACCTCGTCCTCCCCCGTCGGGACGGCGATCACCGCACCCCGACCGGGCAGCGGTGCGGCACCGCACTCGGTGAGCACCCGGCGCAGCAGGTCGCCGTTGTCCCGCAGCCGCTGCATCCGCTCGGGCTCCCGGCGCAGCACCCGCAGCGAGGCGAGCGCGGCGGCGACCGCGGCGGGGTCGTTGGCGGCGCTGAACACGTAGGGCATCGCCGAGCAGCGGATGCCCTCGGCCACGGCACGCGAGGTCATCACCGCACCACCGACGCTGGCCAGCGACTTGCTGAAGGCGACGGTCACCGCGTCGACCCGGTCGAGCACCCCGGCGGCCTCGGCGGCCCCGCGACCGTGCTCACCCAGCACGCCCAGGCCGTGCGCCTCGTCGACGACCAGCCGGGCGCCGAAGCGCCGGCACAGCCCGGCGATGGCGGCCAGCGGGGCGGACTCCCCGCTCATCGAGTAGACGCCGTCGACGACCACCACCGCGCCGGCCTCCGGGTCCAGCGCGGACAGCCGCCGCTCCAGCGACGCCGCCGAGTTGTGGGTGAAGCGCGCCACGGTGCCCCGGCTGGCGGCGGCCGCGGCGTGCAGGCTGGCGTGGGCGTGCGCGTCGACCAGCAGCACGTCGCCGGGGCCGCAGCTGGTGGACAGCACGGCCAGGTTGGCGTTCACCCCGGCCGAGGTGAGGACGGCGTCCTCGGTGCCGTAGTGCTCGGCGAGCTCGGCCTCCAGCGTCAGGTGCAGCCGCGTCGTCCCGTTGAGCATCCGGCTGCCGGCGCTGCTGGTGCCGTACTGGCGCAGCGCGCCGACCGCGGCCTCGACGACCTGCGGGTCGCCGGCCAGGCCGAGGTAGTTGTTGGTGCCCAGGTTCACCCGGGTGCGGCCGTCGTCGAACAGGGTCAGCGGCTGCGGCGCGCCCGCGGTGGGCACGGCATGGGTGGGCCGGCCCTCCTGGTCGTGGCGGCGCAGCAGGGCGGCGAACTCGCTGCGCAGCAGCGGGGCGAACGGGTCGCGCCGGGCGGGGACCGGGTGGGCGTGCACGAGCTGGGTTCCTCCTCGTCGCCGCGAGGGGCCGCAGCGGTGCTCCACCGACCCTGGCGGCCCGCACGCTCCGTGGTCAACGACGGTCGCCCGGTCCGGTCGGGGGTCACCCGACCCGGCGACACGCCCGTCCCCCGCGCACGCCCCGTGACGGCGCGCGACGCAGCCGACCGGGTGACGTCACCCGACCGTGCCCACCCGGCCGGGCTCACCCGGCCGGGCTCGACCGGTCAGCGGGCGCGCAGCCTCATCGGCGCGCGGTAGCGGTCGCCGGAGCCGCGGGTGAGCTGCCGCGTGGCCCGGCCGGGGTCGGCAGCGGTGCGCATCTCGGCCATCGCCGCGGCGTAGGCGTCGACGAGGGAGTCGGTGGTGCGGTCCCAGCTGAAGGCGCTCGCGTGCCGGCGGGCGCCGACGGCCAGCAGCTCGTGCCGGGCCAGCACCCCGCGGACGGCGGCGGCGTAGTCCTCGGGGTCGCGGCTGTCGACCAGCAGGCCGGAGACGCCGTCGGCGACGGCGGTGGGCAGGCCGCCGACCGCCGCGGCCACGACCGGCGTGCCGCAGGCCTGCGCCTCCAGGGCGACCAGGCCGAAGGACTCGTTGTGGCTGGGGACGACGGCCACGTCGGCGGCCCGGTAGTGGTCGGCCAGCTGCTCGGCCCGCTGCGGGGGCAGGAAGCGCACCACGTCGGTGATGCCCAGGGAGACGGCCAGCTCCTGCAGCCGCTGCGGCTCGGCCAGCCCGGAGCCGCTGGGGGCACCGACGACGAGCACCTGCAGGCGACTGCGCAGCGCCGGGTCGGAGGCGAGCATCCGCGCGGCGGTCTCCAGCAGCAGGTCGGGGGCCTTCAGCGGCTGGATCCGGCCCACGAACAGCAGGACGACGGCGTCCGCGGGCACCCCGATGCGCTCCCGGGCCCCGCGCCGGTCGCCGGGGGTGAAGCGCTGCAGGTCGACCCCGGGCGGGACGACCAGGGTGCGCCGGGGGTCGGCGCCGTAGAAGTCGACGAGCTGCCGGGCCTCCTCGGCGGTGTTGGCCACCAGCCGGTCGGCCTCGGCGACGACCTGCTCTTCACCGATCACCCGGGCGCGCGGCTCGGGCTCGTCGCCCTCGGCCAGCGCGGCGTTCTTCACCTTGGCCAGGGTGTGCGCCGAGTGCACCAGCGGCACGCCCCACCGGTCACGGGCCAGCCAGCCGACCTGGCCCGACAGCCAGTAGTGGGAGTGGACGACGTCGAAGTGGCCCGGCTCGTGCCGGGCCTCCTCGCGCAGGACGGCGGCAGTGAAGGCGCACATCTGCGCAGGCAGGTCGGCCTTGCCCAGCCCCTCGAACGGGCCGGCGCTGACGTGCCGCACCGACACCCCGGGGACCATCTCGACCACGGGCGGCTGCTCGCTGGAGGTGGCCCGGGTGAAGACGTCGACGGCGATGCCGCGCTCGGCGAGGCGACGGGAGACCTCGACGACGTAGACGTTCATGCCGCCGGCGTCACCGGCACCGGGCTGCTCCAGCGGGCTCGTGTGCACCGACAGCGTCGCCACCCGGCGGGGCAGCAGCGGGCCGGCCGACCCGGGCACCGGCCCGGCCCGCCACGGCGTGGGCTGGCGGGGGGAACGGCGAGCGGGCACGGAACTCCTCCCCCGCTCGGGCTCCGGCCAGCCGGGACGCTGCCTGCCGGGACGTTGCCTGCTGGGACGCATGTGGCTGGTGTGGCACCCGGTCGGGCACCCCTGTCTCGTTCTCAGTGTGCAACAGCGTCAGGATGGCCACATGTCCAGCCCCGAGCTCCCGCCGTCCTCCTCCCGCGCCCAGGGCCGCGTGGCCGTCGTGACCGGTGCCTCCAGCGGCATCGGCGCCGCCACCGCAGAGCGGCTGGCCGCCGACGGGTTCACCGTCGTGCTCGCCGCCCGCCGGGTCGACCGGCTGACCGCGCTGGCCAACCGGATCGGTGGCCGCGCGGTGGCCCTCGACGTGACCGACCAGGCCTCCGTCGACGCCCTCGCCGCGGGGCTCGACCGGGTCGACGTCCTGGTCAACAACGCAGGTGGGGCCTTCGACACCGCCGCCGTGGCCGACGCCGACCTCGACTCGTGGCAGCGCACCTACGACGTCAACGTGCTCGGCACCGTGCGGGTGACCCGGGCGCTGCTGCCGGCGCTGCGGGCCTCCGGCGCCGGCGACGTCGTCTTCATGAGCTCGACGGCGGCACTGATCAGCTACGAGGGCGGGGCCAGCTACACCGCCGCCAAGCACGGGGTGCACACGCTGGCCGAGACGCTGCGGCTGGAGCTGGCCGGTGAGCCGGTGCGGGTGATGGAGATCGCGCCCGGGATGGTCAAGACCGAGGAGTTCACGCTCAACCGCACCCGGTCGCAGGAGAAGTACGACGCCGTCTACCGCGGGGTGCGGGAGCCGCTGACCGCCGCGGACGTCGCCGACGTCGTGAGCTGGGTCGTCACCCGGCCGCACCACGTGAACGTCGACCTGCTCGTCGTCCGCCCCCTGGCCCAGGCCGCCCAGCACAAGGTCGTCCGCGACGCCGAGTGAGCCCGATGGAGTCCCAGCGCTCGGTCCCCGTAGCGCTGGGACTCCATCAGGGCTTTTATCGAGACGACTCCGTCCGGGATGATCGACCGGTGACCACTCAGGACGTGCAGGTCCGACCGGCGGTGACCGCCGACCACGCGGCGGTGCGCGCGCTGGCCGGCGAGCTGACCAGCGGGGTCTCCACCTGGCGTCCCGCGGACGGGGTGGCTGCCGCGGCGGCGAGCTGGGTGGCCGACGCCTGCAGGGCCGCGGACGACGACGACCACGTGCTGCTGGTGGCCTGCGACCCGGACGACGGGCTGGTCGGGTTCGCCGGGGCCAGCGCCCGTCGGCACTTCAGCGGCGAGCAGGAGGCCTACCTGGGCGAGCTGGTCGTGGCACCGGCCGACCGTCGGCGCGGCGTGGCCAGCCGACTGGTCGCCGGGGTCGAGGCGTGGGCCCGCTCCCGCGGCCTGCACCGGGTCACGCTGGACACCGGCACAGCCAACACCGCGGCCCGGGAGCTGTACGAGCGACTCGGCTACAACGCCGAACAGGTCACGCTGACCCGCGCAATCGGCTGAGCGGCTGAGCGGCTGAGCGGCTGAGCGGCTGAGCGGCTGAGCGGCTGACAACGTTTCATGCGCCATGACATTGCAACCGCTGAACGGCGATACAAGCGGTTACACCTCCCGTGGTCGGGACGCGACCAGTGTCATCTCCACTACGGTCACAGCATGGACATACCACCGGCGGACCCCATTCCGGCATGGTTCACCCCCTTTGCCGAACAGGTCTACCTTCGCGAACTCCTGCAGCAAGCTGAGTACCTCCAGGTGGCATATCTGAATCTGGTAGAGGTCTTCAATGATCGCGAGCTCGATTCGCGCGTGAACATGGCATTCAGCCAAGCGCTCGCCATGGTCGGAGCAGCCGCCTCGATGTCGAAGATCCTGTGGCCCCCGACAAGAAACGTTGACTCGCGCGCAAGGGGGCATGCAATCCGAACGAGGCTTGGAATTGATGAGACGTCCTTACTGCATGACCGAGCGGTGAGGAACGACTTCGAGCACTTCGATGAACGCCTAGATGAATTTTTCCAGTCTGGACGCACCAACATCTTTGATAGAGCACTCACACCCGTCGAGATGCTTCCTCTAGGCCCCTACTTCGACCCACCGCCAGGCTCGTCCGGTGATGGTGGCGCCATCTTCCGACTCATCGACCCCGTTGCTGGAACCATCGCCGTACTTGGCCACAGCATCGGTATCGATGAACTTCATGCTGCAAGTGGTGACGTGTACCGAGCAGCGGTTAAGCGTTTCGAGGAAATCGATCGAACCCTGCGGAGCTAACTACTCCGCGTGGTGGAGGAGGACCTCGTAGGCCCTCGCCACGCGGGCGGGGTCGGCGGCGGTGCCGCTGCGGTCGAACAGCGACTGCGCGTCGGTGACCTCCGCGGTGGTCGCCGTCCCGGAGTTGAGCACCCGGGAGATCAGGCCGGACAGGGCCGCGTCGGCCTCGACGCGGGCCATCCACCCGGTCAGCTGCCGGGGGTCGGCCGGCATCGGCGCGGGCGTGCGGAGCGCGTCGTACAGCGCGCCGAGCTGCAGCGACTCGTCCGGGCGCATGCTCACGGCCGCACCTGCGTGGGCTCGGGCACCAGCGTGACGCCGAACTGCGTGCGCACCGCGGCCACGACCTCACCGGCGAAGGACATCAGCTCCGCGGCGGTCGCGCCGGGCTCGGTGGTCAGCGCCAAGCTGTGCCGCGACGACGTCCCGACCCGGCCCGCCCGCGTGCCCTTGCCGTAGCCGGAGTGCTGCACCAGCCAGGCCGCGCTGAGCTTCACCTGCGCGGCACCGTCGGCGCCGGTGCCGGCCGGCCAGGACGGGCACTCGGGCACCGCGGTGCCCACCGGCACGACCGGGTTGGTGAAGAAGGACCCGGCGCTGCGGGAGTCGGGGTCGGCGGGGTCCCAGACCATGCCCTTGCCGCGGCGCAGCTCCAGCACGGCGTCGCGCACCTGCGCCAGCGGCGCGGTGTCGCCCAGCTCGACACCCAGCTTCTTCGCCAGCTCCGCGTAGCTGACCGGGCTGGAGGAGTCCGAGGGCCGCAGCGCGAAGGTCACCGACAGGACGACGAAGACGCCGGGGCGGGACTTGAGCATGCTCTCGCGGTAGGCGAAGGCCAGGTCGGCGGGCGTCAGCACCCGCTCGGCCCGCGCCGTCCGGTCCCAGACGCGCACGGCGGTGATCAGCGCGGCGACCTCCTGGCCGTACGCGCCGACGTTCTGCACCGGGGTGGCGCCGGTGGAGCCCGGGATGCCCGACAGCGCCTCCATGCCGGCCAGCTGCTCGGCGACGGTGAGGGCGACCAGGTCGTCCCAGTACTCCCCGGCCTCGACCTCGAGCTCCACGCCGTCGGCGGTGTCGGTGCGCGCGACCCCGCGGCTGCGCACCAGGACGACGTCGCCGGGCCAGCCGCTGTCGGGGGCGACGATGTTCGAGCCACCGCCGAGCACCAGCAGCGGGCGGCCGGCGTCGTCGGCGTCCCGGACGGCGGCGACCAGCTCGGCACGGGTGGAGACCTCGACCAGCCGGTCGATCGGACCGCCGACCCCCAGGGTGGTCAGGTCCGAGAGGCGGGCGTCCCGGCGTTCCTGCACGCACCCACGGTAACGGCCCGTGCGGCTAACCTCGTCGTCCGTGAGCGACCACACCCAGCGTGCGTCGCTGCCACCGGTGCGCAAGGTGCCGAAGCTGGCCGCCGGCCGGGCCCGCGCACTGGGTCTGCCGACCCGCGGCACCACCAACGCCAACCGGCTGCGCCGGGTCGACCGCTGGCTGGTGGCCACCCAGGTCGCCCGGCTGCGCGACGCCGCCCGGCCGCTGGTGGTCGACCTGGGCTACGGCGCGTCGGCGGTGACCACGCTGGAGCTGGTGGACCGGCTGGCCCCGGAGATCGAGCGCCTGGAGGTCGTCGGGCTGGAGATCGACCCGGAGCGGGTGACCGCGGTGGCCGGGGACTGCGACCCGCCGCGGGTGGACTTCCGGCTCGGCGGGTTCGAGCTGGCCGGGCTGGCACCGGTGCTGGTGCGGGCGTTCAACGTGCTGCGCCAGTACGACGAGGAGTCCGCCGCCCGCGCCTGGGACACCATGCGCGGCGCGCTCGCCCCGGGCGGGCTGCTGGTCGAGGGCACCTGCGACGAGTGGGGACGACGGGCGACGTGGGTGGCCCTGGACAGCGACGGCCCGCTCACCCTGACCCTCGCCGCCCGGGTGTCGGACCTCGACCGGCCCTCCGACCTGGCCGAACGGCTGCCCAAGGCGCTGATCCACCACAACGTGCCGGGGCAGCCGGTGCACGCCTTCCTCACCGCGTTCGACGCCGCGTGGGCGGCCGCGGCGGGGCTGTCGGCGTTCGGGCCGCGGCAGCGCTGGGCGGCGGCGTGCGAGGCGCTGTCCGCCGACGGCTGGCCGCTGCTGGGCCCGACCCGGCGCTGGCGGCACGGCGAGGTCACGGTGCGCTGGTCGGCGGTCGCCCCGACGTGACCGGGGGCTCCCCCAGCTCCGCCACGAACGTCGCCCAGGCCGCATCGACGCGGTCGGTGTCGCCCGTGGCGTCCAGGTCGACGACCAGCCCGCGGACGACCGCGAGCACCAGCGTCGCCAGCTCGGGCCGCCCGATCGTGGCCAGGCCCTCCTGCAGCGGGCCGAGCCAGTCGGTCGTGGCCTCCCGCCGGAAGCCGGGCCACAGCCGCTGCTCGGCGTCCTCACGCAGCCGGTTGAACACCGCCAGGTAGCGCTGCCCCTCGGGCCCGGTCATGCCGGCCCAGGCGCGGGCCAGCGTCGTCCGGTAGTCCTCGTCCGGGCGCACGCGGAGCAGGGCCTCCCAGTCCCGCCGCTGGCGGGCGCGGGCGCGCTGCAGCACCGCGCGGAGCAGCGCCTCCTTCGTGCCGAAGTGGTACAGCAGCATCCGGGACGAGGTCCCGGTGGCGGTGGCGAACGGCTCGAGGCGGTCGGGCAGCCCGCCGGCCAGTGCCGCGTCGGTGCACGCCTCCAGCAGCCGGTCGGCGATCTCCGGCTGCCGCTGTCGCCCCATGCGCCGATCTTTTCGCGTAACTGGCGGTACGTCTAGCGTCGTCGGTGTCCGTCCGGCGACGTGGAGGTCAGCGATGAGAGTGGTGTTCGTGCACGGGGCGTGCGTGCGGGACGGCGCGTGGTGGTGGCACCGCACCGCCGAGCTGCTGGCGGCGCGTGGCGTGACCAGCGTGGCGCCCGCGCTGCCCAGCTGCGGGGAGACCGGGCAGGCGGGCCTCGGCCTCGACGACGACGTCGCCGCCGTCCGGCACGTGCTGCAGGGCAGCGACGAGCCCACCGTCGTGGTGGGCCACAGCTACGGCGGCATCGTCATCGCCGAGGCCGCCGTCGGCGTCAGCGCGGTGCGGCACCTGGTCGCGGTGTCCAGCTACCTGCCCGTCGTCGGGGAGAGCCTGTCCACCTTCGGCCCCCCGGAGCCGGCCCCGTTCCTGGACGTCGACCCCGCCGCCGGCACGTTCGGCGTCCGGCCCGGGCTGCTCACCGAGACCTTCCTGCAGGACTGCCCCGAGGTGGCCGACGACGCCCTCGCCCGGCTCGCCCGGCAGACCCTGTCGGTGGTGGGCCAGCCGGTGCAGGTGACCGCCTGGCAGGACGTGCCGTCGACCTACCTGGTGTGCGCGCAGGACCGGGGCACCCCCGCCGCGGCGCAGCGGGAGTTCGCCCGCCGCGCCGGCACCGTCGTCGAGCTCGACGCCGGGCACCACCCGTTCCTCTCCCGGCCGCGGGAGGTGGCCGACCTCCTGCTCGGCCTGCCGGTCTGACGGGCGCCCGCCGGCCTCACGCCTCGAGCACCACGCGGTCACCGGCCGCCTGCGGACCGCCAGACCCTGGCCCGGGCCAGGATCTCGCCGACGACCTCGGTCTTCGCGTCGGCGTAGTCGTTCATGTCGGCCCACTCCCGGCTCGCCAGCGCACGCTTCGTCGTGGCGTACAGGGCGCGGTCCTGCGCCGACCGACGCAGCCAGTCACGCAGGTCGAGGTAGTCGGTCACCGCGGGGGCGCCGGGCTCGTAGACGTGGACGTGCACGTCCCGCCCGGGCGTGCGGAACATGCGATGGCCCGGTTCCCGGACCCGCTGCGGGAACCCGGCCGCCTCCAGGGCGGGCGCGTAGGCCGGCTCGTCCGCCACGTCGGCGACGGTCACGAGCACGTCGACGATGGGCTTGGCAGCCAGTCCCGGGACCGCGGTGCTCCCGATGTGCTCGATGCCGAGGGCACGGTCGCCCAGGGCGTTGCGGATCCGGGTGCGCACCACCGCGAAGCGTGCCGGCCACTCCGGGTCCGGGTCCTGGACGACGATCGTCACCGGCTCGCGGCCGCCGATGAGCACCGACTGGAGGTAGGCGTCCCGGTCAGGGGTCGGGTCCACCCGGCGAGGCTACGACGCCACCCGCGACCGACGCGACCAGCGCATCAGGCGCCGACGCGGGCGAACCGTTCGGACAGCGTGCGGAAGGCGTCGGCGAGGGCGGGCGGGCTCACGGCGAGGACGTCGGTGTCGTAGCGCGCCACGGCCGCGGCGACGCCGACCCACGACCACGCCCCGAGGGTGAGCCGGCAGCGGTCGGGGCCCAGCGCCTCGACGACGCCGTCGGCGGCGAACGGGACGACGCGGGCGGCGGGGAGGCCCAGCTCGACCGTGCCGGTGCACGGCCAGGCGCCGTCGCTGCTGCCCCGGACGACGCCGTCCATGAAGGTGCCGAGGTCGCCGCCGGGCAGCTCGCGGGGCGTGAACCGGGGGCCGTTCGGGGTCCGCAGCGTGATCCGGTCGCAGCGGAAGGTGCGCCAGTCGGCCCGGTCGAGGTCGAACGCCACGAGGTACCAGCGGCCGCCCCGGGCGACGAGGTGGTGCGGCTCGGCCCGCCGCGGCGGCGACCGGTCGTCCGCGTAGCCGAAGCGCACCACCTCGCGGGCCCGGACGGCGGCGGTCAGCGCGACCAGCACCGCCGGGTCGACCTCGGCGGTGGAGCTGCTGGCGAGCGGGGTGACCTGCACGGCGTCCACCCGGTGCCGCAACCGCGCGGGCATCACCTGGCGCACGGTGGTCAGCGCGCGGGCCGCCGCCTCGTTGATCCGCGCCCCGCTCGCGGTCGCCAGCTGCAGCGCCACGGCCAGCGCCACGGCCTGCTCGTCGTCGAACAGCAGCGGCGGCAGGTCGGCACCGGCATCGAGGCGGTAGCCGCCGTCGGGCCCCTTGAACGCCTGGACGGGGTAGCCGAGCTCGCGGAGCCGGTCGACGTCGCGGCGCACGGTGCGCCCGGTGACCCCCAGCCGCTCGGCCAGGGTGGCACCGGGCCAGTCGCGGCGGGCCTGCAGCAGCGACAGCAGCGTGAGCAGCCGGGACGACGTCCCGCTCGTCGGGGGCATGTTGTCGATGCTGCGCACAGTAGAGGACAGGAGCTGTCCGCTACCACTGCGACTGTCTCCTCATCGCCACCGACGGGGTGGCGGCGAGCTGAGGAGCCGGACATGAGCATCACCACCACCACGCACCTGAACTTCCGCGGCCAGGCCCGCGAGGCGCTGGACTTCTACGCCTCGGTGTTCGGCGGGGAGGTCATGGCCTTCACCTTCGCCCAGGGCGGCAGCGAGCGGGACACCGCCGACGGCGCCGTGCCCGAGCAGATCATCTGGGGCGGCGTGCAGGCACCGAACGGCTTCGCGGTCATGGCCTTCGACGTCCCGCCGGGCCGCGCGTACGACGCGGGCACGGACGCCGTCTACGTGTCGGTGCGCGGCACCGACACCGAGGAGGTCACCCGGTACTGGCAGGCGCTCGTCGTCGGCGGCTCGGTGCGGACGGAGCTGGCCCCGGCCGGCTACGCCCCGCTGTACGGCATGGTCACCGACCGGTTCGGCGTCACGTGGGTCCTGGACGTGCTGCCGCCGTACAACGGCTGACCCGGTCGGCGGCGGCGTCCGCCTGGGGCACCATGGACGGCGTGCCCGACGAGCTGTTCGACGCCTGGACCGCCGCTGTCGAGCGGGAGGGCGAGCGGGTCGGCGTCGTCGCCCAGGAGCTGGACGCCGGCCGCACCCCGGCCACCGGTGGGCTGCAGACCCCGGTGCCCTGGGTGCCCGCCTGGACCGCCCGCGACCTGGTCGTGCACCTGGGCGGCGTGCACCGCTGGACCGTGGGCATCCTGCGGGCCGGGCACACCCACCCGCCGGAGCGCGGCGCGGCCCACCCGCCGCACGACGACCTGCACGGCTGGTACGCGCAGGGCCTGATCGAGCTGGTGGCCACCCTGCGCACCACCGACCCCGGCGCCCCGGCCTGGCACATGAGCCCGGCCGCCGGCCACACCGCGCGCGACTGGGCCCGCCGGCAGGCGCACGAGCACACGGTGCACCGGCAGGACCTGGAGACGGCGGCGTCGCTGGCCCTCTCCCCCGTCGACCCGGCGCTGGCCGGCGACGGGGTCGACGAGGTGCTGGCGATCGTGCTGCCGCGGTGGCAGCACGAGTCCCCGCTGGCCGGCGCCCGGGCCCGGGTGGGCGTCACGGCGACCGACCTCGGCCGCGCGTGGACCGTCGAGGTGGCCGACGGCGCCGTCCGCTGCTCCGACGGCCCCGCCCCGGACGCCGACGCGCAGGTGTCCGGAGCGGCCGGCCAGCTGCTGCTGCACCTGTGGGGCCGGCCGGGCGAGGTCGTCGTGGACGGCGACCCGGCGGCCGAGGCCCTGCTGCGGGGACACTGACGGCCCCTGCGGGGTGCGGCTCCGGTCGCCGACGGGCCGCCCGGCCCCGGGGTCACCGGGGCCGGGCGGAGGCCAGCGGCCGGGTGGAGGTCAGCGGCCGGGTAGAGGTCAGCGGCCGGTGACCTGGCCGATCCGCGGTTCCCAGACGAGCGCACCGCGCTGGAAGTCGCTGCGCCGGCCCTCGGGGACGCCGTACTCGTCGGTGGTCGGGTAGCCCAGCCGGCCGGTCTCCCAGCCGAGGGACGCCCACCGGTCGCGGATCAGGCCCTGCACCGAGTGCGCACCCGTCCGCGGCGTCCAGTAGACCGACGCGCCACCGGAACCGTTGAAGTGGTTGGCGCGCCCCACCCCGTCCGGCGACCCGAACTCGTCGGTCACCGGGTACCCCAGCGGGCCCAGCTCCCAGCCCGAGGCCGCCCACCGGTTCCGGATCTCCCCCTGCACCGAGTGCGCACCCGTCCGCGGCGTCCAGTAGATCGACGCGCCACCGGAACCGTTGAAGTGGTTGATCCGACCCACGCCGTCCGGTGAGCCCGCCTCGTCGATCACCGGGTAGCCCAGCGGACCGGTCTCCCAGCCCGAGGCCGCCCACCGGTTGCGGATCTCACCCTGCACCGAGTGCGCACCCGTGCCCGGCGTCCAGTAGATCGACGCGCCACCCGAGCCGTTGAAGTGGTTCGCCCGGCCCACGCCGTCCGGCGACCCGAACTCGTCGGTCACCGGGTAGCCCAGCCGGCCGGTCTCCCAGCCCGAGGCTGCCCACCGGTTGCGGATCTCGCCCTGCACGGAGTGCGCACCACTGCCCGGCGTCCAGTAGATCGACGCACCACCGGAACCGTTGAAGTGGTTCCCGCGGCCCACGCCGTCCGGCGACCCGAACTCGTCGGTCACCGGGTAGCCCAGCCGACCCGTCTCCCAGCCCGACGCCGCCCACCGGTTGCGGATCTCGCCCTGCACCGAGTGCGCACCACTGCCCGGCGTCCAGTAGATCGACGCACCACCCGAGCCGTTGAAGTGGTTCGCCCGCCCCACGCCGTCCGGCGACCCGAACTCGTCCGTCACCGGGAACCCGAGCGGCCCGGCCGGCCCCCCGGCGGCCCGGTACCGCTCGGCGATGGCGCCCTGGACGACGTGCGCGCCACTGGCGGCCGACCAGCAGATGACGCCGTTCGTGTAGTCCTGGCACCGGCCCCCGGCGACGGCGTACTGCGCGTTCAGCGCCTGGCCGACCCCGATGTAGGTGCCCTTCCCGGCACCCGCGCGCACGGCGGCCACCGCGATCGGGTCCTCGATGCCCCTGCCGGTGAGCACCACCTTCTGCTCGCCCTGCCCGTCGTTGCCGGTGAGCAGGTAGAAGAACGCCGGCCCACCGGCCTGTCCGGTCGCGGTCGGCCGGAAGGTCACGGTCTGGAAGGCGGTCTCCCCCGGCGGGATCGTCAGGTTCTCCGAGATCGGGTCCGTGGTGCTGAAGACGCCGGCCGGGGCCTTGGCCTTGGTGATGGTCAGGGCGATGTTGCCGGTGTTCTCCACCGGGAAGGACATCGTCGACTCGAGCCCGACCGCCACGTCACCGAAGTCGAGCGAGGCAGGCAGCTCGAGGTGGGCCGCACCGGTGACCGCGCTGGCCGTGATCGGCACGCTCACCGACCCGGCGTCGCTGGTCACGCGCAGCTGGTCGGTGACCGCGGCCGTCGACGTCGGGGCGAAGGTGACCGACACCGGGACCGAGGCCTGCGGCGCGAGGCGCTGCCCGACGGTGGGCAGCGACTGCGGGTCGACGGTGAGCGAGGGGTGGGTCGGCAGCGTCACGCCCTGCACGGTGACCGGGGCCGTCCCGGTGTTCACCACGTTGACCGTCTGCCGGCTCAGGGAACCGGTGGGGACGGCGTCGAAGGTCAGCGAACCGGGCACGCTGCCCAGGCCGGTGCGGGTGCCCAGGCCGTGGACGCCGATCCGGACCTGCTCGCCGTCGGCGGTGGTGAGGTCGAGCGTGCCGTCGGACTGGCCGGTGACGGTGGGCCGGAAGGTCACCGGGACCGTCATCGACCCGCCCTTGGCCAGCGGCTGCGGCAGCGGCAGCGCGCCCACGGCGAACGGGGCGCCCGCGGTGGCGGCCGTGACCGTGACCGCCCGCGAGGCGGTCAGCGTGACGGTCGCCGTGGCGGCCTCGCCGACCGGCGCGGAGCCGAGGTCGGTGGCGGTGGCCCCCAGGGCCGCGGTGGTGGGTGCCCCGAAGCCGAGGACGTGGCCGTCCCGGGTGCCCACGTACACGCGACCGCCGTCGGTGGCCAGGGACACGAACTTGGACGCGGTGCCGATCGGGGCGCTGAAGACCTGGCGCAGCTGACCGGTGCTGTCGGGCAGCGCCCGGTAGGCGCGCAGTTGCCCCTGGGAGCCGTTGCCACCGGCGGCGTAGACCTCCCAGACCAGCGCCGTCGAGGGGTCGGTGCCGGTGGACGTGACCACCGGCGAGCCGGACGTGTAGCCCAGCGTGCCGGCGCTGGTGCCCACGGCGGCGAGGGCGACACCGCCGTCCGCGCGGACGGCGATCCGGAAGGCGCGCAGGTAGCCGTTGGCCTCGACGGTGTAGACGTAACCGCCCTGGGGCGTGCCGAGGAACGCCGGCTTTCCCCAGACGCCGCCGTAGGGGCCGGCGCTGTCGAGGACGGCGTCGGTGCCGTTCGGGCCCTGGCCCATCCCGCCCAGGTCGTCGCGGTCGAGCAGCCGGACCACGCCGTCCTTGCCGACCTGGACCAGCAGGTGCGGGTGGGCGGTGCTGCCGTAGCCGTCGGGGACAGCCACCGGCCCGCCGGACCCGAGGTCGGCGTCGTCCTGGTCGAGCTTGGCGTTGTCGAAGGGGCTGAAGAAGTCGGTGGCCGCCAGGGTGCCGTCGCCGGCGACCCGCAACCGGACGACGGACTCGGCGAGGGTGGCCGGCGGGGTCTTCCCGGGGCTGCGCTGCGGGGAGATGCCGTTGCCGGTGGCGAACAGGATCTGCCCGGGCCCGTCGGAGACCAGGCCGCCGCCGGACTGCCAGATGCCGGCCTCGGCGTTGGCGTTGCCGGACTCGGTGGCCCACAGCGTGGTCTGCCGCCCTGCCGTGGACACCCCGGCGACGTAGCCGACGAAGGGCGCGTAGTCGCAGTGGCTGGCGAACCCGGCGTAGACCACGCCGTCGAGCAGCAGCAGCCCGGGCCGCTGCATCGCGGTGAGGGCGTTGAACGGCCGGGTCGGGTCGTTGGTGGGCGCCCCGCCGATCATCACCGGGAAGTTCGGCCGCTCGGCGCCGGTGACCGGGTCCAGGGCGTGCAGGTACCAGTGCGGCACCTGCGCCGATCCACCGTCGTTCGTCTTGGCCAGCAGGTAGACGCTGCGGGTGGCCGGGTCGTAGACCGGCGTGGAGGTGACCCCGACGTTCGGGGTCAGGTCACCGCACCCGAGGGTGGCCGACGGCCAGGCCGGGCCGAGTGACCTCGTCCACCGCCGCTGGCCGGTGACGCCGTCCAGCCCGTACACGTTGTTGTTCTCGGTCGCCGCGACGACGGTGCCACCGACGACCAGTGGCTGCGCGTAGACCTGCCCGTCGACCTCGGCGGCGAACAGCCGGCCGAAGGCGCTGGACTGGACGGTGCTCGGGGCCAGGCCGGGCTCGTCGGCGTCCCAGCTGGTGCGGAACGTGTCACCGGCGATCGTGCGGACGTCGGCCCGGGCCACGTCCGCCCCACCGACGACACCGGCGCCGGCGAGGGCGATCAGCGCGCTCGCCACCGCCAGCACGGACCGGCGTCCGCCCCTGACCCGCGCCGCCCGCTCGACCCGTCCGTGCCCTGCCCGCATCTGCCCGCCCCGTGTGTCCGCCCCCGTGGAGACCGCGGACGCACCAGGGGCGAACGCGGTCGGGACACCCGCCCGGCGCGGGTGTCCCGGCGACAAGCTACGTGGTCCCTGTGACGGAACGCGTGGTCAGCAGCCTCCTCGACCGGCCGGCGGTCGTGGCTGGGGCACCATGGACGCCGTGGACGAGGCAGCGCCGGACCCCTCCCGGACCCAGCAGCAGGGCCAGCGGTGAGCCGCAGGGACCGCGGGCACCTGACCGCCCTGCCCGGCCCCACCGAGGTCGCCGGGGGCACCGCGGAGCTGCTGGCCGACGCCGACCGGGAGGGCTCCTGGCAGCTGATGCTCGACGGCGTCCCGCAGTCGCACGTCGACCTCACCGACCCCTCGTACCTGGAGTTCGAGTACGTCCGCCGGATGGGCCACGTGCTCGACCTGGCCGCCGAGCCCGGCCGGGCGCTGGACGTCGTCCACCTCGGCGGCGGCGCGCTCACCCTGGCCCGCTACGTCGCCGTGACCCGGCCCGGTTCCCGGCAGCGGGTGGTCGAGCTCGACGAGCCGCTGACGGAGCTGGTGCGCCGCGAGTTGCCGCTGCCGCGGAACGCCCGCGTGCGGGTGCGCGCCGCCGACGCCCGCGAGGGGCTGGCCGCACTGCCCGACGCCTCCGCCGACGTCGTCCTGGTCGACGTGTTCGCCGGCGCCCGCACCCCGGCGCACCTGACCACGGTCGAGTTCGCCGCCGACGTCGCCCGGGTGCTGCGGCCCGGCGGCGTGACGGCGTGGAACGTCTCCGACGGCCCGCCGCTGCGCTTCGCCCGCGCGGAGGCGGCGACGCTGCGCGCGGTCTTCGGGCACGTGGCACTGCTGGCCGAGCCGGGCACCCTGCGCGGACGGCGGTTCGGCAACACCGTCGCGGTGGCCTCGACCGCCGAGCTGCCGATCGCCGGGCTGACCCGCCGCTGCGCCGGGGACCCGATGCCCGCCCGGGTGGTCGACGGCGAGGAGCTGGACCGGTTCGTCGGCCAGGCCGCACCGGTGACCGATGCCGACGCCCAGCCCTCCCCGCAGCCACCGGCCGGGATCTTCGACTGAGCACCCCGACCACCGGGCGCGTGGCGCCGTAGGGTCGGGAGATGACGACTCCCTCGTACGGTCGGCTCACCCGCGACACCCGCCACAAGGTGGTGGCCGGGGTCTGCTCGGGCCTGGCCCGCAGGTTCGGGCTCTCCCGGGGTGGCCTGCGCGCGGCCTTCGTGGTGTCCTGCGTGCTGCCGGGCCCGCAGTTCATCGCCTACATCGCGCTGTGGGTCCTGATGCCGGCCGACGACAAGTACTGAGGGCCGGGCGGCGTCACCAGCTGTTGTTGCCCCGCTTGAGGCTGCGGACGGCCGGACGGACGTCGACCAGGTAGACCACGGCCGCGACGACGGCGGGCAGGCCGAGGAAGCTCAGCGGGCCCATGCTCCACAGCAGCAGCGCGGCGATGCCGGTGATCGCCAGCCAGGCGGGCTTGCTCAGCTTGCCGGCGGCGGTGAAGGCGGCGGCGGGGCGGATGACGGCGTCGACGAACGCCCAGACCGCCAGGGCCAGGGTGCCGTAGTTCACGAGGGTGTAGACGAACCCGTCGAAGCTGCTGCCCATGCGCCGAGGATAGGCGGCTGGCGCCACCGGCCGGCGAGAACGCGCCCGCCACCGGACCGGGACGACCCTCTCGGGTGAGACGGCCGCGCCCCGGCCCCGCGGTGCGGGAGCCGGGGCGCGGACCGGGGTCGCGACGCGTTACTTGGTGGTGCGCTTCTTGCGGGGGACGGCGAGCGGGTCCGGCAGCGTGGCCTCGGCCGCGCGCTCGGGCGCCGGCGCCTCGACGACGGCCGCCGTCGTGCGGGCAGCGACAGGAGCGTCGGTGACGGCAGGAGCGTCGTCGGCGGCCGTCGTCGCCTCCGCGGCGTCCTGGACGTCGGCGGTCGCCGCGTCGACGGCCGCACTCGTGCGGGCGGCGGTCTGCTGGGCGGCCGAGGTGACGGCGTCGGAGGCCGCGGTGACGGTCTCGCCGGTCTCCTCCAGCGCGTCCTCGAGCCCGTCCTCGACGGCGTCCACGGCGCGCCCGGTGCGGGCCACCACCGTGCGGACGACCGGCTGGCGGCGCAGGTCGCCGACCAGCTGCTCACCACGGCCGGCCAGCTCGCCGACGGCGTCCATCGCCTGGGCGCGGGCGGCCTCGACCAGGCCGGTGACGGTTCCGAGCACCGTCTCCGGGCGGAGCTCGCTCACCGTGGTGCGCGCGTGGACGGCGGCGCGGCGGGCCTGCTCGCGGGCGGCCTCGACGCGGGTGCGGGCCTCCTTGGCGCCCAGGTCGGCCTGGACCTGCGCCTCGCCGGGCAGCGCCTCCGCGCGGGAGCGCAGGCCGGTCACGACGGTGCGGGCGCGGTCGACGGCGACGTCGCCGGCGCCGATCGCGGCCAGCAGGCCGGTGCGGCCGGTCTCGACGAGGGTCTCGCCGTAGGACCTGAGGGTGTCGGTGCGGCTCATGCCGTCTCCTCCGAGGGGGTGGGGGTGGGTGCGGTCGCCGCGAGCTCGCGGGCGAGCTGGGCGGCGTGTTCGCGGGCGTAGGTCTCGTACAGCTCCAGGAGCACGGCCTTGTGCCGTTCCGACAGCGCCTCGTCGCCGCGGATCGCGGCGACCGTGCCGGCGGTGCCCGACCGGCGGTCGAGGATTCCAGCCTGCTCGTAGAGCGTCTCGGCGGAGATCTTCAGGCCCCGGGCGATCTGGGCCAGGATCTCCGCCGACGGCTTGCGCAGCCCGCGCTCGACCTGGGACAGGTAGGGGTTGCTCACCCCGGCCGTGCGGGCCAGCTCGCGCAGCGACACCTGGGCGGCGCTGCGCTGGGAGCGGATGAACTCCCCGACCTGCGAGCTCACGGCCGCGGGGACGGTCTGCGCCTCCGCCGCCGCGGTGGCCACGGTCTCGCGGACCGCGCTCACCTGCTCCCGGACGAACTCCGTGGGTCGCTGCACATGATCAACGTAACCCGCGGTGCTAGCTGTTGCAAGCGGGTCGCTAGCACCCGGTGGGACGCCTGGCTGGGAAGGACGTCCGGCAGCGGAACCCACACCGGACGACGCAGGGCGCCGTCCGGTGCGTGCAGGTCGTGCAGGCAGGCGAGGTCAGGCGAGGACGTCGGCGGCGCGGATGCTGCCAACCACGCCCTCGCCACCGGACACCGCGGTCGACAACCACGGGGCGAGGGTGTCGGCCGGGACGCCGAGCCGCACCAGTCCGGCACAGAGGGCGGGCAGCCGACCGCGGTCGCCGCCGTCGTCCAGCTTGAGCGCGACGGCACCGGCGCCGGGCAGCGCGGCGACGTGCACGCCGTCGGCCCCGCCCTTGACCAGCAGCCCGTCGACGGCCTGCATCAGCTCGGTGTCGTCGCGGCCGGTGCCGGCGACCAGCCACGGGTGGGCGCGCATCGCGTCGGCGACCCGGCGGCCGGACGTGCCCGGCTCGGCCTGCACCAGCGACAGCACGCCGCGGGCCAGCCCGGTGAGGGAGATGGCGTGCTGGGGCGCACCGCAGCCGTCGACGACGACGGCGGACACCGGGTCGCCCCCGGCCTCCCCCAGTCGCGCCTCGATCGCCTGCTGCAGCGGGTGCGCGGGGTCCAGGTAGCCCTCGGTCGGCCAGCCGGCGGCGACGCAGGCGGCGAGCATCGCCGAGTGCTTGCCGGAGCAGTTCATCGCCAGCCGGTCCGGCGCGCGGTCCTCGACCAGCCAGTGCGCCCGGGTGCCCTCGTGCCCGGGCAGGGACGGCGGGCAGCCCAGGTGCTCAGGACCGAGCCCGGCACCGGCGAGCACCTGCGCGGCCAGCTCCCGGTGGCCGTCCTCACCGCTGTGCGAGGCACCGGCCAGGGCGAGCTCCCGGTCGTCGCGGGGCTGCCAGCCGGCGTCGAGGTAGACGGTGGCCTGCACCGGCTTGTTCGACGAGCGCGGCAGCACCGGCCGGGTGACGTCCCCGACGGTCAGCGTCGGCGCACCGTCGGCGCCCAGGACGACGAGCGCCCCGCGGTGCACCGACTCCAGCACGTCGGACGCCAGCCCACCGCGCCACACCTCCACCAGCACCGGGTTCTGCGGCCACGACGTCATGCGCACATCATCGCGACGTGCTGGAACGGCCCCCTCGCAGGGGCCCGCCCCGGCCCCGTTGCAGGGCCCCGCCGCGAGCTTGCTCGTGGTGGGGGGCAACGGGGTCCTTCATCCGTGGCGCGACTCGTCGGCCAGCAGCTGGGCGACGTCGGCCAGGCCCTCGCGGTAGCGACGGGCCAGCTCGCCGGCGACGGCGTCCATGACGGTCTGCACGCCCCGGCGGCGCTCGGACAGCGACCGCTCACCGGCGGCCAGCGACCGGGCCGTCTGCTCGAGCCGGTCGTCGGGCATCGACGGGACGTCGGTGAGGTCGGCACCGGGCGCCAGGCTGTTGACCCAGGTCTCGAACTGCTCGGGCGAGGTGGGCTGCACGGTCTGGTGCCGGCCCAGGCCGTGGGCGGGGCCGCGGCCCTTCTCGGACAGGATCTCCGGCAGCAGGTCGACCAGCGACCGCCCGTCGTGCTCGGCGCGGCGCTGCAGCTCGCGGCGCACGATGTCGAGCCGGCCCTGCAGCAGCCGCCGCGTGTAGGAGAGGTTGACCTCCTCCTGCTCGGCGCGGTGCCGTAGCGCGCGCACCTCGGCCATCGGCACGTCCTGGACGCCGTCGAGGAACGAGGGGTCCAGCAGCTCGTCGACGCCGGTGCCGCCGGCAGCGGCAGGGGTGGGAGCAGTCATCGCGCGGCCTCCGCGGGAGTGGGGACGAAGGACGCCGGGGCGAGGTGCGTGCCCCGGGTCACCGGCCGATCGTCGCAGACCGGACCGCCCGCACGCGGTCGCGGGCCGCCGCCCGGGTGTCGTCGAGCGTGGCGGGGGTGTCGTCGGGGTCGATCGCAGCCGCCGCCTCACCGACCTTCAGCGCCGCATCGGGGGCCAGCGACTGCTTGACCAGGGCCAGGGCGATCACGCCCAGCTCGTGGTGGCGCACCGCGGTGCCCAGCCGGCCGACCTCGCGCTCACCGGCGGTGACGGGCGTCCCGGGGCGGGGCAGGGTCTCGGCCATGCCGTCCAGGTGCAGCAGGACCAGCCGGCGGGGCGGGCGGCCCAGGTTGTGCACGCGGGCGACGGTCTCCTGGCCGCGGTAGCAGCCCTTCTCGAGGTGGACGGCGGTCTGCAGCCACTCCAGCTCGTTGGGGATCGTGCGGTGGTCGGAGTCGACGCCGGCGCGGGGACGGCGGGCCTCGACCCGCAGCGCCTCGTAGGCGTCGACCCCGGCGATCACGGCCCCGGCGTCCAGCAGCTGCTGGGACCGGGCGGCGAGCTCGGCGCGCGGCACGAGCAGGTCGACCACCGCGGCGGTCCCGTCGCCGATCGCGGGCATCCGGCGCACCCAGCCACCGCCGTCCAGACCCACGACGGCGTAGGGCGTCGCGGGCACGGGCCATCCGGCGGCGGTGAGGACCTCGTCGCCGCGGGGGCCGACCAGGGACAGCAGCGCCCACGCATCGGTGACCAGCGCCGGGTCGACCCGCAGCATGAAGCGCATCCGCTGGAGGAAGGTCACCAGCGCGGCACCCGTGCCCGGCTCGACGTCGCCCCAGGTGGTGCCGTCGAGCTCGGTGAGGACGACGTGGTGCTCGACGTGGCCCTGCGGGGAGAGCACCAGGGCCTCGGAGCCGGTGGCGTCGCCGAGCCGCTCGAGGTGCTGGCTGGTCAGGCTGTGCAGCCAGCTCAGCCGGTCGGCACCCGGGACGACGAGCACGTCGCGGTCGCTGCGGTCGACCAGCCCGGCGCCCTCGGCCAGCCGGCGCTGCTCGGGGAGCGGCTCGCCGTAGTGGGCGGCGACGGTGGCGTCCTCGTGGTCCAGGGCGACGGCCCCGGGGTGCTGCAGCAGCGGTGAGGGCGATGTCATGACTCGACTCCGGACTCGTTCCGCTCCTCGGTCGCTGGCGCTCCCTGCGATGCTCGCTCGCCCGTCGTCTTCGCGCTCATGGGGTCTCCTTCTCCGTGCAGGCTCGGCAGGTGCCGGACAGCGCCACGTGGCCCACGTCCAGGGTGAAACCCAGCTCGGCCCCCAGACGTTCCGCCGCCCCGTCGAGCACCGTCGGGTCGACCGAGCTGATCTCCCCGCAGACCTGGCAGACCACGTGCACGTGCCGGTGCTGCTGGCCGGCGTGGTAGATCGGCGCGCCCTTGCCGAGGTGGGTGTGCCAGACCAGCCCCAGCTTCTCCAGCAGCTCCAGCGCGCGGTAGACCGTCGAGGTGTCGGGGGCCGCGCCGCCGGGCCCGGCGTCCTCGCGCAGCCGTGCGCCGATCTCCTCCGGCGTCCCGTGCTCCAGCGCCGACACCGCCGCCAGCACCCGCTGCCGCTGACTGGTCAGCCGCAGCCCCCGGGAGCGCAGCTCCGTGGCCAGCGGTGGGGCGTCGTCGGGTGCGGGCACGGGATCGAGCGTAGAGCGCGGATGGCAGGGTGGACGGCGTGACGAGTCCTCGGGTGGCGGTCTGGCGGAACGGTGCGGCGACGGCGGTCTCCCCGGACGAGCCGGTGGTCACCGCCTTCGACCTGGGCCTGGGCCGCGGCGACGGCGTCTTCGAGTCCGCCCTGGTCGCCGGGGGTGCGACCCCGCACCTCGACGACCACCTCACCCGGCTGCGGCGCTCGGCGGGCATCCTCGGCATCGCCCACCCCGGGGACGACGCGGTGCGGGCCGTGGTCGCCACGGCGGTCGAGGGCTGGCCGGCCGACGTCGAGGGCGCCTGCCGCGTGTTCCTCACCCGCGGGCTGGGCGAGGGCACCCCGCCGACGCTGCTGGCCCTGCTGGCCGCCGTCCCGGCCGAGACCCTGCGCCAGCGCACCGCCGGCATCAGCGTCGTCACCCTGTCCCTCGGCATCCCGGCCGACTTCCGGGCGGGCGCGCCGTGGCTGCTCGGCGGGGCCAAGACGCTGTCCTACGCGGTGAACATGGCCGCCGGCCGGCACGCGCACTCCGTGGGTGCCGACGACGTCGTCTTCACCTCCCTGGAGGACCGGGTGCTCGAGGGCCCCACGTCGACGGTCGTGTGGGCCACCGGCGGCACGCTCCACACCCCGCCGGTGGAGACCGGCATCCTCGCCGGCACCACCCAGGCCCGGCTGTTCGCCCGCGCCGAGGCCGACGGCTGGCCCACCGCGGTCACCGCCGGCACCGTCGCCGACCTGCACGCCGCGGACGCCGTCTGGCTGCTGTCGGGCATCCGCGGCGCCGCCCCGGTGACCCGGCTCGACGGCGTCGAGCGCGGGGACACCGGGCTGTCGGCGCGGGTGCGGGAGCTGCTCGCCCGGTAGGGTCGTCGGCGGTGCGCCGGGAAGTCTGGTCGGCAACTCCTCAGCCGACCCCGCACCCCGGAGCTGCCCCCGTGCCCAGCACCCTGTTCGCCCGCGGCTCGTACCGCGAGGCGACCCGCATCGCCGACGTCCTGCGCAAGGAGACCGTCGGCGGCGTCCTGCTCATGATCGGCGCGCTCGTCGCGCTGGTCTGGGCGAACACCCCCTGGTCCGCCGCCTACGAGTCACTGCGTGACCTGCGGGTGGGCCCGTCGGACCTGTTCGGGCTGCACCTGGACCTGTCACTGGGCACCTGGGCCGCCGACGGCCTGCTGGCGGTCTTCTTCTTCGTGGCCGGGCTGGAGCTCAAGCGCGAGTTCGTCGCCGGCGACCTCCGCGACCCGCGCAAGGCCGCGCTGCCGGTCGCCGCGGCCGTGGGCGGCATGGCGGCGCCGGCACTGCTCTACGTGCTGGTCAACCTGCGCGCCGGCGACGGGGCGCTGACGGGCTGGGCGATCCCCACCGCCACCGACATCGCCTTCGCCCTGGCGGTGCTGGCGGTCATCAGCACGCACCTGCCCACCGGGCTGCGCACGTTCCTGCTCACGCTGGCGATCGTCGACGACCTGCTGGCCATCACGATCATCGCGGTCTTCTACACGTCCACCCTGCAGGTCACCCCGCTCCTGCTGTCCCTGGTGCCGATCGCCCTGTTCGGCGTCCTGGTGCAGAAGCGCATCCGGTCCTGGTGGCTCCTGCTCCCGCTGGCCCTCGTCGCCTGGGTGCTCATGCACGAGTCGGGCGTGCACGCGACCGTCGCCGGGGTCCTGCTGGCCTTCACCGTCCCCGTGGTGCGCAGCGACGCCGCCGGCGGCCCGGACGCCGGGCCGGGGATGGCCGAGCACTTCGAGCACCGGGTGCGGCCCCTCTCGCAGGGGTTCGCCGTCCCGGTGTTCGCCTTCTTCTCCGCCGGGGTGACCGTCGGCGGGCTCTCCGGGCTGGGCGCCGCGCTGTCCGACAGCGTGGCCGTCGGGATCGTCGTGGGCCTGGTCGCGGGCAAGACGGTCGGCATCGCCGGGGCCACCTGGCTGGTCAGCCGGTTCACCAGGGCCGAGCTGGACCCCGAGCTGGGCTGGCCCGACGTGATCGGGCTGTCGATCCTGGGCGGGATGGGCTTCACCGTCTCGCTGCTGATCGGTGAGCTGGCCTTCGGCGCGGGCTCGCTGCGCGACGAGCACGTCAAGGTCGGTGTCCTCACCGGGACCCTGCTGGCCGCGCTGGTGGCCGCCGTGGTGCTCCGGCTGCGCGACCGGCGGTACCGGCTGATCGCCGAGCAGGAGGCCCGGGACGACGACGCCGACGGGGTCCCGGACGTCTACCAGCGGCCGTCCGCCGAGAGCTGAAGAAAGGCGTTGCCGACCCCCAGATCGCGTCGTACGGTTGGGTCACACGAGAGAGGAGGTGGTCCCGAAGTTGATGACTTACAGGACGCGTGAGGTGGCTGTCCGCTAGCCGCCGTCCAGATGGGCCGCCCGCCCAGTCTCTGTGGAAGACCCACAGCTCGGACTGAGCAGCGGCATCCCGCCCGTCCGTCGATGGCGGCGAGCGAGAACCGGACAGTCACCCGACCCCCAGGCTGCCGACGTTGTCCAGTCGGCCCGTGCGCAGCTCCCCCACTACGGTGGGGTACAGCGCCACGGAGCAGCCTGGGGGTTGTCCGTTTGTCCGGGGAGGTCCGACGTGCAGTTCACCGGCCGGTCCGTCGCCCTGGACACCTCAGCCGGGATCTGGCTCGCCGAGTCCGCCCAGGCCGCCACCCCCGGCACCGTCGCCGCCCTCGTGCCCGCCTCGTTCGAGGCCGTGGCCCGGGTCTTCCACCCCGCGGTGCGCTACGTCGGCGACGACGACGTCGAGGTCCCCTGGGCCTCCGTCGCCGCGGCCAACGGGACCACCGCACACCCGCTCATGCAGTGGGGCTCGGTCACCGGCGCGATGGAGTACTTCGAGAACGACGACCAGGCCCCGCTGTGGCACGGCGCCCCCGCCCGCGGCCACCTGCCCGCCCCGGTCGCCGAACGCCTCGTCGCCGTCCTCACCCGCTGGACGACGACCCCCGACGTCTGCTGGTTCGCCGTCGCGCAGGGCGGCGCGGTCATCACCGACCACCCGACCCTGCCACTGCCCGGCCGCGAGTACTGGCTGATCAACGGCCCGATCGGGCTGGCCGCGCAGAACATGGCCGCCGAGCCGTTCGAGCAGAGCGCCAACATCTGGTGGCCGGCCGACCGCGCCTGGTGCGTGGTCACCGACATCGACCTGGTCACCACCTACGTCGGTGGCAGCGCCGCCTGCATCGCCGAGGTCCTGGCCGCCGAGGGCCTGGAGACCGCCCCGGCGGACAAGAAGCAGCGCACCACCTGGGACGCCGACCGGGTCAACCCCGCCCCCAGCGACGCCCCCGACTAGCGGAGTGGACCCGCGCGGGTCACCGCGACGAGTCCACTCCGCTCAGCGACTCACAGCTGGGCGAGCTCGGCGGCCAGGTCGTCGAGGCCGAGGCTGCCCTGCGACAGGGCGGCCATGTGCCAGGCCTTGAGGTCGAAGTCCGCGCCGCGGGCCGCCTGCGCGGCGGTGCGGCCCTCGAGCCAGGCCCGCTCCCCCAGCTTGTAGCTGATCGCCTGACCGGGCATGCCCAGGTAGCGCACCAGCTCGCTGTCGAGGAAATCGGCGTCCCGGCCGCAGTTCTCCCCGAAGAAGGCACGGGCCAGCTCCGGCGTCCACGGCTTCCCGCGGTGCTCGGCGACGGCGCCCTCGGCGTCGTCGGGGATCGGCAGCTCGAGGTGCATCCCGATGTCGACGACCACGCGGACGGCGCGCATCTGCTGCGCGTCGAGGTAGCCCAGCCGGGCACCGGGGTCGGCCAGGAAGCCCAGCTCGTCCATCAGCCGCTCGGCGTAGAGCGCCCAGCCCTCGAGGTTGGCGCTGACCCCGCCCAGGGTGGTCTGGTAGTTCGACAGGTCACCGGCGACGTGCACCCACTGCGCGAGCTGCAGGTGGTGGCCCGGGACGCCCTCGTGGTACCAGGTCGAGACCAGGTCCCACAGCGGGAAGCGCTCCTTGCCCAGCGTGGGCAGCCAGGTGCGGCCGGGCCGGGAGAAGTCCAGCGACGGGCGCGTGTAGTACGGCGCGGCGGCGCTGCCGGGCGGGGCGATCATCGACTCGACCCGCCGCAGCGGCCCGGCGATGTCGAAGTGGACGCCGTCCAGGGCCTCGATCGCGGTGTCCATCATCGCCTGCAGCCGCTCGCGGATCTGCTCCACGCCGTCCACGGCCTCGCCGTGCTCGCCGAGCCAGCGCATGGCCTCCATCGGGGCCGCGCCGGGCAGGACCCGCTCGGCCTCCTTGCGCTGCTCGACCAGGATCCGCTGGTGCTCGGCCCAGCCCCAGGCGTAGGCGTCCTCGAGGCCGGTGCCGCTGCCGAGGTCCGAGCCGTTCCACGAGCGGGCGAACCGGGCGTAGCGCTCCCGGCCGACCGCGTCGGGCGTGCCCTCGCACTGCGCGGCGTAGGTGTCGCGGAGGAAGTCCCGGACGGCGGCGACCGCGGCGTCCGCGGCGGCGGCGGAGGCGTCCAGGTCGGCGCGCAGCTCCGCCGGGCCGTCGGCGACGAACGTGCCGAAGTAGGGGCCCTCGAGCCAGGCGTCCAGCTGACCGATCACGGTGTGCACCTGGCGCGGGGCCGCGAACAGCCCGCGCTCGGCGCCGGCGGTCAGCGACTCCTGGTAGCCGCGGTAGGCGGCGGGGACCCGGACCAGCCGACGGGCGACCACGGCCCAGTCCTCGGGGGTGGCGGTCGGCATCATCGAGAACACCGAGCGGATCGACTGCACCGGGGAGAACAGGTTGGACACCGCGCGCAGGCCCTCGCCCGCCTCGTGCAGCGCCAGGGCGGCGGTGAGCCGCTCGCGCAGCAGCCGGGCGCACCGACGCTCGATCGGGTCGTCGGCCAGGGACGGGTCAGCGGCCAGCACCCGGTCCAGCTCGGCCAGCGTCGAGCGCATCAGCTCGGCCTCGGCCTCCTGCCCGGCCGGGGTGGTGTCGGGCAGCCGGTCGTCGCCGGGGCGGGTGCCCAGCTGGGTCGCCACGATCGGGTCGAGGTCGCAGACGGCCTCGACGTGGGCGTCCGCGACCTGGCGGGGCGTGGTGGGGACAACGGTGGTCATCGGATCCGTTCCAGTCGGGCGGACATGGTGGGGCGCAGCGGCTGGTCGCCGGCCGCGCGGTCGACGGCGTACATGAGCGCGCCGTCGACGATGCCGTAGAGGCGGGTGGCCCGGTTGACGTCGGGGTGGTCGGGGGTGCGGGCCAGCACGTCGCTGGTCAGCTCCCAGCTGGTCGTCGTCCGGGCGGTGCCCACGTAGATCTCCACGAGGCCGGCCGGGGAGCTCACCAGCAGCTCCACCTCGTCGTCCCCGCGCGGACGCCAGAAGCCGGACTCGCGGGTGTCGGGGCCGGCGACCTGGCCGTCCTCGGTCAGCCGCCAGGTGCGCGACTCGTAGGAGAGGAAGTCGCGGCCGTCGTGGGCGAAGCGCACCCACTGGCCGAAGCGGTGGTCACCACCGGCGCCCGCGGCCTGGCCCTCGCCGTGCCACTCACCCAGCAGCGGCAGCACCGACAGCAGCTCGTGTGCGACCTCGGGGCCGGTGCGGACGTCGACGGTGTCGGGCACCGGCAGCTCGGTCGGGCCGGCGGCCGGGCCGTCGGGCAGGCCGGGCGGGACGGGGGCGCTCATCGGAGCCCACCCCGTCGCGGCTCGGTGCGGGTGAGCCGCCACGCTGAGGCGGCGAAGCCCAGCGCGGTCAGCCCGGTGAGGGTGACGAGCACCCAGGCGGAGACCAGACCCATGCCGTCACCGTAATCCGAGCCCCCGGTACACGCCGGAGGCGGTCGGTCTCACCCCAGCGGGGTGCCCGGCTCAAGGACGTCGCGTCCTCCGCCGACGTCACGGGGGTGGGACGGCTGTCGAACCGACGGGGGCTGCCACCGACAGATGAGGTGACCAGGTGTCGATCGACGCCGGAGCACGACCTGCCCAGCTCACCCGTGGGCCGGTGGCGACCAAGCTGAACGTGACCGCGACCGGCCCCGAGGACGGCCCCGTGCTGCTCCTCGCCCACGGCTTCGGCTGCGACCAGGGCATGTGGGACGGCGTCGTGCCGTACTTCTCCGGCGACCACCGCGTCGTGCGCTACGACCTGATGGGCTACGGGCAGTCGGACTTCGCCGCCTACGACCCGGCCCACTACGCCAGCCTGGACGGGCACGCCGCCGACATCCTGGCCATCTGCGCGGAGCTCGACCTGCACGACGTGACGCTCGTGGCGCACAGCGTGAGCACGATGATGTCGGTCAAGGCCGCCATCGCCGAGCCCGGGCGCTTCCGGCAGCTGGTGCTGGTCGCCGCCAACCCCTACTTCATGCAGGACTCCACGGACGGGTACGACGGCGGGTTCTCCGACGACGACATGACCGAGGTGGCCGGCGCGCTCGACAGCAACTACTTCACCTGGGCCGAGGCGATGGCCCCGGTCATCATGGGCACCCCGGAGAGCCCCGAGCACGGCGAGCTGCTGACCGCGAGCTTCTGCCGGGTCAACCCCGACGTCGCCCGCCAGCTGCTGGGCATCATGTTCACCACCGACTACCGCCCGCTGCTGCCGCAGGTGACCACCCCGACGGTGGTCATGCAGTGCCGGGCCGACGCCATGGTGCCGCCGCACGTCGCCGGCTACCTGCACGAGAACCTGGCCGGCTCGACCCTGGTGCAGCTGCAGGCGCTGGGGCACTGCCCGCACATCAGCGCACCGGAGGAGACCGCGGCGGCGATCCGTACCCACCTGCTGCCATGACCCCGGACTACGCGGACCTGTGGGAGCACGCCCCCGGCAGCCACCTGCTGCTGGACGACGACGGTCTCATCACCGCCGCCAACGCCACGTTCTGCGAGTGGACCGGCCACGTGGCCACCGACCTGCTGGGCCGGCCGTTCACCGGTCTGCTGCCCATCGGCGACCGGGTCCTGCACACCACGCACGCCCTGCCGCAGCTGATGGTGACCGGCCGGATCGCCGAGGCCTCCGTGCAGGTCATCGGCGCCGACGGGCAGCGGCACCCCGCGCTGCTGAGCGCGACGCGGGTGACCGACGGGCTGCCGGCCCCGGAGACCCGGGTCGTGCTGATCGACGCCCAGCAGCGCCGCCGCTACGAGGAGGAGCTGCTCACCGCCCGCCGGCGCGCCGAGGAGTCGCAGGCCCGGATCGCCGCGGCCGAGGCGGCGCTGACCGAGCTGGTGCACCACGACTCGCTCACCGGGCTGCTCAACCGCCCCGGTCTGCTGCACGCCCTGCACGGCCGGCTCGCCCGCTGCGGCGCCGACGAGACCGGTCCCGGCACGGCCGTGCCGACCGTGTTCTTCATCGACCTCGACGGGTTCAAGGCCGTCAACGACGGGCTCGGGCACAGCAGCGGCGACGAGCTGCTCCGCGTCATCGCCCGCCGCCTCGAGGATGCCTCCCGCGCCGGCGCCGACGTGGCCCGGCTGGCCGGGGACGAGTTCGTCGTCCTGGACGACGTCTCCCCCGCCGGCACCCGCCGCGTCGCCGCCCGGCTGCAGGACGTGCTCTCCGAGCCGGTCGTGCTGCAGGGCGTCGAGGTCGTCGTGGCCGCCAGCATCGGCAGCTGCGCGGCCGAGCTGCCCATCGCCCCCGCCGACGTCCCCACCGCCGCCGACCTGGTGCTCCGCCGGGCCGACACGGCCATGTACCGGGCCAAGAGCCAGGGCCGGGGCCGCTGGGAGGCCCACGTCCCCGGCAGCGCCGACCCGGCCGCCGACCGGCTGGTGCTGCTGGAGCACCTGCGCAGCGCGATCCGCGACGGGGAGCTGCGCCTGCACTACCAGCCCCGCATGCACCTGCCCACCGGCGCGATCAGCGGCGTGGAGGCGCTGGTCCGCTGGCAGCACCCCACCCGCGGGCTGCTGCAGCCGATGGACTTCATCGACGCGGCCGAGGAGTCCGGGGTGATCCGCGAGCTGGGCGCCTGGGTGCTCACCGAGGCCGTAGCGCAGGCCGTGCGCTGGGACGCGACCGGCGTCGCACCGGGCCTGCAGATGGCGGTCAACGTCTCCGCCCGCCAGCTCGCCGACGGCGACCTGGTCGCCCGGGTGTCCGGCGTGCTGGCCCGGGCCGGCCTGCCGGCGTCCCGGCTGGTCCTGGAGATCACCGAGACCGCGCTGATGAACGACCCCGAGTCGGCGCTGCGCACGCTGCAGCAGCTGCGGTCGCTGGGCGTGCTGCTGGCCGTCGACGACTTCGGCACCGGGTACTCCAGCTTCACCTACCTCAAGCAGTTCCCGGTGGACGAGCTGAAGATCGACCGCTCCTTCGTCGCCGGGATGACCACCGACGACGGGGACCGGGCCATCGTGGCCAGCTGCGTGCACCTGGCCCACGCCATGGGGTTGGTCGCCGTCGCGGAGGGCGTCGAGTCCGCGGACGAGCGGGACGCGCTGACCGCGCTGGGCTGCGACCAGGCGCAGGGCTACTTCTTCAGCCGGCCCGTGCCGGCTGCGGCCGTGCCGTTCCCGGTCGCCGTCCCCGCCTGACACCCCGCCGGACCGCCACGGCGTCCCCACCCGCTGACGCGACAGGGCCCGCCTCCCCGAGGGGAGACGGGCCCTGTCGCGTCGGTCCCCGCGCCCTCCGCCGCGAGCGGTGGGGGCGAGGGGGTCGCCGTCAGGCGATGGCGAGCGTCGTCTCGTTCAGACCGACGTCCACGGCGACCCGGCGCTCGGCCCGGCCGACCGGGGACAGCGACCGGAGCGTCCACTCACCCGGGGCGGCGAAGAACCGGAAGTGACCCTCCGGGCTGGTCACCACCTCGGCGGTGAACTCGTCCGTCGCGTCCAGCAGCCGCACGTAGGCGCCGGCGACCGGCGACCCGTCGTGCCAGACCTGCCCCTGGATGACCGTCTGGGTCGTCAGGTCCACGCCGGCGAGACCGCCACCCTGCTCGGGGGCCCCGCACACGGTCAGGCGCCCTTCGCGATCGGGACGCCGACGAGGGAGCCGTACTCGGTCCAGGAGCCGTCGTAGTTCTTGACGTTCTCGTGGCCCAGCAGCTCGCGCAGCACGAACCAGGTGTGGCTCGAGCGCTCGCCGATGCGGCAGTAGGCGATGGTGTCCTTGCCCGTGTCCAGGCCCGCGCCGGTGTAGAGCGCGGCGAGCTCCTCGTCGCTCTTGAAGGTGCCGTCCTCGTTGGCCGCCTTGCTCCACGGCACGTTCACCGCGGTCGGGATGTGCCCGGCGCGCTGGGCACCCTCCTGCGGCAGGTGCGCCGGCGCCGTCAGCTTGCCGGCGAACTCGTCGGGCGAGCGGACGTCGACCAGGTTCTTCGTGCCGATCGCCTCGACGACCTCGTCGCGGAAGGCGCGGATGGAGGTGTCGGGCTCCGCGGCCTGGTACTGGGTGGCGGGGCGCTCGACCACGTCGGCGGACAGCGGACGGCTGTCGAGCTCCCACTTCTTGCGGCCGCCGTCGATCAGCTTGACGTCGCCGTGGCCGTAGACCTTGAAGTACCAGTAGGCGTAGGCGGCGAACCAGTTGTTGTTGCCGCCGTAGAGCACGACGGTGTCGTCGTTGCTGATGCCCTTGGCCGACAGCAGGGCGCTGAAGCCCTCGCGGTCGACGAAGTCGCGGGACTCGGCGTCCTGCAGGTCGGTCTTCCAGTCCAGCTTGACCGCGCCCTCGATGTGGCCCTTGTCGTAGGCGCTGGTGTCCTCGTCGACCTCCACGAGGACGATGCCGGGCTGGCCCAGGTGCTCCTGGGCCCAGTCTGCGGTGACGAGCACGTCGGTACGGCTCATGGGATGGCTCTCCTTCAGGGGTGGGTCGGACGGGTTCAGACGGTGCGGGCGGTCTGGGCCCGCCGGACGGTGAGGTAGAGCTCGCAGCCCAGGCAGAAGCCGGTGGCTGCGTTGAGCAGTGCTGCGACCAGCGCGAGGCCGGTCGCGACGGCGCCGACGAGCGGCACCCCGAACAGGTACCCCGCGGCGCCGACCACGGCGAACCCCAGCCCGACGAGCTGGGCGAACCGCGGCGGCGCCTCGGGCTCCCGCTCCCGGACCGGACCCAGGCGCGGGGCGAGCAGGGTGCGGAACAGCACGCCGTAGGGGGCGTACCGGAGCCCGGCGAACGCGCCGACGGCGAAGACGACCGCCTGGGCGGCGACCACCCAGCCGTTGCCGGTGAGCAGCGCGAGGGCCAGGACGACGGTGGTGACCCAGGCGCCGAAGCGCGGGCCACGGACGTCGACCTGCGGCCCGTCGGCGGGCGTGGGACGAGGGTGGGTCATGCGAGTGGGGCCTCCGGACGGCGGTCAGGGCGCGTCTGGGCGGGAGCGTTCCGCCCTCAGGAGGCCGGACACCGGCTGCTGCCGACGCGGCACAGGTCGACTGTGCGTCGCGAGGTCAGCAGGGGGGCCACGGCGCGAGGGTAGCGGATCACGCCTGTGCGCCGGTGTGGGCGTCCACCAGGGCGGTGAGCTCCTCGGGCCGGGGCGCTCCGCTGCTGCGCCCGATCAGGGCACCGTCGCGGTCCAGGTAGAACAGCGTGGGGGTGCGCCGGACGTCGAGGGCGCGCACCTCCTCGAGGTGGCTCTCCGCGTCGACGTGCAGGTAGGACAGCCCCGGGCGGGTGGTCTGCAGCTGCTGCAGCCGCGCCCGGGTCGCCCGGCAGGGGCCGCAGAAGGCGGTGGAGAACTGCACGACGGTCAGGTCGGCGTCCTGCGGACGCGCCCCGAGCCCCTGCAGCACGGCGAGCTCTCCCACGACGGCCTCCTCGGTCACCTGGCGCACGGCGCCGTTGCGCACGCGCAGCCACCACGCGGCGACGGCGGTCAGCACCAGCGCAGCGGCCAGCACCACCAGACCCGTCGTGTCCACGACACCTGCGAACCGGTCGGCCCGCGCCGGCATTCCTCAGCCCGACAGCACCGTGTCGGTCGCCTCGACCCGGACGTCGACGCCGTCGGCCGCCGGGACGGCGCTGGTCAGCTGCAGACCGAAGGGCAGCGCGGGCACCGGGTAGCGCAGGTCCAGCAGGCCCGCGGCCCGCCGGAGCACCGCGTCGGGCACCTGGAGCGAGCCGGCCGAGGCGTCGCCGACGTCGATGACGACGTCACCGCCCTCCAGCCGCACCGTGCCCGTGGCGGTGAGCGGGACCTCGGTCCCGAGCACCTCCACCCGCCGGGTGACCCGGATGCCGTCCCCCTCCTGCGCCAGCACGGTGTCGCCGCCGAGCTGCTGGGCCAGCAGCGCGTAGGAGATCGTCGCCGTCCCGTCGACCCGGTCGACCGGGATCTGCTGCACCGAGCCGGACAGGACGTCGGACAACGGCACGTGCACCCCCCGCAGCGACACGTCCGCGTGCGTCCCGGCCGGCTGGCCGAGCTGCTCGGCGGTCAGCTGCAGCCGGACGTCGCGGTACTCCCCGCGCAGCGCCTGGGTGAGGAAGGGGAACCCGGTGATGTCGACCTCCGGCGGGCCGGCCAGCCCGCCGCGCTGCGCCACCTGCGTGGCGACCCGGTCCTCGGCGATGCCGACGCCGACCCGGTCGACGACGACCAGCAGGCCCAGCACGAGCAGCAGCAGGAACACCAGGGCGCCCAGGCAGCCGGCCCGGCGGGTCACCCGGTGCCCGACAGGGCGAGCGCGTAGGCCACCGGTGCGACGGCGGCCAGCGGCAGGACCGCCTGCACCACCGGCAGCGCCCAGCTGGACGCACCGCGCTCGGCCACCACGTAGGAGGCGCCGACCGCCATCAGCGCCGCCACGCCCCCGAGCGCCGCCCCGTAGACCGACGCCGACAGCGAGTCGGCCAGGTCACCGCCGTCGCGCCGCAGCAGCGCGACCGCCACCGCGACCAGGACCGACACGACCAGGCCGAGCAGGCCGCGCGGCACGCCGTCGGCGATCTGCGGCCGGGGCAGGACCAGGTCGACCAGGTGGCCGGCCAGCAGCGCGGCCCCGACCGCCAGCACCGCGGTCAGCGCAGCGTGCTCACCGTCGTCGACCCGGGCCACCGCCAGCAGCACGGCCAGCGAGCCCACCGAGCACAGCAGCAGGACGACGCCGGCCAGCGAGGCCACCAGGTAGCGACGCGGCGGCGGACGGGTCATCTGGTGGACGACCGCGAGCAGGAAGCCCAGCCCCAGGACGGCGAGCAGCCAGTCCAGCTCGGGCCGGTCGGGGAGCACCATCGCCAGGTCGGCACCGACCGAGGCGAGCGCACCCAGCGCCAGGGAGCCGGCGAACCCGCGGATGCCGGTGGCCACCACCCAGGCGGCCACGAGCGCGAGCTGCAGCACGAGCACGGCGGCGAACCGGCCGGTGTCCTCGAGGGCCACCGGCAGCAGCGCCGCCAGGGCCGTCGCCACGACCACGGCACCGGCGGCGGGGAGGTGGTGCACGCGGCGGGACAGCTCCACGTCCACGCCGGTCGCCGTCACCCCGCGATCGTCCCAGAGACCCGCGGCCCGGGCGTGCGGACCCGCCCGGCCGACGAGGGAGACCTGGTGGGCCCGGCAGTCCGCTATCCTGCCCTCTCACCTCGACAGCGCGGTCGACGGCCTGGGACCACGCCCCAGTGAGGAGAGACATGCGACTCGTGCTCATGACCTCGGCCCGGCAGGCCACCACGGAGGTCCTCCCCGCCCTCGGGCTGCTGGCCCACCAGGTGCGCGTCGTGGCCCCCGAGCTGTCCAGCCTGCTCGACGGTGACGCCGGTGACGTCGTCCTCGTCGACGCCCGGCACGACCTCGTCTCCGCCCGCACGCTGTGCTCCCTGCTCGCCTCCACCGGCGTGGCCGCCTCGCTGGTCGCCGTCCTCTCCGAGGGCGGGCTGGTCGCGCTGTCGGCCGACTGGGGTGTCGACGACGTCGTCCTGGACACCGCCGGCCCCGCCGAGGTCGACGCCCGGCTGAAGTGGGCCACCGCCCGGCGGCTGGCCGCGGCCACCCCGGCCGACGGCGGCGAGGGCGGTGTGACCAAGGCCGGCGAGCTCGTCATCGACGAGCACAGCTACTCGGCCAAGCTCCGCGGTCGCCCGCTGGACCTGACCTACAAGGAGTTCGAGCTCCTCAAGTACCTCGCCCAGCACCCGGGCCGGGTCTTCTCCCGCGCGCAGCTGCTGCAGGAGATCTGGGGCTACGACTACTTCGGTGGCACCCGCACCGTCGACGTCCACGTCCGCCGGCTGCGCGCGAAGCTCGGCACCGAGCACGAGGCGCTCATCGGCACCGTGCGCAACGTCGGCTACAAGCTCGACCAGCAGGTCGCCGACGCCACCACCGCGGCGAACGTCGCCGCGACCGACGCCGGCACCGCCCTCAGCTGAGGCCGGACCACTGAGCACCGAACCGCCCGCCCTGCTCGTCGAGGTCACCGACCGGCTCGCCCCTGCCGTCGTCACCGAGGTCGGGCTGCTGCTGGCGGCTGCCCTGGCCGCGGACGGCGTGCGGCCGGTATCCGAGGAGTCCGAGCTGCGGCTGGCGCACGGCGGCCCGGCGGGTGGCGCCGACGTCACCGTCCGCGACCCGGCCGGTGCGCTGGTCGGCTACGCCCGGCTGGAGCGGCCGGCCGAGGACCCCGACGCCGAGGCCGAGCTCGTCGTCGCACCGTCCGCCCGCCGTCGCGGGGTCGGGACGGCGCTGATCGGCCGGCTCGAGGAGCTCGCCGGCAGCCGGCCGCTGCGGGTGTGGGCGCACGGCGAGCTGCCCGGCTCCGCGGAGCTGGCCCGCAGCCGCGGGTACGAGCGCGCCCGGGTGCTGCTGCAGATGCGCCGTCCGCTCGACGGCGTCGACCCCGACCCGCACCCGCGCCTGCCCGCCGGGGTGACCGTGTCGACCTTCCGGCCCGGCACCGACGAGGACGCCTGGCTGCACGTCAACGCCCGCGCCTTCGCCGCCCACCCCGAGCAGGGCCGGTGGACCACCGAGGACCTCGCCCTGCGCGAGGCCGAGGCGTGGTTCGACCCGGCCGGCTTCTTCCTCGCCTGGCGCGAGGTCTCCCCCGACGCCTCCCCCGACGCCGGGCCCGACGACGTCACCGCCGGCCGGCGGCTGCTGGGGTCGCACTGGACGAAGGTGCACCCGGCGGGTGAGGCCGGGGACGCCCCCGTCGGCGAGGTCTACGTGCTCGGCATCGACCCCGACGCACAGGGCACCGGCCTGGGCCGCGCACTCACCGACCTGGGGCTGGCGCACCTGCGGGGACAGGGTCTCTCGCACGTGCTGCTCTACGTCGAGGAGGACAACACCGCGGCCGTCGCGCTGTACGAGCGGAGCGGCTTCACGCGGTACCTGGTCGACGTCTCCTGGCGGAGCACGACCTCTCACTGAGGGTGCAGTTCCGGTCCCCCACCGTCTCGCCGCGCGGTGGTTCACCCGTTGGACGTACAGCGTGTGCCGAGTCGTGGTCCACGTCTCAACCCGCGTTCACGCCTCGTTCACCGAGGGAGCCGGATCCGTCCATCTGGCCTGCTTAGCGTCTTGCCACGTCACGCAGACCGCCCGGCTCCGACGCCCGGGCACCCTTCAGTTGAAAGGCACTGAGTTGAAGCTCAGCACCACGACGCGCGCCGCGGCTGTCTCCACCGCCCTCGCCGCCACCCTCGCCCTGGCCGCCTGTGGGGCGTCCAACGAGACCAGCTCGCCCGCCGCCGCCGCCACCGGCGGCAGTGCTGCGAGCAGCGCTCCCGAGCTCGAGGGCTCGCTCGTCGGCGCCGGCTCCAGCGCGCAGACCGCCGCCATGACCGCCTGGCAGGCCGGCTTCAACACCATGCAGCCCGGCGTGACCTTCAGCTACGACCCGGTCGGCTCCGGCGGTGGCCGCGAGCAGTTCCTCGCCGGCAGCATCGACTTCGCCGGTTCGGACTCGGCCCTCAGCGACGACGAGCTCGCCAAGGCCACGACCGCCTGTGGCGACGGTGGCGTCTTCGAGCTGCCGAACTACATCTCCGCGATCGCCGTCATCTACAACCTCGAGGGCGTCTCGGACCTGAACCTGGCCCCGGCCACCCTCGCCGGCATCTTCAGCGGCGCCATCACCACCTGGAACGCCCCCGAGATCGCCGCCGACAACCCGGGCGTGACCCTGCCGGCCACCGCGATCGCGCCGGTGCACCGCAGCGACAAGTCGGGCACCACCAAGAACTTCACCGACTACCTGGCCTCCGCGGCCAAGGACGTCTGGACGAACAAGGCCGCCGACGAGTGGCCGATCCAGGGTGGCGAGGCCGCCAACGGCACCTCCGGTGTGGTCGACGCCGTCAAGGCCGGCGCCGGTGCCATCGGCTACGCCGACGAGAGCCAGGCCGCCGGCCTGAGCATCGCCAAGGTCAAGGTCGGCGACACCTTCGTCGCCCCCTCCCCCGAGGCCGCTGCCGCCGTCGTCGCCAACTCCGAGACCGTCTCCGGTCGCGGCGAGAACGACCTGGCCATCAAGGTCAACCGCACCACCACCTCGGCCGACGAGTACCCGATCGTGCTGGTCAGCTACCACATCGGCTGCGTCGAGATGAAGGACAAGGCCAAGGCCGACGCCCTGAAGGCCTTCGAGACCTACGTGGTCAGCGAGGACGGCCAGGCCGCCGCCGCCAAGAACGCCGGCAGCTCGCCGATCACCGACGACGCGCGCACCGCCGCCGAGAAGGTCATCGAGGCCATCACGGTCGCCAGCTGACCGACTGCTCCACGCTCTCCACGGCGGCCCGGGGTGTCCACCAGGACAGCCCGGGCCGTCGCAGCACGTGAACGACCCGCTCGATCCCTGGACACCGCAGCACTGATCCGACGGAGCCACCGGTGACGACCCTCACCGCACCACCCAGCCCGCCCCGCCCGAAGCGGCGCGTCGGCGACCGCATCTTCGCCGGCAGCGCCACCGGCGCCGGCATCCTCATCCTCATCGTGCTCGCCGGTGTGGCGGTCTTCCTCATCAGCGAGGCCCTGCCGGCGCTCACCGCCGACAGCGCCGACCTGCCCGACGGGAAGTCGCTGGCCGGCTACATCGGTCCGCTCATCTTCGGCACCCTGGTGGCCGCGGTGATCGCCCTCGTGGTGGCCACCCCGCTGGCCATCGCGATCGCGCTCTACATCACCCACTACGCGCCCAAGCGGCTCGCCGCGGCCATGGGCTACGTGATGGACCTGCTCGCCGCCGTGCCGAGCGTCGTCTACGGCTTCTGGGGCATCGCGGCGCTTGCCCCGGCCCTCGTGCCGTTCTACAAGTGGCTGGAGACACACCTCGGGTTCATCCCGCTGTTCTCCGGTCCCGCCTCGGTCACCGGTCGCACGATGCTCACCGTCGGGCTGGTGCTCGCGGTGATGATCCTGCCGATCATCTCGGCCATCTCGCGCGAGGTCTTCAGCCAGGCACCGGCCCTCCACCGGGAGGCCGCGCTCGCCCTGGGCGCCACCCGCTGGGAGATGATCAAGATGGCGGTGCTGCCCTACGGCAAGTCCGGCGTCATCGGTGGCGCCATGCTCGGCCTGGGCCGCGCGCTCGGCGAGACGCTCGCCGTGGCGATCATCCTGTCCGGCTCGGGCGGGGTGACGTTCAACCTGATCGGCAGCAGCAACCCCTCCACGATCGCGGCGAACATCGCGCTGCAGTTCCCCGAGTCCACGGGTCTGGCGGTCAACACGCTCATCGCCAGCGGCCTGGCACTCTTCCTGATCACCCTGGCGGTCAACATGCTCGCCCGGTACATCGTCAACCGGCGCGCCGACTTCTCCGGAGCCAACTGATGAGCACCCAGGCCCCCCTCGCCCCCGCGCCGGCCGCCGGTGCGTCGTCCGGACCGGTCCGCACCCAGCGGCACCTCCCCCGCTTCGCGGCCGCCGGCATCTTCCTGGCCGGCGTCGTCCTGGGCGCGCTGCTGACGGTGGTCACCACCGGCTCCAACATCCCGCTCACCGTCGTCTACGGCGTCGTCCTCGGCAGCCTGGCGGTGTACCTGGTCTCCCGGTCCGTCGAGGGCAGCCGGAAGGCCACCGACCGCTTCGTCACCACGGTCGTCACGTCGGCGTTCCTGCTGGCCATGGTGCCGCTGGTCTCGCTGATCTGGACGGTGCTGGAGAACGGGCTGCCGCGCCTGGACTCGACCTTCTTCAACTCCTCCATGCTGGGGGTCGTCGGTGAGGGCGGTGGCGCCTACCACGCCATCTTCGGCACGATCATCATCACGGTGTTGGCCACGGTCATCTCGGTGCCGATCGGCCTGCTCACGGCGATCTACCTCGTCGAGTACGGCACCGGCCGCCTGAAGAAGGCCATCACCTTCTTCGTCGACGTCATGACCGGCATCCCCTCGATCGTCGCCGGCCTCTTCGCCTACGCGCTGTTCGCGCTGCTCTTCGGCGGCGGGGTCCGGCTGGGCATCATGGGCGCCGTGGCGCTGTCGGTGCTGATGATCCCGGTGGTCGTGCGCTCCTCCGAGGAGGTCCTCAAGCTCGTCCCGAACGAGCTGCGCGAGGCCGCCTACGCGCTCGGGGTGCCCAAGTGGCGCACGATCGTCAAGATCGTCCTCCGCACCTCCATCGCCGGGCTGGGCACGGGCATCACGCTGTCGGTCGCCCGCGTGATCGGTGAGACCGCCCCGCTGCTGGTGACCGTCGGCATCATCACCGGCACGAACCTCAACCCGTTCGACGGCCGGATGGCCACACTGCCGGTGTTCGCCTTCTACCAGCTCACCCAGCCGGGCGTCCCTGCCCAGTTCGGGATCGAGCGGGCCTGGACGGCAGCCCTCGTGCTCATCATCCTGGTCATGGCGCTCAACGTCGTCGCCCGGTTGATCACCCGCCTCTTCGCCCCCAAGACCGGTCGCTGACCGGAACGACACGGAGGACACCCCCTGTGGCCAAGCGCATCGACGTCAGTGACCTGGACATCTACTACGGCAACTTCAAGGCCGTCGAGGGTGTCAACGTCTCCATCGAGCCGCGGAGCATCACCGCGCTCATCGGCCCCTCCGGCTGCGGCAAGTCCACGTTCCTGCGGTCGCTGAACCGCATGCACGAGGTCATCCCCGGCGCCCGCGTCGAGGGCAAGGTCGTCATCGACGGCCAGGACCTCTACGGCGCCGACGTCGACCCGGTCGACGTCCGCACCCAGATCGGCATGGTCTTCCAGCGGCCCAACCCCTTCCCGACCATGTCGATCTACGACAACGTCGTGGCCGGGGTGCGGCTGAACAACAAGCGGATGAAGAAGTCCGACATGGACGACCTCGTCGAGCGGTCGCTGAAGGGCGCCAACCTCTGGAACGAGGTCAAGGACCGCCTGAACCGCCCGGGCTCGGGTCTGTCCGGCGGCCAGCAGCAGCGGCTGTGCATCGCCCGCGCCATCGCGGTCGAGCCCGAGGTGCTGCTGATGGACGAGCCGTGCTCGGCCCTGGACCCGATCTCCACGCTGGCCATCGAGGACCTGATGACCGAGCTCAAGGAGCGGTTCACCATCGTCATCGTCACCCACAACATGCAGCAGGCTGCGCGGGTGAGCACCTCGACCGGGTTCTTCAACCTCAACGGCGTGGGCCAGCCCGGCCGGCTGATCGAGTTCAACCCGACCGAGAAGATCTTCAGCAACCCCGAGGAGAAGGCGACGGAGGACTACATCTCCGGTCGCTTCGGCTGAGCGAGATCCCCGGTGCACCTGCACCGGGGACGAGCTCAGCTCGTGCAGGCCCCGGCCCCGTCCCCCGCCTCGGCGGGGGGCGGGGCCGCTGTCGTCGGTACGGGCGTGCCCACGTCGGCGGGGGCCAGGCCGGCGTAGTCCCGGGCCACCACCAGCTGCACCGCCGCACCCACCGCGTCGGTCTCCAGCAGGAGGGCACCGGGCACCGCGGCAGCCACCGTCCGGGCCTGCTCGAGCGCTGCCGCGCCGTAACGGACCACGGTGCGGTCGACGGCGCCGGGCTCGACACCGCGGGCGCCGATCCGGAAGCCGCCCGCGGCCAGGCCGTCGGCCACCTCGGTGGTGCGGCCGGTGCCACTGGCGTCCAGGACGTCGACGGTCACCCCGGCCGGCGGCACGGTGACCGTGGTGCCGGCCGGCACCGGGTCGGCAGCCACCGGGTCCGGCAGGCTGTCGGCCGGGGCAGCTGCCTGACCGGAGGCGTCGGCGGGCGCCGGCGCGGCCTCCACGGGCACCTCGGGCGCGGGCAGCCGGCCGCTGTTGATGACCTCGTCGAACAGCTCGCGGGTGGCCAGGGCGTCGACGACCACGGCGGCCTGGTCGCTGTCGGAGGCCACCCGCCCGACCTGGGCGACCGGCAGTGCGGTGACCTCGGGGGCCGGTCCGTCGGCCGGCTGCAGCGCCAGGCCCAGCGACCGCACGTCCGTGAGGCTGGTCTCCTCGTCGACGGTCAGTGCGTCGCCGGTGCCGGAGAGGAAGCGGGCGAGGGTGACCGGGTCGGCCAGCGCACCACCGGTGAGCCCGGCGACCAGCGTGGAGCCGAGCACCTGCTGCCCCCGGGCACCGACGATCGCACCGGTGACGTCGGAGCCGGCCCCGCCGGGACGCAGGTGGTCGGCGACGGCGGAGCCGGCCAGCGGCTCCCCACCGCCGGTCGGGCAGACGTCGACCTCGCCGAGCACGTCGACCAGGCCGGGCAGCCGGGCGGCGTCGACCCCGACGTAGTGGTCGATCCGCAGCCCGGTCAGCTGCTGGACCGACCGCACCAGGCAGGACGGACCGCCCTGCAGCAGCGCGTCGGCGAACGGCTCGGTGACCGGCGCGCGCAGCGTCCCGTCGGTGGCCCGGCAGGCCGGGGTGTCGGTCAGCGCCGTCGGTGGCAGCGTCACCACCACGGCGTGCTCGCCGTCCTCGGCCACGTGCGCGACGAACGCGCTCACCGACGCCAGACCGCTGCGCCCGGGCAGGCCGCGGGTGACCACCAGGGAGGTCTCCGAGCCGACCTGCAGCTGCGGTGCCAGCACCTCGGGGCCGTCGGGCACCAGTGCGTCCACCCGGGTCATCGCCTGGTCGCCGTAGACGTAGAGCCCGCCGTAGCCGGCGACGACGACGCCCAGGACGGCGGCCAGCGCGCCGCACGCCCGGTTGAACCGGCGGCGGGCCGGGCTCGCCGGCGTCCGCACCCGCTCCACCGCCGTCGAGCCGGTCGAGGTGGGCAGATCACGGCCGGGGATCGGCGGGAGCGGCAGGCTCTTGCGGACCCCGGGCACCGGGACCGACGGCTGCGGGGACGCGGGGCGGGCCGGTGCACCGGCGCCGCGCAGGGCCGGCAGCGGCGGCACCGGGGCGGACGGCGAGGCCCCGCGGCCGGCAGCGGGCGCACCCGCCGGCGGGGCGGGGGCGGCCGGTGGGGAGCCGGCCACCGGGCCGGGCGTGGGCCGGGGCCGCGCGACCGGCCGGGCCTCCGCCGGCGCTGCCACCGCGGCCCATCCGGCTGCGCGAGCGCCGGCCGGGGCCACCGGCGCCACGGCAGGGGCGTCGGCCGGGGCCACGGCGGGGACGTCGGCCGGGGCCACGGCGGGGACCTGGGACGGACCGGCGGCCGGGGCGGGCGCCGGTGCCGGTGACCACGCCGAGGCACCGGAGGACCGCGTCGGGCCGGTCGCCGGTCGGGACGGCGCAGCCGCCGGCGGCGGCGTCTTCCGCCCGGTCGACGGCAGTGGGGGCGCGGCACCCCGGGCGGGCGCCGGGGACGGCGCGGGAGCCGGGGAGGACGAGGGAGACGGGAACGGCGCGGGAGACGCGGAGGGCGCGGGCGACGCCGAGGAGGCGGGCGCGGCCGGCCGGACGGGGTCCGCGACCGCGGGCGTCCCCGCGAGCAGGCCGGTCGCCGGGGCGGCGGCCGGCGAGGGTGTCGCCGGCGAGGGCGCCGCGGGCTGCCAGCCGGTCGGCAGGACGGGCGAGGGGCTGACGGCCGGGGACCCGGGGTCGCGCCGGGCGCCCACCCGGGGGGCCGGCTCCGCACCGCGTGCCCGGTCGGGACGCCGTCCGCCGTCGGGCTGCGCCGCGGCCCACCGGGACGCGCGCCGGCCGGCGTCCGGCTGCTCCGGCGCGGCCCGGTCGTCGTCCAGTTGGTCCGGGGCGGCCTCGCGGGGCAGGCCCCGGTCGTCGACCGCCTGCTGGCGGCCGGTGGCCTCGGCCTCGCGGCGCTCGGCGCGGCGTCGGCCCACGCCGGTCCCGCCGGAGCGGGCGACGAGCTCGGCGACGGTCAGCGGGGCGGACGGACGGTCCCCGGCGGCCCGGGAGCCCGAGGCGGAGCGGTCGTCGACGGACGCGCCGTCGGTCCCGCTCGGCCTCGACTGGTCCGCCACCGGTGTCGACATCCCATCGTCGTGTCCTGCGGCACCGTGGCTGGGCCGCTCGATCCGCGCCCCGGCCGGGCTCGAGCCGCCCCCGGGTGACCGGCCCACGATACGGGCGGCGAGCGGCGCGCGGGGTGGGACGCGCGGGCGGGAGGGCCGACGTCCTGCCCCGCCCCGACCGGCGCGGACGGGTGCCGGACCGTAGCGTCGGCCCGGTGAAGCTGCCCTTCCCCGGCCCGACCGACGTGCTCACCGCCGCCGGTGGCCTGCGTGACGGAGTCACCGAGGCACTGAACCTGCTGCCCCGGCTGGCCGGTGCGATGGGCGAGCTCGAGCGGCTGCTGCAGCGCGGCACGGCTCTGATCGACCGCGCCGAGCTGCTCGCCGACTCTGCCGAGCGGGCCATCGCGGCCGTCGACGCCACCCGTGCGCACGCCGACGAGGCGATGACCCGGATCAAGGTGACCCAGGCCAACGCCGACGACGCGATCACCGGGGTGGCCGCGACCCGGGAGCGGGCCGACGAGGCCATCACGCACCTCGGGCTGACCCAGGCCGCCGCCGACCAGGCGATCGGCCGCATCGGCGCCACCCAGGCCGCCGCCGACCGGGCCATCGAGCAGATCGGCGCCACGCAGGCTGCAGCCGACCGGGCCGTGGCGCAGATCGGCGTCACCCAGGCGGCCGCCGACCGCGCGGTGGACCGGATCGGCGGGGTCACCGACGTCGCGGAGCAGGTGGTCCGCGCCGTCGGCGGCACCTCCGCGGCGGCGGGCGGCCTGATCGGCCGGGCCGAGGACCTGCTGGCGGCCACCGAGCCGCTGCTGGACTCGGCCGTCCCGCTGGTCGGCACGGTGACACCGCTGGTCGACTCCTACGCGGCGGCGCTGCACCGGCTGGCCCCGGCGGTGACCCGGTTCGCCGAGCAGCTGGACCCCGACGAGGTCACGGCGCTCATCGCCCTGGTCGACCGGCTGCCCGACCTGGTGGTGCACCTGGACGAGGACGTCGTCCCGGTGCTGGTGACGCTCGGGGACGTGGTGCCCGACGTGCACGCGCTGCTGGACACGGTGCAGGACATGCGGCAGGTGGTGAAGGGCTTCCCCGGCTCGCGCCTGCTGCGCCGCCGGGGCGCGGAGGAGATCGCCGAGGAGGAGGCCGCGCCGCACTGACCGTGCGGCCGGCACCGCCCTCGAGGACGGCGCCGGCCAGTCACCGGTCCTCCCGGCCCCGTCCCGAGGCTCGCTCCGAGCTCGCTCGGAGTGAGGAGGACGGGGTCCTCCTACTCCGTCGGGTACCCGAGCGCGCGGACGACGTCGCCGATCCGCTCGTAGGTCTCCCCGGCGGGCAGCCTGGACAGCTCGTCGGCGACCGAGTCCGGCGCCCGGTGGTCGCGGGCGGCCTCCACCAGGTCCGGGCCGGTGCTGGGGAAGTCGGCGCGGTCCAGCCAGCGGGCCAGCTCGGCGCGGGCGACGACCGCGTCGGGCGTCATGCCGTTCGGGACGCCCCCGACCAGGGTGTCGGCCGGTGAGCTGTCGACGTCCGGCTCGCCCTCGGCGACGGGCTCGGGGTCCTTCCACTCCTCGGCGTGGGTGGACCGGCCGGCGCGGATCATGCCCTCGACCTCGTGCTTGAGCTGGTCGTCCTCACGCGCGCTGTGCGTGGTGCTGCGGGCGGACGTGCCCGCGAAGGTGTCGTCGGTGTCGCTCATCGGGGTCTCCTCGCTCAGTCCTCGTGCAGGGCGCCGGGCTTGTGGACGGCGGTGCCGCCGCTCTTCTCGCTCTTCACCTCGTACTGCGGGTCGTCCTTGCTCGCCTTGACCTTCCGGCCGGCCGCCTCGGTGTCCTTCGTGATCTTCTTCGTGACGGTGCCCTCGGCCTCGCCGCCGTGGCTCTTCCAGCTCACGTGGTCGCCCTTGTCGAACTCCTGCGCCATCGCCGGCTCCTCGTCGTCCAGTCGTCGTCCGCTCGGATGTCCGCCCTGCCTGCCCGGGGCAGCGCGGGCGCACACATCGGCCTGCCCGGCCCGGCCGGGGTCACCCCTTCGAGGGGACTCCACCGGGACGGGTGGTCGGCTCCGATGATCGTCACGTAGCGTGCTCACTCGACGGGCCGCGCTGAGCGTCTTCCCCGGTCAGCGCAGTCAGCTGGTCACGCACGGTGAGTGCCCGTCCTCGATCGCCGGCCCGGCCGGCCCCATTCCCCCGGGGCTTGCCGGGTCGGCCCTCGTCTGCCCGGCCCTCGTTAACCTGGGGCCGTGGAACCGACCGAGACCGCCGACCCCGCCGTCGACGTCGTCGCCCGCCCGGTCGACGTCCTCACCGTCAGCGCCGTCCGGGACGTGACCCCCGCGGTCCGCCGGGTCACCCTGACCGCCTCGGGCGCCGTGGTGGCCGCGGCCGGCCCGACCTTGTCCCTGCTGGTCCCCCGGGTCGGCGACGCCGCCCCGCGCTGGCCGGAGGTGGCCCGCGACGGCCGGATCGTGTGGCCGCAGGGCAGCCACGGGGTCGCGCTGCGCAGCTACACCGCCCGCCGCCAGGACCCCGCCGCCGGCGAGCTGGACGTCGACTTCGTGCTGCACGGCGACGGCCCGGCCGCCGCCTGGGCCACGGCCGCGGCACCCGGTGCGGTGCTCGGCGTCGCCAGCGCCGCACCGCTGGGCGCGGAGCTCGCCGGCTGGCTGCTGCTGGCCGGCGACGAGACGGCGCTGCCCGGGATCAGCCGGATCCTCGCCGCGGCGGCTCCGGACACCCGCGGCATCGCGCTGCTGGAGGTGGCCGGCCCGGCCGAGGAGCAGGAGCTGCCCGCCCCGCCGGGGGTCGAGGTGCGCTGGCTGCACCGCGCCGGCACCGACCCCGGCGAGAGCACCCTGCTCGTCGACGCCGTCGCCGCCCTGGAGCGCCCGGACGGCGAGGACCTGTTCGCCTGGGTGGGCGCGGAGTCCGCCACCGTGCGGGCGGTGCGGGCCGACCTGCGCGGCCGGTGGGGACTGCGGCGGCACCAGCACCACGCGATCGGCTACTGGCGCCGGGGCCGGGCCATGTCCCCGGCCGGCTGACACCCCCAGCGTCCTCACAGGGAACGTCCAGTGGCACCGCAGTCGGCCGCCCCAACCTGTCACCATGACCTCGACAGCGGTGCACAGCTCAACGGGAGGCCTCGTGTCCGGGAGCAGCTCCGGCACCTCGGCGTCCGGCTCCAAGCCGGAGGCCCGGCTGCTGGTGGTCGACGACGAGCCGAACATCCGTGAGCTGCTGTCGGCCAGCCTGCGGTTCGCCGGCTTCGAGGTGGCCACCGCACCCGACGGGCAGCAGGCCCTCGCCGTGGCCGAGCAGTTCCGCCCCGACCTGTTGGTGCTCGACGTGATGATGCCCGGGCTCGACGGCTTCGGCGTCGTGCGCCGGCTGCGGCAGAACGGCACGCACACCCCGGTGCTGTTCCTCACCGCCCGCGACGGCGCCGACGACAAGGTCACCGGCCTGACCCTGGGCGGCGACGACTACGTCACCAAGCCGTTCAGCCTCGACGAGGTGCTCGCCCGGATCCGGGCCGTCCTGCGCCGCAGCCAGGGCACCCAGCGGGTGTCCGAGGCGCCGCGGCTGACCTTCGCCGACATCGAGCTGGACGAGGAGTCCCACGAGGTCCTCAAGGCCGGGAAGCTGGTCAGCCTCTCCCCCACCGAGTTCAAGCTGCTGCGCTACCTGATGACCAACGCCGGGCGCGTGCTGTCGAAGGCGCAGATCCTGGACCACGTGTGGAACTACGACTTCAACGGCGAGGCCAACGTCGTGGAGTCCTACATCTCCTACCTGCGCCGCAAGGTCGACACCACCGAGCCGCGGCTGCTGCACACCCTGCGGGGCGTGGGCTACTCCCTCCGCCTGCCCCGCGGCACGTGACGACGACGGACCTCCCGGTCGACCCGGCGACGGCACCACCCCAGCCCACCCCCGACGGACCGGCCACCGGCGGGACGGGCGCCACGGTGCACGCCGGGCCGGGGGGCCGGCCCGGGCGCCGGTGGCCGCACCCGCTGGCCGAGGTCACCGCCGGCATGCCGCTGCGGGTGCGCCTGGTCGCGCTCCTGATCGCCGTCGTGGCCGCGGCCCTGGCCGCGACCGGCTTCGGTGCCACCTCGCTGCTCAAGGACTATCTGCAGACCCAGCGCGACGGGCAGCTCAGCGGCTATGCCGCCACCCTGGCGGGCGACCCGAGGCTGGGCTCGATCTGCACCACCGACAACCTCCGGCTGACCTCGCGGGACACGTACCTGGCGTGCCTGGGGCCCGACGGCGCCTTCCAGGAGCTCTCCGACGACCGGGCCGGCAACGGCCTGCCCGACGTCTCGTCGATGACCGCGGCCAACGCCGCGGGCTACGGGCAGGACCCGTTCACCGTCTACTCCGGCAACCGCACCGCCTGGCGGGTCGTCGTGCTGCCGGTCAACAGCCAGGTCGCCATCGTCTACGCCATCGACCTGGCCAACGACCGGGCCGTGGTGAGCCGGCTGGTCGCCCTCGAGCTGGTCGTGGGCATGCTGGTCCTGGTGGTCATCGGCGCGGCCGGTCAGCGGCTGGTGCGCAACAGCCTCCGCCCGCTGGAGGAGGTCGAGGTGACCGCGCGGGCGATCGCCGGCGGCGACCTCTCCCGCCGCGTGCCCGCCGGCGACGACCGCACCGAGGTCGGCCGGCTCTCGACCGCGCTCAACGGCATGCTCGGCCGGATCGAGGGCTCGTTCCGGGCGCAGCAGGTCTCGGAGGAGCAGGCGGTCGCCTCCGAGGCGCGGATGCGCCGGTTCGTCGCCGACGCCAGCCACGAGCTGCGCACCCCGCTGACCTCCATCCGCGGGTTCGCCGAGCTGCACCGCCAGGGCGCTGTCCGCGACCCGGGCGAGGTCGAACGGCTGATGCAGCGGATCGAGTCCGAGGCCACCCGGATGGGCCTGCTGGTCGAGGACCTGCTCCAGCTCGCCCGCCTGGACCAGCAGCGGCCGCTGGACGTCGTCCCGGTCGACCTGGCCGAGCTCGCCGGCGACGCGGTGCACGACGCCCGTGCCGTGCAGCCCGACCGACCCCTGGACCTGGTGCTCGACCCGTCACTGACCGAGGTGCCGGTCGTGCTCGGCGACGAAGCCCGGCTGCGCCAGGTGATCGGCAACCTGGTCACCAACGCGCTCACCCACACCCCGGCCGGCACGCCGGTGACCGTGCGGCTGTCCGAGGACGCCGGCGACCCGGACACCGTCTGCCTGGCCGTCTCCGACGCGGGTCCGGGCATGGCCGCCGCCGACGCCGAGCGGGTGTTCGAGCGGTTCTACCGGGCCGACACGTCGCGCACCCGTGCGGCGGGCGGCAGCGGGCTGGGCCTGTCGATCGTGGCCTCGCTGGTGGCCGCGCACGGCGGCCGCGTGGACCTGACCACCGCCCCGGGCCAGGGCGCGACGTTCACCGTGCGGCTGCCCCGGTCGGGCCCGGCACCGGCCGGAGCCGTGCCCGAGGAGGAGTGACCCGGTCCCGGCCGCCGGGGCCGGGGGCGCCATGACGGACACTGGTGGGGGCAATCCGCATCATCCCGATGTGAGAGTGCGTCCTGACCAGTGCCGCCGTCCCGGGGAGCTCGCCAGCGTGATCACCACCGACCACCGGCTCACCCAGCTGCAGACGCTGGAGGCCGAGTCGATCCACGTGCTGCGCGAGGTGGCCGCCGAGAGCGAGCGGCCGGTGCTGCTGTTCTCCGGCGGCAAGGACTCCATCGTGATGCTGGAGCTGGCCCGCAAGGCCTTCGCCCCGGCGCGCATCCCGTTCCCGGTCATGCACGTCGACACCGGGCTGAACTTCCCCGAGGTGCTGGCCTTCCGCGACCGCCGGGTCGCCGAGCTGGGCGTCGAGCTGGTCGTGGCCTCCGTGCCCGACGCGATCGCCGCCGGCACGGTGCGCCAGGAGCCCAACGGCTCGCGCAACCGCATCCAGACCCCGGTGCTGCTGGACGCCGTCGAGCGGCACGGCTTCACCGCCCTGTTCGGTGGCGCCCGGCGCGACGAGGACAAGGCCCGGGCCAAGGAGCGGGTGTTCAGCTTCCGTGACGAGTTCGGCCAGTGGGACCCGAAGAACCAGCGCCCCGAGCTGTGGGACCTCTACAACGGCCGCACCCACCTCGGTGAGTCGATCCGGGTGTTCCCGCTGTCGAACTGGACCGAGCTGGACATCTGGGGCTACATCGCCCAGGAGGAGATCGCGATCCCGCAGCTCTACCTGGCGGCCGAGCGCGACGTCGTCGACCGCGCAGGGATGCTCTACGCGGTCAACGAGTTCATCACCCCCAAGGACGGCGAGCAGGTGCAGCGGCGCAGCGTGCGCTACCGCACCGTGGGCGACGCGAACCTGACCGCCGCCGTCCCGTCGGTCGCCAGCACGGTGGCCGAGGTGATCGCGGAGATCGCCGTGACCCGGCTGACCGAGCGCGGCGCCACCCGCGGCGACGACAAGGTCAGCGACGCCGCCATGGAGGACCGCAAGAAGGAGGGGTACTTCTGATGACCGCGCTCTCCCAGGCGGCCGCCGAGCTCGCCACCGCCCGCAAGGACATCCTCCGGATCGCCACCGCGGGCTCGGTCGACGACGGCAAGAGCACCCTGATCGGCCGGCTGCTCTACGACAGCAAGGCCGTCTTCGAGGACCAGTACGCCGCCATCGAGCGGGCCAGCCGGGGCGACCACGTGGACCTGTCGCTGCTCACCGACGGCCTGCGGGCCGAGCGCGAGCAGGGCATCACCATCGACGTCGCCTACCGCTACTTCTCCACCCCGCGGCGCACGTTCATCCTGGCCGACACCCCCGGGCACGTGCAGTACACCCGCAACATGGTCACCGGCGCCTCCACCGCGGACCTGGCGATCGTGCTGGTCGACGCCCGCAAGGGGATGCTCGAGCAGAGCCGCCGGCACGCCTTCCTCGCCTCGCTGCTGCGGGTGCCGCACCTGGTCGTCGCGGTCAACAAGATGGACCTGGTCGACTGGTCGGAGGAGGTCTACGAGGGCATCCGCGAGGAGTTCTCCGCCTTCGCCACCAAGCTCGAGGTGCCCGACCTGACCGTCGTCCCGATCTCGGCGCTGCAGGGCGACAACGTGGTGACCCGCTCGGCGAACACCCCCTGGTACGAGGGGACGTCGCTGCTGCACCACCTCGAGCACGTGCACGTGGCCAGCGACCGCAACCTCGTCGACACCCGGTTCCCGGTGCAGTACGTCATCCGCCCGCAGACCGACGAGCACCGCGACTACCGCGGCTACGCCGGCCGGGTGGGCGCCGGCGTGCTGCGCCCCGGCGACGAGGTGCAGGTGCTGCCCAGCGGCCTGACCACCACGATCGCCGCGATCGACGGCCCCGACGGCCCGCTGGACGCCGCCTTCCCGCCCATGTCGGTGACCGTGCGGCTGACCGACGACCTCGACGTCTCGCGCGGGGACATGATCTGCCGGCCGCACAACGCCCCGACGGTCACCCAGGACGTCGACGCGATGGTCTGCTGGATGGCCGACGCGCCGCTGGTGCCCCGGATGCGGCTCGCGGTCAAGCACACCACCCGCTCGGTGCGCGCCGTGGTCAAGGACCTGCAGTACCGGCTCGACGTGAACACCCTGCACCGGGACACCAGCGCCGACGGCCTGGGCCTCAACGACATCGGCCGGGTCACGCTGCGCACCACCCAGCCGCTGTTCGTCGACGACTACCACCGCAACCGGGTCACCGGCCGCTTCATCCTCATCGACGAGGCCACCAACGCCACCGTCGGCGCGGGGATGATCACGCCTTCCTGACCGAGGGGGCAGTTGCGGTCGCCGACACGGCCGGACGCGCCGCGCCGGACGACGGCAACTGCCCACTCGACCGTTGCGCCGGCGCTCAGCCCACCCAGGGCGGGGCGACGCCCCAGCCCCAGCGGGGCACCGGCGCGGAGCGGACGACGTCCGCGCCGGGCCGGGAGTTGGCGACCGCCAGCCGGGTGCCCCACTCCAGGTAGCCGACGAAGGCCGCGCGGAACTCCGGGTCGGCCGGCAGACCGGTCTCGTCGGCGGCGTCCAGCAGCAGCTCGACCCACCGCCGCCGCTGCGCCTCGGTGATGTCCTTGCCCAGGTGGTGGCCGAGCATCGCGGGGTAGCCGCCGCGCTCGCGGGTGTAGCGGTCCGGGCCGCCGAGGACCTCGCCGAGCCACAGCGCCACGTGCCGTGGGTGGTCGCCGTCCATGTGCGCGAATAGCGGACCGACCAACGGGTCCCGCCGCACGTGGTCGTAGAACGTCCTGGTCAGCCGTTCCAGGGCGGTGAGCCCGCCGGCCCAGTCGTAGAGCGAGGGCACCGAGCCGCCGGCGCCGTGCACCGGGGTCCGGGCGTAGTGCCGCATCTCCTCGATGTCGTCGATCCACGGCCCCACCGCGGCGAGGAACTCCGGGAACAGCGGCCCGCCGCGGAACCCCTGCAGGTGGTCCTCCGCCGAGGTCCAGGTGAGGCGCACGACGGCGCAGGCCGGCTCGTCGACACTGCGGCTGAGCTCGTGGTCGACGCACTGGACGGCGCGGGCGAGCACCGCCGCCGCGCGCGCCCAGGCGGCCTCGAACGCCGGCCAGCTCTCCTCGTCCACCCGGTACCGGATGTACTCCACGATCACCTGGGGCCTCCCCTGGTCGCCGGTGGCCCCATCACACGCCTGCCGGCGTGCACCGACAAGAGGTCGCGTCGCGGCCGTCGCCGCCCCGGGCGGGCGGCCTGCGCCGCGCCGCGTCCGACGCCCCGAGTGCGCGGTCACGGTCGCCGACACGGCCGGACACGCCGGGCCGGACGACGGCGACTCCCCACTCGACGTCCGGCGGCGGAGCTCGTCGATCAGCGGGGCGGGCCCAGGACCGTGCTGCCGTAGGCGACGGCCACCTCCGGTCGGGGTGTGACGGTGAAGCCGTCGGGCCGTGGGGTGGACCGGTCCCGTCCGGTCTCGCGGAACATCCCCTCGATGCCGGCCGGGGTGTTGATCATCAGCAGGTCGGCCTTCTCCGAGGTGATCCGGTAGGAGTGCGGCACGTTCCTGGGCAGGAAGACGATGCCGCCCGCGGTCAGCTCGCTCTCCTCCTCACCGGCCCACACCAGTGCGGTGCCGCTGATGAGCAGGAAGACCTCGTCCTCCCGGGTGTGCACGTGCCAGGGCGGCGCCTCGCCCCGGCTCACGTCGAAGCGCCCGACCATCAGCTGGCCGTTCGTGGCCGCGCCGTCGAGCAGGATCGACAGGGTGTCGCCGTTCAGCCACTCCAGCTGCTGGTGCTGTTCGGGTCGCGCGAGGTACGGGATGCTCATGTCCGTCTCCGGTCTCGTGTGGGCTGACGGTCAGGCGGGCAGGACGACGACCTTGCCGGCGACGCCGCCGGCGGCGGCCTCGGCGTGCAGGGCGGGCAGCTCGGTCAGCGGGATGCGGCGGGTGACCTCGACGTGCAGCTCGCCGCTGTCGACGAGGGACACCAGCTGGGTGAGCCGCTCCCGATTGGGCAGCACGAACACCGTCGCGGCGGTGACGCCACGGTCGTCGTCGCCCGGGGTGGCCATGAACGCGGTGGTGCTGACGACCCGGCCGCCGTCGCGGACCAGGGCCACGAGCGCGGCGAAGCGGTCCGGCTCGATGGGCGCGAGGTTGAGCAGCACGTCGACCTGCTGCTGCACCGCGCCCAGCAGGTCGGTGGTGGTGTGGTCGACGACCTCGTCGGCGCCGGCGGCCTCGACGGCGGCACGGGAGCGTGGGCTGGCCGTGGCCACCACGTGCACCCCGGCCCGCTTCGCCAGTGCGACGGCGTACTTGCCGACCACGCCGCCGGCTCCGTTGACCAGCACGCGCTGGCCGGCGGTGAGCCGGCCGTCGTCGAAGAGCGCCTGCCAGGCGGTCAGCGCCACCGACGGCAGCCCCGCCGCGTCGGCCAGCGGGACGGTCGTGGGCGCGGGGACCAGCGCCTCGGCGGGGGCGATGACGTGCTCGGCGGCGCCGCCGTCGCGCTCCATCGGCAGGAACCCGATGACCGCGTCCCCGACCCGCAGGCCGCCCTCGACGCCCTCGCCGAGCGCGTCGACCGTGCCGGAGACGTCGTAGCCGGGCACGTGCGGCAGCACGACCGGGATCGGGAGGAAGCCGCCGCGCATGCCGTTGTCGGCGGCGTTGAAGGCCGAGCCCGCCACCCGCACCCGCACCTCACCGGCACCGGGCGTGGGCACCTCGACGTCCTCGTACCGCAGGACCTCCGGACCGCCGACCTCGTGGAACCGCACTGCCTTCACCGCTGGACCTGCCTTCGCTGGGATGTCGTCGTCGGACGTCACCCACCGTGGCAGCTCAGCGCGCGGTCATCCTGGGCCGGTCTGGCCCACCTTCACGACCGCCCGCCGATCGGTCGCGCCGACGACCTCCGCCAGCCGGGTCGCATCGCGTGACCCCGGCGCGGCGGTGAGCACCACGGCGGCCAGGTCGTCGCCGGGGATGGCGATCATGCTCCCGACGAGGGTGAGCGAGTCCCCGTCGGCCTGGACGAAGGTCGCACTGCTCTCGTAGGCCGCCACCGGCCGCGGCGCGCGCCACAGGGCGTCGAACCGCCGGCTGCGCGTGCGCATCTCCTCCACCAGCGCGGCGAGCTCGCCGTCGGCGGGGTAGCGCAGCACCGCGGCCCGCAGCTGGGCCACCAGGACCGCCTCGTGACTGGTCGCGTCGGCGTCGGACTGCTGGAAGGCGGCGAAGGGGTGGCAGAAGGAGCGCCAGGCGACGTTCCACTCCCAGCGCTCGCCGGTGAGGTCCCAGTGCTCGAGGGCGAGGAAGGCGCTGTTGACCGCGACCAGGTTCATGGCCGCGTCGGTGACGAGCATCGGGGTGTCGGGGAACCGCTCCAGCAGCCGCGTCGCCCCCGGCCCCAGGTCGGTGGGCACCTGGCCGTCGGCAGCGGCGTACCCGGCCAGCGCGGACAGCCGCTCGTAGTCCGCCCGGCCGACCCGCAGGGCCCGGGCGATGGCGTTGACCACCCCGGCGGAGGGATGGCTGCGCCCCTGCTCCAGCCGGCGGACGTAGTCCGCGGACATCCCGGCGAGGTCGCCGAGCTCCTCCCGCCGCAGGCCGGGCACCCGGCGGCTCCCGGAGGTCAGCCCGACGGCTGCCGGCGGTGTGCCCTCCCGCAACTGGCGCACCGCGGCGCCGAACTCGAGCCGTTCCACGCGCGCGAGTCTGCTGCACGTCCGCTCGCCACCGGGTCCCGGCCCGCGGGTCAGGCGATGGAGCCGCCGATCTTGCGGAGGACCTCCGGGATGCGCTCGGCGACCCGGCGTTCCTCGAGAGTGAGCGCCGCTGCCGTGGCCGTGGCGATCACGGTCGCGCGCCGCAGGCGTTCCTCGCCGAGCCGGCGGGCGCCCTGGTCGAGCAGCTGGACGCTGACCCGGCGTCGGTCGCGCTCGTCGACCGCCGTGGCGACCATGCCCTGTTCGGCCAGCAGGCCCACCGTGCGGGCCATGGACTGGTGGCGCACCCCCTCCAGCTCCGCCAGGGCGGTGATGGACAGGTCACCGGCGCGGGCCAGGTGGCCGAGGACGGCGGCCTGACCGGCGGGCACGGCGTCCTTGCTGCGGACCTGGCGGACGAAGGTGCCCACGGCGGTGCGCAGCGCCTCGGCCTGCGCCAGCTCGGGCGACAGGTCCCCCTCGGGCTGTCCGGGTGATGTCGGCACGCGGGTGCTGATGGCCACTCCCGGATAGTACAGCCATGCTGTACGTTTGGATTGTCCAGCAAGCCTGTACATCTCCGAGAGGTACCGCCATGTCCTACGACCCCTACGCCCTGGCCTTCCCCGCCCCCTCCTTCCCGCTGAGCAGCACCGACGTCCGCGACGGCGGGGAGCTGCCGCGTTCGGCCTACGCCGAGGAGGGCGACCGGTCCCCCGCCCTGTCCTGGACCGACCTGCCCGAGGGCACGCGCAGCCTGCTGGTCACCGCCTACGACGCCGACGCGCCGATCCCCGGCGGGCTCTGGCACTGGGTCCTCACCGACGTGCCCGTCACCGCCGGTGGACTGCCGGCCGGTGCCGGCTCCCCCGACGGCACCGTGCCCGGCGCGACCGCGCTGCCCAACGACCTGGGCCGCGCGGGCTTCTCCGGCGTCAACCCCCCGCCGGGCACCGGCGTCCACCGCCTCGTCATCGCCGCCACCGCACTGGACGTCGACCACCTCGAGGTCCCCGCCGGCGCGAGCACCGCACTGGTCCACGTCCTCGCGATCCCGCACACGCTGGGACGCGCCGTCCTCACCGCCACCAGCCAGGCACCGTCTGCCTGACCGCCTCCACCGGCGAGCACGTCGACCAGCCGAGACGGCCCGACGTGCTCGCCGCCGGACCGTGCCCCCGAGGGCAGCTCCCACGAGGACAGGGTCCAGGGAGTCCTCACCTCGACGGGTGTGGCCACTGGCGGGCCTGAGGGACCGCCGGGTCCGGCGGCCGACCGGGCGACGGGCGGAAGAGCTCACCCAGGGGAGGCACGCGTCGCTCCGGGGCCTCCAGTCCAGGGCAGGACCGCTCGATGGACCAGCGTGACAGGTCCTCACTCCTCCATCCGACCCACGCCCTCACGCGCGTTGCCGGGCTGGTGGTGGCGCGGTGGGGAGGCCGTCGGCTACGGCCGGCTGCTGGGACTCGGTTCGCTGCTGGCCACCGCGTTGGCGCTGGTGCTGCTGCACCCGCCCTCGGTGCACTGGCCGTCGCTCGCCGGGGTCGTCACCTTCCACCTGGTCGCGGTCTGGCTGAGCTTCGCTGCGCCGTGGAGCCGCTGGTCGACGTGGGCGCTGCTCGCCTTCCCCGTCCTGTCCCTGGCTGCGCTGGTCATGGTGACCCGAGCGGTGCCCGAGCTGACCGGCGTCCTGGTCGGCTTCTTCGTCCTGTGCTTCGCCTACGCAGGCCTCTTCCTCCCCTCGCGCGGCGGCTGGGCGCTGCTGCCCCCCGCGCTGGCCGCCTACCTCGGCACGCTCGGCGACCTCAGCTCCGCTCTCCTGGTCCGCACCGCCTTCGTCGCACTGACCTGGCTGGTGCTCGCCGAGCTGCTGCACAGGTTGCAGACGAGGCAGGTGACCCTGATCGAACAGCTGCGCGCCGACGGCCTCATCGACCCCCTGACCGGGCTGGCCAACCGGCGTGGGCAGGCGCGTTTCCTCACCGAGGCCGAGCCGGGCGACGTCCTGATCGTCCTGGACCTGGACCACTTCAAGCAGGTCAACGACGAGCTGGGGCACGCCGCGGGTGACCACGTGCTGTCCACCTTCGGCAGGCTGCTGTCGGGGCAGCTGCGTACCCGCGACAGGGCGTCCAGGTCCGGCGGTGAGGAGATGCTGGTGCTCCTGCGCTGCGGGGAGACCCGGTGCGGGGAGCAGCTCGTCCGGCGCCTGCGGGACGCAGTCGCCCGGGAGGACCTGGGCGTGACGTTCTCCGCCGGCCTGGCCGTGCTGCGCGAGGGTCAGACCACCGAACAGGCCATCGCCGACGCCGACCGGGCGACCTACTGCGCCAAGCACGCCGGGCGGGACCAGGCCTGGATCGCGGGTGACCCGCGCAACGGCATCCCGGACGTGCGGATGCGGTGGGACGCGCAGTCGGGCGCGCTGGACTCCCGGGCCCTCCCCGGCAGACGAGTCCCCCGAGCTGGACATGCGACGACGAGCGCCCCCGGCTCCCCCAGCGACGACGTCGAGGCAGCAGGTGTGACGACCGGCTGACCACCCACCGACGTCGAGCAGCTCCCCGCCGCACCGGTCGGGCCGGAGGCCGGTCGCGCACCTCCGCCCGACACGCCGTCCGGCGCGTGCGGGATGCGTCACGTACGGGCACCCTGCGCCGCTAGCCTGCACTCCCTCACCGACGAGCCAGCTGGGAGCAGTGTGTCCTCGCGCATCATCGACGACCTGGGCGCCCAGGCCCCACGAGCCGCCGACTTCGGCGGTGACGCGCTGGTCGTCTGCGACAACCTGGTGCGCATCCACTGGAGCGGGGCCGTCGAGGTGCAGGCCCTGCAGGGGCTGGACCTGCTGGTCTCCGCCGGGGAGATGATCGCCGTCGTCGGTGCGTCGGGCTCGGGCAAGTCCACGCTGCTGTCGGTGCTCTCTGGGCTCGACGCGCCGACCGCCGGACGGGTGCGCGTCGGCCCCTGGGACCTGATGTCGATGTCCCGCCGCGAGCGGGTGGAGTACCGGCGCACGATGGTCGGCCTCATCTCCCAGCAGACCGCGCAGAACCTGGTGCCCTACCTGACGGCCGCGCAGAACGTCGCCGTCCCCCTCGCCCTGACCGGTGTCCCCCGGCGGAGACAGAGCGCCCGGACGGCGGAGCTCCTGGACCTCGTCGGGGTCGCCGACTGCGCCCGGAGGCGACCCGCGGAGCTGTCCGGCGGTCAGCAGCAGCGGGTGGCGGTCGCCGTCGCGCTGGCCAACGCCCCGCGGCTGCTGCTGGCCGACGAGCCCACCGGGGAGCTGGACACCGACTCCTCGCAGGAGGTGTTCGACGCGATGCGCACGGCCAACCGCGAGCTGGGCACCACCGTCGTCGTGGTCACCCACGACGTGGGCGTCTCCGGTCAGGTGGCGCGGACCGTGGCCATCCGCGACGGGCGCACCTCCAGCGAGGTGCTGCGCCGCACGGAGGTCGACGCCTCGGGCGCCACGGCGGTGGTCGCTGAGGAGTACGCCGTGCTGGACCGGGCCGGCCGGGTCCAGCTGCCCCGCGAACACCGGGAGGCGCTCGCCCTCACCGACCGGGTCCGGCTGGCCCTGGAGGCCGACCACATCGCCGTCCGGCCCGACCCGACGGCGAGCCGGTGACCGCAGCACCCTCGCCCGCGGCCGCACCGATGGTCGTGGTCCGCGGTGTCGACCGCAGCTACGGCTCCGGACCGGCCGCCGTGCACGCGCTGCGCGGGGTCTCCTTCGACGTGGGCGCCGGGGAGCTGGTCGCGCTGGTGGGCCGCTCGGGCTCGGGCAAGACCACGCTGCTCAACGTCGTCGGCGGCCTGGACCGCCCCGACTCCGGCACGGTGCAGGTGGCCGGCACCGTGGTCACCGACCTCGACGAGGACGGCCTGGTCGGGCTTCGCCGGGACACCGTGGCCTACGTCTTCCAGACCTTCGGGCTGGTGCCGGTGCTGTCGGCCGCGGAGAACGTGGGCCTGCCGCTGCGCTTGCGGGCGCTGCCGGTCGCCGACCGTGAGAAGCGCGTCCAGCTGCTGCTGGAGCTGGTCGGGCTGGGGCAGGCGGCGGGCCAGCGCCCCGGTGAGATGTCCGGTGGGCAGCAGCAGCGGGTCGCGATCGCCCGGGCGCTGGCCGGGTCGCCGCAGCTGCTCATCGCCGACGAGCCCACCGGGCAGCTGGACAGCGAGACCGGGCTGGCCGTCATGGCGCTGATCCGCGCCGTGGTGGAGGCCGAGGGCATGACCGCGATCGTCTCCACCCACGACCCGGTGATGATCGCCCTCGCCGACCGGGTGCTCTACGTGCTGGACGGCCGGCTGGTGGAGGGGTGAGCGGGCTGCTGCTCCTGCTCACCCGGCGTGCGGTGACCCAGCGGCGACTGCTCGCCACCGTCCTGGCGGTGGTCGTCGCCGGCACCACGGTCCTGGGCGCGTGCACGCTGCTGCTCACGGTGCTGCTCCAGCAGGGCCGGTCCGCACTGCTGGAGCGCGCCCCGGACGCCCAGCGCACCGTGGCGGTCGTGCTCAGCGACGTCGACGAGGACGCCGCCCCACTGTCCGAGCGCGCCGGCGCCCTGCTGGCCACCGCGCTCGGCCCGCTGTCCACCGGCACGGCCACCTGGGCGCAGTCGGGGATGCAGGACCTGCCCGAGGACACGGACGGGCGCCGACGACTGGGGTACCTCGCCGCCCTCGACGACCTCCCCGGGCACGCCACGCTGGCCTCGGGCCGCTGGCCGGCCGACACCGGCGCGGGCGGTCCGCTGGAGGCCGTGCTCCCGGTCGAGGCGGCCGATCGACTCGGCGTGCGGCCCGGCGACCAGGTCCTCCTGCGTGCTCCCGACGCCGACGACGCACTCCCCTCGTCCGTCGTCGTGGTCGGCACCGTCGCACCCGATCCGGCCGACGTCGACACCTGGGGACGGGACGCCCTGCAGGGCACCGGCTGGACACCGGCGTTCGCCCTCGGCGGCGCCGCCCAGGACCGCCACCCCGCCTTCGGGCCGTTCCTGGTGTCGCCGCAGGCACTGCTGGGCGCCGGCGTGGACCTCGACGAGGTGCGCCTGGGTGCCGTCCTCGACCTCGGCGCGCTGCCGGGCGAGGAGGTCGCGGCCCTGCGGGCCCGGCTCGCCGACGCCCGCGCCGCCGTCTCCACCGTCGTACGGGTGCCCGACACCGGTGACCTCGGCGGCCCCTACGTCCGCCTGGACACCCCGGTGCCCCAGCTCCTGGACCGGGTCGACCAGCAGTCGGCGGTGACCTCGGCCGCGGTGCTGACCGTGGCCCTGGTGAGCACCGCCCTCGCCGTCAGCACGCTGGGCCTGGCCGGGCGGCTGCTGGCCGGCCGCCGGGCCGGGGAGAGGCTGCTGCTGTCCGCCCGGGGGGCCGGTGGTCGGCAGCTGGCGCTGCTCGCGTCCACCGAGAGCCTGCTGCTGGCCGGCGCGGGCGCGCTGCTCGCCCTCCCCCTGACGGTGGGCGCGTTGCGGCTGCTGGGCCGGGTGCCGCTGCTGGCCGACGCCGGGCTGACCGGCCCGACCGGCCCGACCGCGGGGCTGGTGGTGACGGTCGCGGGGACCGCGGTGCTCGTCGCGGTCACGCTGGCAGCCCCGGGGCTGCGCCCGGCCGCCACCGGCCGGCCCCGCCGGCGGCGCCGGCGGGGAGCACTCATCCGGTCGGGGGCGGACCTCGTGCTCACCGCGCTCGCCGTCGGCGCCTGGCTGGAGCTGCGCAGCCAGCAGCAGACCCCCCACCCGGGCATCGACCCCGTCCTGGTGTCCGCTCCCGTGCTGGTCCTCCTCGGCGGCGCGGTGCTGGCGCTGCGGGTGGTGCCGCCGGCCGTGCGGCTGGCCGAGCACGCGGCCGGCCGTTCCCGGCGGCTGGTGCTCGCCCTCGTGGCGTGGGACGTCTCCCGGCGCCCGCAGGCCACCGGGGCCGCGTTCCTGCTCGTGCTGGCCACGGCCGCCGCGACGTTCGCGGTGGCGTTCACCGCGACGTGGACGACGTCCCAGGAGGCGCAGGCGACCGCGCGGGTGGGCGCGGACCTCACCGTCCCCGCGACCGGGCGCGACCCACTGACCCAGGGCAGCACCGTCACCTCCGCCAGCGGTGGCCAGGTGCACCCCACGGCGGTGGTCCCCGTGACCCTGGGCAGCGTCGTGCGACTGGACGCCGGGTCCGCCGATGCCGCGGTGCCCCAGCTGCTCGCGGTGGACACCGCCTCCGCCGGGTCGCTGCTGCGCGGCCGGCTGCCCGGGGACACCACCTGGGCCGGGCTGACCCGTGACCTGGTGCCCGCGCCGACCGCCGGCGTGCCCCTCGGGTCGGACCCGGTGACGCTGACGCTGACCGGGTCCTCCTCCGCGGGTGCGGTGGCGGCCCGGCCGGCCCTGCTGGTGGCCGACGCGTCCGGCAGCCGGACGACCCTGACCGGCGAGCCGGTCGCGCTGGACGGCTCGCCGCACGCGGTCGCGCTGACCGATGCCACCGGCGCGGTGGCCGGGGGCGCCGAGGGCCTGACTGTCGTCGGGTCGACCCTCGACCTGAGCCTGCTGAGCGAGGACGGCATCAGTGCGCAGGGCTCCCAGCGCGCTGCCGTCGAGGTCGCCGCCCGGATCGAGGGTGCCGTGCAGACGTCTACCGGCGCCTGGCCGACCAGCTCCCCGGGCAGCGACGGCAGCACGCAGGGCGACCTGCTCCAGGGCGTCGGGACGACGGTCGCACCGGTCGCCGGTGGCGCACTGGTGACCGGCACCGCCGACGTCTCGCTCACCGGGCTGCTCTACGACACCGGGCACCTGGTGGTCACCGCCGCTCCCGTGGGCACGGACGGCACCGCCCCTGCCGCCGCCGCACCCGTCCCGGTGCTCGTCTCCGGCGCAGTGGCCCGGGCCGCGCAACTCGGCCCCGGGGCCGTGGTCCCGCTGCAGGTGCGGGGCACGACCGTGCGGGCCCGGGTGACCGGGGTCGTCCCCTACCTCCCCTCGCTCCCCGGGACGCCGGGGGTGCTGGTCGACTACACCGCACTGGCCGATGCGCTCGCCCGCACCGGCGACACCGGACCGCTGACCTCCGCCTGGTGGGTGGACGGCGTCCCGGACCCGGGAGCGGCAGTGGCGGGGCTGGCCGCCGCCGGGCTCCCCGGCGCGCAGACCGGCGCCCAGCTGGCCGTCTCGCTCCGGGACGGGCCGCTGGGCGTCCCCCTCCGGGTGGCGCTGGTGCTGCTCATCTGCGGGGCGGTCGTGCTCGCACTGGCCGGCGCGGCGCTGCACAGCGCCGCCGCACAGGGCGGCCGCGTCGTGGAGGTGGCACGGTTGCACGCCCTGGGCGTCCGCCGGCGCACCCTGGCCGCCGTGCTCGTGCTCCAGCACGGCGTCGTGACCGCCCTGTCGGTGGTCGTGGGTGCCGCGCTCGGCGCGCTGGCCTCGGTGCTGGTGGCCGGGCGGCTGACCCGGAGCGAGACGGGCACCGCACCGGCTCCGACCGCCCTGGTCCAGTGGCCGTGGCCCGCCGAGACGGCGGTCGTCGCGCTCCTGGTGGTGGGGTGTGCCGTCGTGGCGGTGCCGGTCACCGTCGCACTGGTGCGGCGCGCCGGTGCGGTCCACCTGCGGTTGGACGACGCGTCGTGACCGTCCCAGCACCGCGCCGTGCGCGCACGCGCCTCCCCCGGGTCCAGGTCGCGGTCCTCGCCGGGCGGGCCCGGGCGGACCTGTGGCCGCTGGCGGTCGCCGTCCTGGTGGTGGCGCTGACGACGTTCCTGGCCGTGGCCGGCCCCCGTGAGGTGGCCCGGGCCGGGGACGCCCTCGTGCGGGACCAGCTGCGCGAGGCCGGCAGCATCGCCGACACGACGCTGGTGGTGCCCTTCCCGCCGACCGACTCCCCCTCCGGGGAGCCGGAGACCGACTCGGCCGCCGGGACCGTCCGGGTCGCCCTGAAGACGCAGACGATGCTCGCCCCCGAGCTCGCCTCCCGGCTCCAGGCGCCCCGCGCGAGCGTGGTCACGGCTCCGCTGCCCGCAGCGCTGCCGCCCGAGGTCGACCGCGGCGAGGTCACCGTGCAGCTGGGCTGGTCCTGGGACGGCGGGCCGCCACCGGTGCGCTGGGTGGCCGGTGGCGCGCCGGGCGCCGCCCCCGCGCCGGTGGAGCCGACGGCCGGTACCGCGCCGCCTCGGCAGGTCCCGGTCGCGCTCTCCGCCCCGGTCGCCGCGCGGCTGCACGTGGGCGTCGGCGACACCGTGCCGGCGACGAACCGGCGGCAGGAGGTCGAGCTCCTCGTCTCCGGCGTGTTCGAGCCGGAGCGGCCCGCGGACCCTGCGTGGCGAGCCGTGCGCGGCCTGCTCGAGCCGCTGACCACGACGGCCGACAGCGGCGTGCGCACCGAGACCGGGGCGCTGCTGTCCGACGAGTCGCTCCCCGCCGCCCGGCTGGCCGTGGGCGAGCAGGACGTCACGCGGACCCTCGTGTTCGCCCCGGCGGCCGACCAGCTGCGGGCGGCCGACGTGGCGGAGGTGGCCCGGGCGGTGACCGCGGTGGCGACCCAGCCACAGCTGCTGGCCGCCGAGTCCACGCCGATCGTCTCCAGCGGGCTGGCCACGGTGCTGCTGCAGGCCAGGGAACGGCTGCGGGCGGCGCAGACCCAGGTGTCCACGCTGCTCACCGGCGTCGTCGGCGCGGCCGGCCTGGTCCTGCTGGTGACCGCCGGACTGCTCGCCCGGCGGCGTCGGCCGGTGCTGGGCCTGCTCCGGGCGCGGGGGGCGTCCCTGCCGGGCACCGCCCTGGAACTGCTCGTCGAGTCCGCCGCCGTCGCCCTCGTGGGGGGCGGTCTCGGTCTCCTCGCCGCGGACGTCGTGGTGCCGGGGGACACCCCGTGGGCCTGGTTGCTGGCCGGGCCGGCCGTCGCAGCGGCCGCCGGCCCGGTGCTGGGCGTCGCTGCGGCGGCCGGTACGGCCGGCGCCCGGCGCCCGGCGGCCGACCGGGAGCAGCGGCGGGCGGTCCTGCGCGACGTCAGACTGCGCCGGGTCGCTGCCGAGGGGGCCCTCGTGCTGGTGGCCACCGGTGCGCTCGCCGCGCTCCGCGCCCGCAGCGGCAACGCCGACCTGCTCGTCGCCGCAGCCCCGGTGCTGGCCCTGCTGACCGGCGGGGTGGTGCTGGTGCGGCTGCTGCCCGCCCTGCTGGGGCTGGTGCGCGGGCGCGCGACCCGGTCCAGGCACGCAGTGCCGCTGCTGGCGGCGGTCCGCGCCTCCGCGGGCGCCCGGGTCCCGCTGCCGGTCCTGGCGCTCACCGTGGCGACCGGGCTCTGCGCCTTCTCCCTCACCCTGGCCACCACGGTCGAGCGCGGCCAGGTCCTGGCGTCCTGGGACGCCGTCGGTGGGGACGCTGCCGCGGTCGGCCAGCCGAGCCCCCGCTCGGACGAGCGGGCGGCGGCCGTGGCGGGCCGGCCCGGCGTCGAGCGCGCACTCGCCGGACGCGTGGAGGACCGCGTGCCGCTGCTGGGCGTCCCCGGCACCGAGCGGACGACGGTGGTGGTCGTCGACCCGGCCACCTTCGCCGGCCTGCTGCGCAGCACCCCGCTGCCCGACGTCCCCGACCTGGACCTGCTCGCCGAGGACGGCGGGACGGTGGACGCGGGGGTGCACGCCCTCCTGCCCGCGGGCGCGGTGGCGGCGGGCTCGCACCCGTCACTGATCTGGCGGCGGGAGGAGCTGCCCCTGGTACCGGTCGGGACCGTGCCACCGCTGATGGGCCGGGCAGGCGCCACGGTCGTGGTGGACGCCGGGACGCTCGCCGCAGCGGCCCCCGGGACCGCTGCGGTGGAGCTGTCGACCCCGAACACCGTCTGGGCGGTCGGGCCCGGGGCTCTCGCCGCCATCAGCGACACGCCCGGCCTCGCGACGGCCCTCGTCACCGACCGGCGCGAGCTGCTGGCCGAGCGGCAGGACGAACCGCTGGGCCGCGACCTCATCCGGCTGATGACCGCGGCCGCGGCCGCGGTCCTGCTGTTCGCCCTGCTCGGCGTGGTGCTGGGCACGGCGGGCAGCGCGCCGGAACGGGCACGGACGCTGGCCGTCCTGCGCACCCTCGGGCTCACCTCGGGCCAGGTCCGGCGGGTCATCGCCGGCGAGCTGTTGCCACCGGTCCTCCTCCCGGCTCTGGTCGGCTCAGCGCTCGGCGTCGGTGTGGCGGCGTTGACCACGGGGGCGCTGCGTCTGCAGCAGCTCACCGGCTCCGCAGACCCGCCCCGGGCGACCACGTCCTGGCTCCTCGTCGCGGCACCCGGAGCGCTGCTGCTGCTCGCCCTCGTCCTGATCAGCGACGAAGGTGCCCGACGACGCCGGGACAGCCTCGGTGACGTCCTGCGGATCGTGGCTGACCCAGGACCCACACGGGTGTCTCGTGGTGAGCACTGACGGAACGCTCTCCACGGGCTGGCCGCCATCGCCTGTACGGACCACCCGAGACCCAAGCGATCTCGGGCCAGTGTGTCCGTCGGGTCCGGCAGGCCGCCCTGGCCGACAGGAGCCAACTGGCCACCCTCACTCGTGACGCCCGCCCGTTGGACGGCAGACCCCGGGGCGGTGGACCGACCTCCGGACGTCATGGCGGGGACCGTGTGCGTCAAGGGGTCCCGTTAGCGGCGGCAGTGACTCGCTGCGCCAGTTCGCGTACGAGCGGTCGCAGGGCATCCGGGCCCTCGATCCAGAACGGGCAGTCGATCCCGGCCAGCAGGCCGGGCACCCAGTCCAGCCGTTCGGCTTGGATGAGCACCCGGACCATGTGCGGGCTGTCGGGGCCCTCCTCGACGGTGGCGATGCCGGAGGGGAACAGCGCACGCACGTGGTCGGCCGAGCCCTCCACCAGCAGTGAGACCGTGTGCCGGCGCGGCGCGCCCGCGATGGCGGCCAGCACCACCGCGGCGCGATCGAACCCCACGGGGACCTCGAAGGTGCCAGGCAGCGGTTGGACCCCCTCGACGCGGTCCACCCGGAAGGCACGCACCTCGCCGTCGGCCGGGTCCGCGCCGGTCAGGTACCAGCGCCCGGAGTGCGCCACGATCCCGTAGGGGTGCACGGTCCGACTGCTCCGAACTCCACGCGAGTCCGTGTAGTCCAGAGCCAGGGCCCGGTGGTCACGGGCCGCCTCCGCCACCGCGATGAGGATCTCTGTTCCGGGGGTGGCCGGCGCGAGCGGCGCAGCGGTGAACGCGGCGGTCTCCAGTACCGCCTCCAGCCGGCGGGCCAGCGCCACCGGGAGGACGCGGCGCAGCTTGGCGGCCGCGCTCTCGACCGCCACCACCGAGGTGGTCACCAGCCCGGCCCGCCGACCGGCGACCAGGCCCAGCAGGACGGCCAGCGCCTCCTCGTCGGTGAACATCAGCGGCGGGACACGACGACCGGGGACCAGCCGGACGCCGCCGTACCGGCCGCGCAGCGACTCGACCGGGACGTCGAGGTCGGCCAGGTGGGCCACGTACCGACGGACGGTCCGCTCGTCCACGTCCAGCCTGGCCGCCAGCTCACCCACCGTGCGGGTCCCGCCGGCCTGCAGGATCTCCAGCAGGGCGAGCACACGGGCTGTGGGGCGGGTCACCCGATCAGTGTGGACCGATACCGGGCGGAAGGTGACCGGTTACCGCCCTAGCGTCCTCCCCATGACCCAGACGACGTCCTCGTCCGCACATCTCCCCACCCTGGTCTCGGTCCGGTTGATCACCGACGACGTCTCCGGGCTGGCCGCCTTCTACGAGCGCATCACCGACACGCCCGTCGAGTGGTCGACGCCGGACTTCGCCGAGCTGCGGACACCGGCCGGCACCCTGGCCATCGGCAGCACCCGCACCGTGGCGCTGTTCGGAGCCGGTTCCGCCCGACCCGCGGACAACCACACCGCCATCCTCGAGTTCCTGGTCGACGACGTCGACGCCGAGTACGAGCGGATCCGGCAGGCCCCGACCGAGTTCGTCAACGAGCCGACGACGATGCCCTGGGGCAACAGGTCCCTGCTCATCCGCGACCCCGACGGCAACCTGGTCAACCTCTTCACCCCGGTCACACCCGGAGCCCGGGTCAAGTTCGGGCGCTGACCGGAATCGGCCGTCAGCGGGCTCACCGATGACGAGGCGTTCTCAGGCCTTGGGCCCCCGGTGGCCCAGAGCGAGCGCTGCGTCCTGCTGCGGTCGCCCAATCGCCACGGGCGGCCCTTGCAAGTCGGCTGCGGTCGGCGGCGCAGCGGGGGTCGGCCTCGTCCACACCGATGTCCGCACCGGCGGGTGGTGTCGACCTGGGGCCGTCCCATCCGGTGCAGGAGGCGGTCAGCTCGTCGGGGGCAGTTCCACGGTCACGTCGAGGCCGCCGGTCGGCTGGGCGGTGGCCTCGATGTGTCCGGCGTGCGCCTGGGTGATCGACCGGGCGATGGTGAGTCCGAGCCCGACACCTCCGCTGGTGTCGAGCCGGTCGCCGCGGGCCCGTCGGAAGGGCTCGAACAGCCGCGGGACGGACTCGGCGGGCACGAGTGGTCCGGTGTTGGTCACCTGCAGCACCGGCTGGTCGGCCCGCACGCGCAGGCGGACCTCCCCTCCGGGGACGTTGTACTTGATGCCGTTGTGCACCAGGTTGGCGATCAGCCGCTCCAGCAGGGCTGCCTCGCCGGCGACGGTCACCGGTGCCAGGTCGGTGTGCACCCGCACTCCGGCTGCAGTGGCCAGCTGCTGGTAGACCGCGGCGACGTCGGCGGCGATGGCGTCCAGTCGCTGTGGCGTGTGCGCCCCGACGGCCTGGTCGGTCTCGGCCAGGACCAGCAGGCCCTCGATCAGCGCCTCGTTGCGCTCGTTGGTGTCCAGCAGCTGCCGGGTGAGCAGCTCCAGCTGCTCACGGGTCGGGTCGCCGGCCATGCCCACCTCGATCAGCGTCCGTTGGACCGCCAGGGGTGTGCGCAGTTCGTGCGAGGCGTTGGCAGCGAACCGGCGCTGCGCGTCGTAGCCCTCCGCGACCCGGTCGAGCATGGCGTCGATCTCGCCGGCCAGCTCCCCGAACCGGCTCCGACGGGCCGGGAGGCTGGTGCGCTCGGCGAGGTTCTGCGGTCCGAACCGGTGCACGGTGGCGCCCAGCGCGCGCAGCGGGCGCCCGCACCAGACGATCAACCCGACCACCGCTGCCAGCACCACCAGGTTCCCCAACGCCAGAGCGAAGACGTTGTCGGCGAGCGAGGCCTGGGCCGGTCCGTCGGGGTGCAGGGCATATCTGATGGCGTAGGCCCGGTCGAGGGTGTACGACCACCAGGCCGGACCGATGAGCAGGCAGGCAGCGAGGCTCAGGAACATCCGGGTGCGCTGGGTGGGCCGCACGGTCAGCTGCTCCCGAGCCGGTAGCCGACCCGAGGCACGGTGTGCAGCACCGGGGGCTCGCCGAGCTTGCGCCGCAGGGTCATCACCGCGACCCGGACGGTGTTGGTGAAGGGGTCGGTGTGCTCGTCCCAGGCCTGCTCCAGCAGTTGCTCGGCGGTGACGATCTGGCCCTCGGCGCGCATCAGCACGGTGAGCACCGCGAACTCCTTGGGCGTCAGCGACAGCAGCCGCCCGTCCCGGGAGGCGGTGTGCCGCGGGACGTCGAGCACGATGCCGTGCTGGTCGAGCACCGGCGGGGTGGCCGCACCCGAGCGCCGTCCCAGCGCCTGCACCCGGGCGGCCAGCTCGGCGAAGGCGAAGGGCTTGGTGAGGTAGTCGTCGGCCCCCAGGCTGAGGCCGTCCACCCGGTCCCGGATGCCACCGGCCGCGGTGAGCATCAGCACCCGCACGCCGTCCCGGCTGGCCACGATGTGCCGGCACACCTCGTCACCGGTGTGCCCGGGCATGTCCCGGTCGAGCACCGCCACGTCGTAGCGGTGCACCGACACCAGCTCCAGCGCGGCCTCGCCGTCGTAGCAGACGTCGACGGCGATCGACAGCCGGCGCAGCCCCTCGGCCACGGTCTCGGCGAGCAGCCGCTCGTCATCGGCCACCAGCACGCGCATCAGGTCCCCTCCCGGCGCTGCCCACATCGGCAGCGCGCATCCCCAGGATGCCCAGCGCCGGCATAAGGGCGGCATAAGGGGAACGCTGACGTCCGCGTGATGCCCGGTCGCCGAGCCTCCTCTCCATGACCCAGACCTCCCTGCAGCGCGTGTCTGCGCCGAGCCGTCGGCCCGCTGTCGTCCCGCCGGCCGGTCCCACCACCTACCGCCACGGCCGGCCGGTCCGGCGTCGCCGCACACCCGGGGTGCTGGGCCTCGTCCTCTCTGCCGTGCTGGCCGGCTGGCTGGCTGCGCACACCGAGGTGCTGGACGTGTCGGGGCTGCTGGGCGACGGACCGGTGGCCGTGGCCAGGGGGACCGTCTCGGTCGTCGTGCTCGACGGCTCGGGGGCCGAGCTGACCGCGTCCGGCGCGAGCGACGTGCACTGGACGGCGTCGCTGGCCAAGCTCTTCGTCGTCCAGCAGCTGCTGGCGCGGGACGAGGCGGGCACGATCAGCCTGGACGACGGCGACCTGGCCCGGATGCAGCGGGCGGTCGAGCTGTCCGACGACGAGGCCATGAACGCGCTGTGGGTCGAGTTCGGCGGTGCGCAGCTGGTCACCGCGGCCGCTGCGCAGTTCGGGCTGGCGGACACCGCGGCACCGGAGCGGTCCGGGCAGTGGGGCGAGACGACCACGACCGCGGCGGACTACGCGACCTTCCTGTCCCACCTCGGCGGTCACCTGTCCGCTGCGGACACGACCACGCTCACCACCTGGATGCGGTCGACCACCCCCGACGCGGCCGACGGCTTCGACCAGTCCTTCGGCCTGCTGTCGGCACAGGCCGACACCCACGGCGCAGTCGCGGCCAAGCAGGGCTGGATGTGCTGCCTGGAGGGCCGCCGGGAGCTGCACTCCACCGGGGTGCTCACCGACGGCCGGGTGGTCGTGCTGCTCGGGGAGTTCCCGGAGGGCACCAGCTGGGCGCAGGCCCAGGCTGCCCTGACCGACACCGCCGAGCAGGTCGTCGAGGGTCCCTGACGTCCGACCGGGGGCAGCCGACTGCGGGCCGTCGACGACCTGGACCACGTGTCAGGCCCTCCCCGGTCCGCTGCCCTCGTCGGCAGCGTCCCCACGGGGACATAAGGACGGGATAAGGGGAACTCTTACGCCCGGTTGAGGCCTGCCCCTCCACCCTCGATGCCGTGACCGAGACCTCCCCCATGCGCCTGCCCGCATCGTTCCCCGGCCGCCCCCCGCTCCCCGTCATGACCGTCCCCAGCCGGCCGGGATCGGTGTCCACCGCCGCCGTCCGCGCCACCGACCTGCGCAAGACCTACGGGTCCGGTGAGACCGCCGTGCACGCGCTCGGTGGGAGGGTGGGTGACAGGACAGCCGGTGTCGACGTGGCCTTCGAGCGGGGCGCCTTCACGGCGATCATGGGCCCGTCGGGCTCGGGCAAGTCGACCCTCATGCACTGCCTGGCCGGCCTGGACGCCGCCAGCGCCGGGCAGGTGTGGCTGGGTGACACCGAGCTCACCCGGCTGCGCGATGACCAGCTGACCAAGCTGCGCCGCGAGCGGATCGGCTTCGTCTTCCAGTCCTTCAACCTCCTGCCCGTGCTCAACGCGCAGGAGAACATGCTGCTGCCGATGCAGCTGGCCGGCCAGCGCCCCGACCGCGCCTGGATGGACTCCGTCATCGCCCGCCTGGGTCTGCGCGAGCGCCTCGCCCACCGCCCCTACGAGCTCTCCGGTGGGCAGCAGCAGCGCGTCGCCGTCGCCCGCGCACTCCTCCCCCGCCCCGACGTCGTGTTCGCCGACGAGCCCACCGGCAACCTGGACTCCTCCGCCGGGGCGGAGGTGCTGGACCTGCTGCGCTCCAGCGTCCGCGAGACCGGGCAGACCGTCGTCATGGTCACCCACGACCCCGTCGCGGCCGCCTACGCCGACCGCGTCGTCCTGCTCGCCGACGGCCGGCTCGCCGGTGAGGTCCACCAGCCCACCACCGACTCCATCATCAACGCCCTCCGCGGACTCGGGGGCTGACCGGCATGCGCGCCGTCACCCTCGCCAGCATCCGCGCCCACCTGCCCCGGCTGGTCGCCTCCACCCTCGCCATCGTCATCGCCGTCGGCTTCGTCGTCGCCACCCTCGTGCTCAACCAGACGGTGACGAGCACCGTGCTGCAGGCCACCGGGGCCGAGTACGTCACCAGCGACGTGGTCGTGACCAGCAACGACCTCAGCGACCTCACCGACCGGGTGGGCACGCTCACCGCGCTGGACGGCGTCCAGGCCGTCGATCCCTCCCTGGAGCTCAGCGTGACCGCCACGGTGCCGGAGCGGAGGGCATCGACCGGTCTGGTGGTCCAGGCGGTCGCCGCCGACCCGGCGCTGCGCTGGCAGCAGCTGACCGCCGGCGCACTGCCGGCCGACCTCGGCCAGATGGCGGTCAGCGAGCGCGTCGGTGCCGCCGTCGGCGACGTCGTGCCGATCTCCACGTACGACGGCGCGGGTGCGCTGATCGAGCGCGACATGACCGTCACCGGTGTGGTCGACCTGGGTGGTGACCCGACCGCGGGCTCCTCCGGTCGGGCCTTCGTCACCACGCAGCAGGCCCAGGAATGGGGTGCGACCGACGCGACCGAGCTGCGCATCGCCGGGACGCCCGGCACCGACGCCGGCACGCTGGCGGCGGCGGTGCGCGCCGCGCTGCCCGGCGGGAACGTCAGTGTGCGCACCGGCGCCGAACAGGCCGAGCTGGCCGCCCGGTCGTTCCTCGGGGACACCGGCATCGTCACCTCGCTGCTGCTGGGGTTCGGCGTCATCGCGGTGCTGGTCGCCGGGCTGGTCATCGCCAACACCTTCGCCGTCCTGCTGGCCCAGCGCACCCGTGACCTGGCCCTGCTGCGCTGCGTCGGCGCCACCGCCCAGCAGGTGCGCCGCAGCGTCCTCGGCGAAGCAGCGGTCACCGGGACGCTCGCCTCCGCGCTCGGCGTGCTCGCCGGCATCGGGTTCGCCGCGGCGGTCTCCGCGATCGTCGCTGCGACCGACTCCCCGGTCCCGCTCGCCGGCATCTCGGTGCCGGTGACCGCCGTCGTCGTGGGCATGGCGGTCGGGACGCTGACCACGCTGCTGGCCGCGCTGCTGCCGGCCCGCGCCGCCACCCGAGTGGCCCCGTTGGCCGCGCTGCGACCGACCGACGGTGCTCCCCTCCGCTCCCGCGGCGGGGCAGCCCGCCTCGGCGCCGGCCTGGTCCTGACCGGGCTCGGCGTCGGACTGCTGGCGCTGGGGGTCGTGTCCGCGCAGCTCCTCCTCACGCTGGCCGGCGCGGTGCTCAGCTCACTCGGGGGCCTGCTGCTCGCCCAGCGGGCGGTGCCGCCGGTCGTCGCCGCCGCCGGCCGGCTCATCGGCCGGGTCGGCGGTCTCCCGGCGCGCCTGGCCGCCGGCAACGCCACCCGCAACCCCCGCCGGACGGCAGCCACCGCCACCGCCCTGCTCATCGGCGTCACGCTGACCACCGCGATGGTGGTCGGGGCCAGCGCCACCCGGGCCACCAGCCAGGCCGGGCTGGACGCCGCCTACCCGACCGACGTGATCGTGGCCGTGGCCGGCAGCAACGCCGACATGCCGGCGTCGGTGCAACGGCAACTGGCGACGGTGCACGGCGTGGTCGCCTCCGCCGGGCTCCCTCAGGCCACCGTCACCGGCTCGGACGGCGTCCCGGCCCAGCTCACCGGTGTCGACGCCGCTCAGGCGCTCCCCGTGCTGCGGTCCGCGGACCGGACCACGCTGCCGGGGCCGGGCCAGATCGCGGTGCCCGGGTGGTCCCTCGGACGCTACGGCGTGCAGGTGGGCGACCCGATGACGTTCTCCACAGGAGACCGGGCCGCCACGTTCACGGTGGTGGCTGGCACAGAAAGCGCCCTGCTGGTCACCGCCGTCGACCTGCAGAGCCTGGTACCGGATGCACGGGTGCAGACCATGTGGCTGCGGTTGGCCGACGACATCGACTCCGACGCTGCCACCGACGAGATCACCGACGTGGCCGGGACGGCGCTGACCGGGGCCTCCGTGACCGGGCTGGCCAGCGAGCGGGCGGCGACCAACCAGGTGGTGGACGTGCTGCTGATGGTCGTCACCGGCCTGCTCGCGATCGCCGTGCTCATCGCCCTGATCGGGGTCGGCAACACCCTCGCCCTCTCGGTGGTCGAGCGGCGTCAGGAGAGCGGGCTGCTGCGGGCCCTGGGCCTGACCCGCGGCCAGCTGCGCGGGATGCTGGCCTGGGAGGCCGTCCTGGTCGCCGGTGTCGCCGCGGTGCTCGGGGTGCTGGTCGGCGGCGCCTACGGCCTGGCCGGTGCCGCCTCCGCGTTCGGTCAGGACAGCGGGACGAGCACAGTCGTCCTCAGCGTCCCCTGGCTGCAGATCGCGGCCATCGTCCTCATCGCCACCGCAGCCGGGCTGCTGGCCTCGGTGCTCCCGGCCCGCCGGGCCGCCACGACCCCGCCGGTGGCCGCGATCGCTGGCTGAGACGTGGCGACCTGGTGCTCTGCCCCTTCGGGCTGGGAGAGAGAGACCGGAAACGCCCCGTGACGGACTGACCGGTACCCCTGCGTTCTCGGTGCGACGAACACTGCCGATGACCTACACCTGCAACTCCAGCTCACCAACGCGCTCGTCCCCGCTCATCTCGCCGGTCGGCCGGAAGCCCAGCCCGAGGTAGAAGGGCTCGGGGCTGCCGTGGCCGACGTGCCAGGTCGTCGTCAGGCGTGTGGTGCCGCGGCGACGGAGCTCGGCGGCGACGGCGTCGACGGCGAAACGGCCATGGCCGTGACCTTGATGTCCGGCAGCGATGTTGAGCCGCCACAGGCCAGACCGGAGGTCAGGCCCGGCGGCGGGCCGGGCGACGGTGAAGTCGAAGTCGAAGAACGCCATGAGGAAGCCGACCGCTTGCCCGTCACACCGGATCAACCGCGGCCAGGCGCGCGGCCCGAACGCATGAGCCTCGGCCAGTGACTTCACGACCGGCGAGACCACGTGACTCTGGTCTGCGCGTACCTCGACGCCCAGTGCTTCGTCGATGTTCTCGGGCGTGATGACCTCCAACGATCGCTCGGCCGTCATGCCGGGCAGGCTAGTGAGACGCGCCGACCGTCCCCATGGCTCAGGTGGGTCGGCCCGTGGGACGTCTGCCTTCCCGCAGCGCTGACCGAAACCGCCCGTTAAACGGGCGGCCCAATACCCGACCGTTTCGGGCCTACAGCGGCGTCGGGGCGAGAGGCATTCACCCCCCGGCTGTGGCAGCGTGAGCACATGATCATCGACTGGAAGATCCTCACCACCAACCGTGGCTGATCAGCGGCGGCGGCACCTACGTCCAGGCCTGCTGGTGGAGGTCGGCGACCGCATCTGGGTCGTCGATCAGATGCAGCCGGTCGCTGTCGTCCTCGACTCCCGGACTTCCGCACAGGTGGCGACGGTCGCCTGGCCGGAACTGTCGCCGGTGGCGCAGGACAGCTGGCCGAGCGGCTGGCAGGTGCGCCCAGCCAGCGACGGGCTGTGGGTGCAGCAGGCCGGCGGCCCGCTCGCGCTGGTCACCGAGGACGGACTGCGCAGCGGCCACCTCAGCGGCGGGCGGACGCTGGGCACCGTCTCCGCCCACGGCTCGTGGTGCCTTCCTGACCCGCCGGTGCAGGACATCGCCGCCACCGAGGACACGCCGCCCCGCGGCCGCGACGGCTTCCACCAACTGTTCCTCGCCCACCCCGGCCGCACCACCGTCACCGTGCTCCTCGACGCCCCGCTGCATGCCGCCTGCTCGCAGGATGGCGCCCTGTACCTCCAGGTCGAGACCGACCGGTGGAGCCGCCGCAACCTCGGCACCCCCGACAGCTGGGACCTGAAGCCCGAGCTCTCCTGGCTGCGACTGCCGGCGGACGAGTCGCCGCCCGACCAGCTCAGCCTGACCACCCATGCATCGGCACCACCGCGGGACGCGGAGCGCACAGAACGGGACAGCGGCCGCCGCCTCGGCGCACGCTGGCTACCGCCCGCCGACCACGACAACCCGCACTGGGGTCCCTGGGCAACCGACCCAAGTCCCATCGGGGTCGACTGGTGGGCCGGCTGGGTAGGTCACGGCCGCAACCGCCACGTCACCGTGCTGGCCCGCGATGCGGGTACGACCATCCAGCGACATCAGGTCGACCTGGGGCCAGGAACCGCCCACGCCGCGATCGCCACCGCCGGCTGGCTGTGGCTGGCGGTTGAACGCCCCACGCGCTACGCCACCTACGCCGACCCGCCGCCCACCGCCCTCATCCGAGTGCGCGCAGCAGACGGGGCCGTGGAGACCGTTCTTCCCGCAGACGCCGTCGACGTCACCGCTCACTGCTGGCCACTGCCACCCGAGCCCGTCGACACCGAGGACTACACGGCCTTCTGCCGGGACCGCCTCACCGATCTGGACCACTACTGGACCCACCCCGACGGTCACCGCGCTCCGCTGACCGACGGGCTCGGCGACAGCCGGGTCGACGTCGTCGGGACCTGGCCGGACACCGAACTGCACGTCACCTTCACCTACGCACCCCGCCCCGGACGACGACTCCGGCGCATCGTCCCGCTGTTCGACGAACTCGGCCGTCAGGCCTCACCCGAATCCACCGCCATCCACCTCATGGAGACCCTGGACACCAACGACATCCCCGAAGACGCAGCTCCTGGAGCCGACTACCTCGACGTCTGACCCGATCCTGAGCCGGAACGCGCACCCACCTGACGGAACGATTCTTATCGGCGAACCAGCCGGGTCCATCCGGGGAGAAGACGCTCAGCCACAGCTGGGTCTAGAGGCGTTGATCACCGCCGGAGTTCCCTGCCACCAAGAGGAGGAGCGCCGGCCCGTCCGGCGCCCGGCATGTGGGAGTAGAGGACAACGACGCCCCGCCGCACCTCAGCCAGGCTCCTACGTGTCGCTGACTCTCGGCCTACCGGCCCCACGTTGAAGTCGGGTAGAGGAACCATCCTTCGGGCAAGGCACTGCCATGGACGGCGATCACTCCGCAAAGGTCCTCCGGTACAACTCGAGCAACCAGTCGACTGTGATTGTCGAGCGCGTGCGGACGCCGGGCGGAAGTCGGGTGCGTAAGGAGCTGCGCCGGCCGGGCCCGGTGGAGAAGGGCGGTGCGGTGCACTGGGCGACGTCAACCGACCCGGGACACTGGAACTACTGGCACCGAGAGGCCGAGGTCTACCGGGACGACAGTCTCCGAGCATCTCTGACCGGGACAGGGCTCGAGCTTGCCGGCGCCGAGGTCGTCGACCATGAGAGCGGCACGACCCTGTGGCTGGAGGACGTCACCGGGACCGCCGGACCCAACTTCGACCTGACCGACCACGTAGCCGCCGCGACCGCCCTCGGCCGCTGGCAGGGCCGACCGCCGCTGACCCGGCCGTGGTCCTCCCAGCGGTTCTTACGCCAGTACTCCACCAGCCGCCCAGGAGACGCGTCCGTGGTCCAGGACGATGACGCTTGGGCACAACCGCTGATCCGCGCGACCTGGCCAGCCGGGCTGCGAGAGGGCTGGAGCCGGCTGCTCACCCACCGCGATGCTCTGCTCGACCTCATGGAACAGCTACCGCGCGCCTCATCCCACCTCGACGCGTGGGTGAGCAACGCCGTGCGCCGCGGCGACGGCACAGTAGTCATGCTCGACTGGGCCTTCGCCGGCGACGGCGCGGTCGGAGAGGATCTCGGCAACTGGCTACCGGACGCTGTTTTCGACCTGTTCTGGCCCGCCGAGCAGCTCCCGGAACTCGAGGCGGCCTGCTATCCGGCCTACCTAGCTGGGCTGCGCGAGAGCGGCTGGACGGGTACCGACTCTGACGCTCGGCTCGGTGTCGTCGCCTCGTGCGTGAAGTACGCCTGGCTCCTGCCGCTGCTGCTCTCCCAAGCCGGAGACACCGGTCATCAGGCATACCACGAAGATGCTGACCCCGAGCGGCTCTACCGCCAGCGCGGAATGGCACTGGCGCACCTGGTCGGATGGGCCGACGAAGCACTGGACGCCGTGAGTGACCAGTAACGCCCGTTCTGGCTGAGTTGCGGCACTGATCAAAGGGTAGCGATGGCTGACTTCGAGTTCACGACTACGACTGAGCATCTTCGTAGATTGCTCTTAGACCTTGGAGTTGACGCCATTGTGACCACAGATTTCCGAGGACAGTCAGTTGCCCTTGGCACGGACAGCAACGTACGACTGGATTGGGTGCTCCGCTTGGCTCGCACTGCACTGACCCTTCACAGGCTGCGCAATCCCCACGCCTCGGTGCTCGAAGCCGAGGAAGCCTTGTACAACCAGCTTTATGCACAGCAGGTACGCGACCGCGATGAAGCAGAGAAGTCCGCGGAAAGTCTCGACACATAGATGCGGTCGGCTACGCGCATGTCCATGCTCGAGCGAGTTTCGCCCCTGCAGCCCTGACCGCCCGGCACGACTGGAAAGTGCGCTCGACACGCCCGCAGCGGCGCCTCGCTTCCCGAGCCGCACACCGTCCTGACCCGCCCATAGCGGACGACGGGGCAGATACAACATAAAGGACGTTCTGTTGTTTCCGGCTATCTGTCGGGCCCCTGCGTCGTCATCCGCGCCGTTGCACCGGCTCGGATGACGACGCATCAGACCGACACGGCGTCGATGGCCTTGTAGATGCGCTGCTCGGAGACCGGCCGCGGCGTGCCGACGGTCTGGGCGAACAGCCCGACCCGAAGCTCCTCGACCATCCACCGCACCCGCATGACCGCGTCGTCGGGCGCACCGGTGGCCGGGACGGCGGCGCGCAGCTGCTCGTACTCCTTGGTCACCGCCTCGACCTGCGCCATCAGGAGCGCGTCGCGGGCGGCGTTGGCCGGCAGCTTGTCCAGCCGCAGCTCCATCGCCTTGAGGTACCTCACCAGGTCCGGCAGCCGCCTGCGCCCGGCGGTGGCGACGAAGCCGCGGTGCAGCAGTCCGCCCATCTGCGCCCGCAGGTCGGCGATCGCGGCCTCGGGCACCCGCCGTCCCGGCGCGGCGCCGATGGCGATGGCGGTCTCCCGGGCCTGCGTCAGCACGGCCTCCACCCGCCGGACGGCGTCGCTGGTCAGCGTGTGCAGCTCGGTGCGGGCCGTGGCCACCAGCGCGGCGAACGCGGCCTCGGTGCGCGGCGGGCCACCGGCGGCCGCGATCAGCTCGTCGGCGGCGGCGTCCACGCAGTCGGCGACCAGGTCGGGGATCTCGCCGTCGGGGTTGAACTGCAGCGCCAGCCTGGAGCGTGGTCCGATGCCCTTGACCACCTGCTTGACCGGGGAGCTGACGACCAGCTCCAGGAGCCGTCGGGCGCCCCGCCAGCTCATCCGGGTGGCCTCGGCCTGGGTGGGCACCACCCGGACGCCGACCGTCTCGCCCTCGTCGACCAGCGCCAGGAACGCGGTGACCACGTGCCCGCCGCGCTCGACCTCGACGGTCTCCGGCAGCTCGCCGAACGTCCAGGTGGTCTGCCGGCTGCGCTCGTAGGTCGACGCGGCGCGGGCAAGGCTGGCCCGGGCCTGCGGCGCGACCTGGGTGCGCAGCGCGGTGAGGTCCTTGCCCTGGGCGAGCAGGCGCTGGGAGTCGTCGAGCACCCGGTAGGTGGCGCGCAGGTGCGGCGGCACCTCCGCCGGGCGCCAGGCGTCCGGCGGGATGACCACCGACGTGGCCCGGCGCAGCTCGCGCTCCAGCGCCGGCAGCAGCGCCTCCGTCGGGTCGATCTTCGGCAGCACCTCGCGCACCCGGTCCGGGATCGGCACCAGCCCGCGGCGCAGCTGCTTGGGCAGCGACCGCAGCAGCTCGGTGACCAGCTCGGCCCGCTGCCCGGGCACCGTGAACGCCAGCGACTCCCCCGACGTCCGCGCGGCCACGGTGTCCAGCACGCCCAGCGGCACGTCGACGGTTACGCCGTCCTGCTCCGCACCCGGGGCGAACGCGTAGGACAGCGGCAGGGTCAGTCCCTGGGTCAGCTGCACCTCGTCGGGATAGTCCTCCAGCTGCACCTGCCCGGCGACGGCGGCGTTGGTGAGCATCTCCGGGGTGAAGGTCAGCAGGTCCGGGGTCGTGCGCCGGGCCTCCTTCCACCAGCGGTCGAAGTGCCGGGTGGAGACGACGTCGGCGGGCACCCGGGCGTCGTAGAGCTCGAACACCGTCTCGTCGTCCACCCGGATGTCGCGGCGGCGGGCGCGCTCCTCCAGCTCGGCGACCCGCTCGATCGTGCGGGCGTTGTCGGCGGCGAAGCGGTGGTGCGTCGTCCACTCCCCCTGCACCAGCGCGTGCCGGATGAACAGCTCGCGGGAGACCACCGGGTCGATCGAGCCGTACTGCACCCGGCGGCCCACCACCAGCGGCAGGCCGTAGAGGGTGACCCGCTCGGTGGCGACGACCGAGCCGCGCTTGGCGTCCCAGCGCGGCTCGCTGTACTGCCGGTGCACCAGGTGGTCGGCCAGCTTCTCGACCGTCTCGGGGTCGATCCGCGCGACGGTGCGGGCGAACAGCCGACTGGTCTCCACCAGCTCGGCGGCGACCACCCAGCGCGGCGGCTTCTTGGCCAGCGGCGAGCCCGGGGCCAGCACGAAGCGGGTGTTGCGGGTGCCCATGTACTCACGGCCCGGACGGCCGGGCTTGCCGGACCGGTCCTTCACGGGCTCGACCTGCATGCCGACCTGGGAGAGCAGGCCCGAGAGCAGGGCGGCGGTCACGCCGCGCTCGTCGGGCGCCGGCGCCAGCTCGCCGAGGGTCATGCCCAGCCGGCGGGCGGTGCTGCGCAGCTGGCCGTGCAGGTCCTGCCACTCGCGGATGCGCAGGTAGTGGAGGAACTCCTTCTTCACGGTGCGGCGGAACTGGTTGCCCGACAGCTCCTCGGCCCGCTCCTCCAGGTAGCGCCAGAGGTTGAGCAGGCCGATGAAGTCGGAGTTCTCGTCGGCGAACCGCTTGTGCTGCTCGTCGGCGGCCTGCTGGTGCTCGGCCGGGCGCTCGCGCACGTCCTGCACGGTGAGCCCGGCGGCGATGACCAGCACCTCCTCCAGCACCCCGCGCCGGTCGGCCTCCACGACCATCCGGGCCAGCCGCGGGTCCAGCGGCAGGGTCGCCAGCGAGCGGCCGGTCGGGGTGAGCCCGCCGGCGGCGTCGAGGGCGTCGAGCTCCTCCAGCAGCGCCACGCCGTCGGCGATCGCGCGGCGGTCCGGCGGGTCGATGAAGGGGAACTCGGCGACGTCGCCGAGGTCGAGCGAGGCCATCTGCAGCAGCACCGAGGCCAGGTTGGTGCGCAGGATCTCGGGGTCGGTGTACTCGGGGCGGGCCTCGAAGTCGGCCTCCGTGTAGAGCCGGATGGCGATGCCCTCGCTGGTGCGCCCGCAGCGGCCCGAGCGCTGCCGCGCCGAGGCCTGGCTGATCGCCTCGATCGGCAGCCGCTGCACCTTCGTGCGATGGCTGTACCGGGAGATGCGCGCGGTGCCCGGGTCGACGACGTACTTGATGCCCGGAACCGTCAGTGACGTCTCGGCGACGTTGGTGGCCAGCACGATCCGCCGTCCGGTGTGCGGCTGGAAGACCTTGTGCTGATCGGCCGCGCTCAGCCGCGAGTAGAGCGGCAGCACCTCGGTGAGCGGGAACCCACGCTCGTTGAGGGCGTCCGCGGTGTCGCGGATCTCGCGCTCACCGGCCAGGAAGACCAGCACGTCGCCGGGGCCCTCGGCCACCAGCTCGGCGCAGGCGTCGACGATCGCGGTGACCTGGTCGCGGTCGGGGTCGGCGTCCTCGTCGTCCGGGTCGATGACCGGGCGGTAGCGGACCTCGACCGGATAGATGCGCCCGCTGACCTCGACCACCGGCACCGCGGCGCCGTCGACGGAGAAGTGCTTGGCGATCCGGTCGACGTCGATGGTCGCCGAGGTGATGACCAGCTTGAGGTCGGGACGGCGGGGCAGCAGCCGGGCGAGGTAGCCCAGCAGGAAGTCGATGTTGAGGCTCCGCTCGTGCGCCTCGTCGATGATGATCGTGTCGTACTGGCGCAGCAGCCGGTCGCGCTGCACCTCGGCGAGCAGGACGCCGTCGGTCATCAGCTTGACCAGCGTCCGGTCGCCCACGTCGTCGGTGAACCGGACCTTGAAGCCGACGACGTCGCCCAGCGGGCTGCCCAGCTCCTCGGCGATCCGCTCGGCGACGGTGCGCGCGGCGATCCGTCGCGGCTGGGTGTGCCCGATCCGGCCCCGGACGCCACGGCCGAGCTCCAGCAGGATCTTCGGCAGCTGCGTGGTCTTGCCCGAGCCGGTCTCCCCGGCGATGACGACCACCTGCGAGTCGCGCAGCGCCTCGGCGATGTCGTCGCGCCGCTGACTGACCGGCAGCTCCTCCGGGTAGCTCACGACCGGGACGGCGTCCCGGCGGCGGGCGACGCGCTGCTCGGCCGCCGCCACCTCGGCGGCGATCTGCTCGGTCTGCTTCGCGCGGACCGCGAGGTCCCTCGTGCGCCGGGTGCCGTCCAGCCGCCGACCGAGGCGGTGCTCGTCGCTCAGGGTCAGTGCGGACAGCCGGGACCGGAGGTCGTCGTGCGGGGTGGTCACGGGGTGCTCGTACTTCCTGTCGAGGGCAGTGACTCCAGGGTCTCACCCCGGAGGGTGCGGTCGCGCGCCTCACACTCGGTGCACGGCCCAACTGGTTGCATGTATCGCGCAACGGCTTGTACCGTGCACGTGTTCCTCCGGCGCAGCGCGGCGCCCCCTGCCGACCACCGGAGTGCCCCCGTGTCCGAGACGCTCACGTCCGAGACAGCTCCTCCACCGCTCTCGCTGCCCGAGGAGCTGGCCCAGCTCGTGCGCGTCATGCACCTGCTCAAGAACCAGCTGACCGGCGGCGCTGGCCCCGAGGCCCGCGAGCGCGCCGCGCACGTCCTGCTCTTCCCGCTCACCCGGCTGGGCCCCCTGCGCCAGGGGGCGCTGGCCGAGCTCGTGCACGCCGACCCCTCCACCGTCAGCCGGCACGTCACGCTGCTCGTCGACCGCGGGCTCGTCCGCCGGGTCGCCGACGCCTCCGACGGGCGGGCCAGCCGGCTGGTCGTCACCCCGGCCGGCGAGGCCGTGCTCGACCAGATGCGCCAGGAGCGCAGCTCCCTGTTCACGCGGGTGACCGCCGATTGGGAGGGCGAGGAACTGCACACCTTCACCCGTCAGCTGCACCGCCTGGTGCGGCAGCTCTCCGACCACCTCCCCACCCTGGGCACCGCCATCGACGGCGCCGCGACCACCTCCGAGAAGGACCGATGACCCAGACCACCGACCGTGGCACGGGGGCCCAGCGCAGCGACGCGCGCGCCTCGGCCGCAGCGCCCGACGCCTCCGGGGCCTTCACCCACCGGCAGATCATGACCATCCTGGTCGGGCTGCTGATGGGCATGTTCCTGGCCGCCCTCGACCAGACCGTGGTCTCCACGGCCATCCGCACGATCGCCGACGACCTGCAGGGCTACGACCTGCAGGCCTGGGCGACCACCGCGTTCCTGATCACCTCGACGATCGCCACGCCGCTCTACGGCAAGCTCAGCGACATCTACGGCCGGCGGCCGTTCTACCTGTTCGCCATCGCGGTGTTCGTCATCGGCTCGGCGCTGTGCGGCTTCGCGAACTCCATGTACGAGCTCGCCGCCTTCCGGGCGATCCAGGGCATCGGCGCCGGTGGCCTGATGTCGCTGGCGCTGGCGATCATCGCCGACATCGTGCCGCCGCGTGAGCGCTCGAAGTACCAGGGCTACTTCATGGCCGTCTTCGGCACCTCGAGCGTGCTGGGCCCGGTCATCGGTGGCTTCCTGTCCGGCCAGTCCTCGATCCTGGGCATCACCGGCTGGCGCTGGATCTTCTACGTCAACGTGCCGCTGGGCATCCTGGCGCTGGTCGTCGTGTTCCGGGTGCTGCACCTGCCGCACACCAAGCGCGAGCACCGCATCGACTTCCCCGGCGCACTGGCGCTGATCACCTTCCTGGTGCCGCTGCTCATCGTCGCCGAGCAGGGCCGCACCTGGGGCTGGGACTCCACCCGCGCGCTGGTCTGCTACGCGATCGGCGCGGTGGGCTTCGTCCTCTTCGTGCTGGCCGAGCGGGCCTACAAGGACGACGCCCTGCTGCCGCTGCGGATGTTCAAGAACCGCACCTTCGCGGTCAGCAGCGCCAGCAGCATCGTGCTGGGCGCCGGCATGTTCGGCGGCATCCTGCTGCTCCCCCAGTACCTGCAGATCGTGCACGGCTCCAGCCCCACCGAGGCCGGCCTGCAGATGATCCCGCTGGTCCTGGGCATCATGTCCGGCTCGATCATCGCCGGCCAGACGATCGCCCGGACCGGCAAGTACAAGCTCTTCCCGCTGGTCGGCGTGGTCTTCATCGTCGCCGCACTGCTCTCGCTGCACTTCATCGTCGCCGCGGACACGCACGTGTGGACCCTGGTGCCGTTCATGCTGCTCATGGGGCTGGGCCTGGGCTTCAACTTCCAGCCGGTGATCCTCGCCGTGCAGAACGCGGTGAGCCCGCGGGAGATCGGTGTGGCGACCTCGTCGGTCACCTTCTTCCGCCAGATGGGCGGCACGCTCGGGACGGCCGTCTTCCTGTCGGTGCTGTTCACCCGGCTGCCGAACGACATCGGCAGCTCCGTCCGCAACGCCGCAGCGGCCGACCCGGCCATCGCCCCGCAGCTGCAGCAGGCCGGCGCCGGCGGCAGCGACCTGTCCGACACATCCTTCATCCAGAAGCTGCCGGCCGAGATCGCGCTGCCGTTCAAGACCGGCTTCGCCACCTCCCTCGACGCGGTCTTCCTGATCGCCGCGATCGTGGTGGCGCTCGGGTTCTTCGTGCTGCTGTTCCTGCCCCAGCTGCCGCTGCGCACCCAGTCCGGCATCCAGGCCGCGCAGGCCGGCGGCAGCAAGGACGCCGACCCGGGCACCGCGGCGGACTCCCCCGCGCTGGCCGCGGCCAACGCGGCCGGGACGGCGGCGCCGACCTCGGTCGAGCCGCCGGTCGACGGTGTCGACCGGACCGGTGAGAGCGCCGTCCCCGGCGCGGACCCGCACGCCGGCGTCCAGCCGGCCACGCAGCCGGCCACCGGACCGGCCGCCGGGACCGTCGTCGGCGCCGGCACCGGTGCGCACCCCGGCCGGCACGAGGCCGCGGGCGCCGACGTCGACGCCCCCGAGGGCGGGCGGCACGAGGCCACCGCCGCCGGCCAGCCCACCGGGCTGGCCAGCGTCCCGGCCGACCACCTGCCCGAGGAGCTCCGCCGGCAGGTCTGACCGGTCCGCACCACCGACGGCCCCTGCGCCCCGCCACCCGCGGGACGCAGGGGCCGTCGGCGTTCCCGCCCGGACACGGACGGCACCCGCGACTCCCGACGGTGAGCGCGTCGGCCGGCCGGACGCCCGTGGACGACGGGGTCCGGACACGCGACGACGGCGGCCCTCGAGGAGGGCCGCCGTCGGTGGGCGCGGATGCGTCGCAGGGCGACGCGGGAGGAGCTAGAGGACCGCGGTGGCTGCTGCGGTCGCGCGGGCGGCCTCGGGAGCTGCGTGCCGCAGCGAGGACGCGGCCTGCTTCTCGGCCTCGTAGCGCTTGGTGGACTGCATGCCCATCAGGACCACCAGTGCCGTCAGCACGAGGAATCCGAGCAGGCTGACTGCCGGCCACATCACCATCTGGTCCGCTCCACGTTCTCTTCGGTGCCCGCTGGTCGCCCAGCGCTCTGCTGGTGGTCACTTCCCGCTCGCACCTGCAGTGAACCCTGCGCAGAGCGACTTCTCTGTGGACAGCGTGTGACGATCGTCGCACCGGGACGTGCCCGGCAGGTGTCCGCTGCCCGATCCTGCGGCACTGCCGCCCCAGCACGACAGGCCACCCGGACCGACCGTTGCCGGAATGCAACGTCCCCACGCGTGACGCCGTCCCGATCGGGGCACCCAACACCGACAAGCCAGCGTCCCACCCACCCGGAGGCCCCCATGGCCGGAGCCAGTGCACGTGCCCCCCGAGAGGGATCACGCGGCGGTACCGCGCAGGACAGCAACACCCCGAACGACGCCCACGACACCGCGCCGGGCGACGACAAGATCAGCCGCGAGCGCGCCGACTACGCGCCCACCGGCGCCGACCCCAAGGCAACCACCGGCGGCACGTTCAAGCGCACGCTGAAGGAGTTCAGCGAGGACGGGCTCACCGACTGGGCCGCCACGCTGACCTACTACGGCATCCTCGCGCTCTTCCCCGCGCTGACCGCCCTGCTGTCGATCGTGGGCCTGCTCACCGACCCGCAGCAGCTCACCGACGGCATCACGCAGGTCGTGCCGAAGCAGGCGGCGGACACCCTCAACCCGGTGATCCAGCAGATCGCGGGCAGCTCGAGCGCGGCCAGCCTCGGCCTGATCATCGGCATCGCGGCGGCCATCTGGTCGGCGTCGGGCTACGTCGGCGCGTTCGGCCGGGCGGCCAACATCGTCTACGAGACGCGTGAGGGCCGGAAGATCTGGAAGCTCAAGCCGCTGCAGCTGCTGGTCACCCTGATCGGCATCCTGTTCGCCGCGCTGATCCTGGCGATGCTGGTGCTCAGCGGCCCGGTCGTGGACGCCATCGGGCAGTCCATCGGCCTGGGCGACACCGTGTTGAACATCTGGAGCTGGGCGAAGTACCCGGTCATCCTGGTGCTGCTGGCGCTGATGATCGCCGTCCTCTACTACACCGCCCCGAACGCGAAGCTGCGCGGCTTCAAGTGGGTCAGCCCCGGCGCCGGCGTCGCGATCCTGGTCGCGGTCGTCGCCTCGGCGGCGTTCGCGTTCTACGTCGGCAACTTCGGCAGCTACAACAAGACCTACGGCGCCCTGGCCGGCGTGGTCATCTTCCTGATCTGGTTCTGGCTGATCAACCTCGCCCTCCTCTTCGGCATCGAGCTGGACGCCGAGATGGAGCGCACCAAGGAGCTGAAGGCCGGCGTCCCGCGCGCGGACAAGGAGATCCAGCTCGACGCCCGTGAGGCGCCGAAGCGCAAGCAGACGACCTGACCCCAGGCCCTCGACGACGACGGCCCCCGGACTCCGCCAGGAGACCGGGGGCCGTCGTCGCGTTCAGCGGCTGGTCGGCGGACGGTCCCCGCGCCGGGCCAGCGGCACCCGTTCCACCCAGCCGGCGACCGCGGCCAGCCCGCGGCTGACGGCCTCGCCGGCCGGCACCAGCCGCCCGGGCGCACGCTGCACGCCCGCGTCGACCAGGTCGCGGCTGCGGTCGAGCACCGTCAGCGGGAGAGCGGACACGGCGTTGCCCGGCGGACGGCGGGAGACGGTCGGGTGCGGCCGGGTCGGGGAGACCCGGCGGGCGAGGTCCCACTGCCGGCCCAGCCGCCGCAGCGCCGGCGCGTCCAGCGCCTGCTGCAGCCGCGGGAAGAGCACGTCCTCCTCGTCCCGGACGTCGTCCTGCAGCACCTCGACCAGCCGGGCCAGGGTCACCGCCCGGCGGGGGTCGTCGTGCCCGAGCGTCTCCAGGTCGCTGACCAGCTCGTTGACCTCCTGGTGCTCCTCCTCGACCTGCAGCGTGAGCGCCTCGCCGTCGGGGAGCACGCGGCGGACGACCGGCCAGAGCACGGTCTCCTCGGCGAAGGCGTGGCTGAACACCAGCCGGTCGATCCGGCGGAGCACCCGCTCCTGCTCGGTGCCGGTGGTGCCCTCGAGCTCGGTCAGCAGCCGGTCGAGCTGCTCGTGGTCCTCCCGCTGGCGGACGAACACGCTGCCCGGTCCGCCGAGCTCGGTCACGGTCTGGTCTGCGATGGACCTGGTCATCTCGTGCTCCTGCCCTCGTGCGCGCGTCGGTTGCTGGGACGCCCGCACTGCGTGCCCGGGACCGGTCGCTCCCATGCACCGGCCGGGCCCGACGCGCGGGACCGGTGTGCGAGGGGGCAGGGTGGGCACATGGCGAACCTGGTCGGTCGGGCCCGACGAAGCGCAGACGGCAGCAGCCCGGCCGGCGAGAAGCTGGCCGGGCCGCTGCACGCGGTGCCGGAGGAGGTGGGCCGGGAGGCCCTGGAGACCCACACGGACGTGCCGGCGCTGTGCGGCGAGCACGTCACGGTGATCCCGGTGGAGGACGTGCCCGACGACGTCGGCCTGTGCCGGGTCTGCCAGCACGGCGCCTGACCGAGGTCAGCCGGCGGCGACCGGGACGGCCGACGGGACGGCGATCAGGCTGCTGAGCCGGTGCGCGGGCACCAGGTCCTCGGCGGCCGCGCGGGGTGCCGGCAGCTCCGCCGCGGGACGGGGCGCCAGGTCGAGCACCATCCGCGTGGGCGCGAACGCCTCGGCGTAGCCGATCCGCGCCTGCGCGCCCCAGTGCCGGGCCGACGCCACGACGGCGTCCGGCTCGACCATCGCCGACATCTCCACCTGGGAGGCGTGCGCGCCGAGGGCGGCGAGCTTGCCCGACAGGTGCGCGGTGACGTCGACGAAGACCGTCGGGGTGAAGGTCAGCGTCGAGGGGCTCTGGTAGTGCATGACCCGGGACAGCCGGCGCGCGGCGGACAGCGTGGCTGCGGACACCGCCCGGTGGTCCTGGTGGCTGTCGTCGGGGGCGTGCACGTAGACCAGGTCGGCGTCGGTGGCCCGCAGCACGGACTCGATGATGCCGATGGTGGCCGAGTCGGGGACGACGGTGCAGTCACGCAGCCCGCCCCACTCCAGCTCCGCGCCCAGGGTGCGGGCGGCCCGCTGCTGCTCCTGGCGGCGGCGGCTGATCTGGCTGCGCTCGTCGCCGGGGCCGTTCTCCCCGCCGGTGAGCACGAGCATGGTGACCCGGTCACCGGCCGCATGGTGGGCCAGCAGCGTGGCGCCGCAGCCGAGCTCGATGTCGTCGGGGTGGGCCCCGACCGCCAGCACGTTACGCATCGACGGGCTCCTGGTGAGGGGTGAGGGCGTCCGCCCGGCGGCGTGCCCGGCGGACCATCAGCGCGCCGAGACCGGCGGCGACCGCGAGGGCCCCCACCACGCCCGTCCCGTTGCCGTCGGCCGGCATCTGGGTGTCCTTGGGGCAGGCCGGGGTGGACGTGCGGCTGATGGTCAGCTTGGAGTTGCCGAGGGTCCAGTAGAGGGTGCCGGAGCTGACCGCCACCCGGAACACCCCGGAGTAGGTGCCGGGCTTGAACACCGTGGGCTGCTGGCCGTTGTAGGACGACGGCGAGATGACGTTGTAGTCACCGGTGATCGTGTACGTGCTCGAGCTGGTGTTCCGGTAGCCGAGCACCGCGGTGTAGGCGCCGTTGGTGCCCGCCAGGACGCAGTTGAGCACCGGGGTGACGACGACGGCCCCGGTGTACCCACCGGTCGAGCCGCCGCTGTAGCCACCGTTGTAACCGCCGTCGTTGTACCCACCGTTGTAGCCGCCGTCGTACCCGCCGTAGTAGCCGGCGGCGGAGGCCGACGCGGGCAGGACCACGGGGGCGACCACCGCGAGCAGCGCGGTGAGCAGGGCGAGCGCCCCGCTGCGCAGCCGCCGGCCGGGCCCTCGGCCCGTCGGTGCGTTCTCCGTCATCGTCCTGCCCTCAACTGGGTCGTGTACGAGCTGTCCTGTCCCCATGTCATCGACAGCTCACCGCCCGTGCTGGCCACCCGCGGGCCCAAGTCACGCGAACGGGTGAGGCGCCCGTCCACGTCGGGTGGGCCGATCACGGAGAGTGCGCGGGCAGCCGCCTCCGGGAAGCTGGCGGTGACCGCCCAGGCCGCCGGGACGTCGGGCGCGGTGGCGTACTCGCCCTGCCGCACCCGGATCGCCCGGGCGCCCACGGCGGCCGCGACGGCGACGTCCTTGCCCGGCCGGTCGCCGATCATCAGCAGCCGGTCGGCGGGTACCCCGAGCCGGGCGGCGACGGCCAGCAGCCCGGCGGGTGCGGGCTTGCGGGTGGCGCGCCCGCCGAGGGAGTCGCTCAGGACGACGAGCGGCAGCAGCCGGTCCAGCCCGGTGCCGGCCAGCTTGGCCCGCTGGATCTCCGGGGCGCCGTCGGTGAGGCAGGCCAGCGGTGCGGCCGCGGCCAGCGCGGTCAGCGCCGCCTCGACCCCGGGGTAGGTGGGCAGCCGGTCCGGCCGGTGCCCGGTGAAGGCGGCGACCAGCGGCGGCAGCAGGGCCGGCAGCTCCCCCGGGGCGACGCCGGCGGCGAGCAGCGCGCGGTCGATCGTGCCGCCGGTGTCGGAACCGGCCGCCAGCTCCGCGACGAGCGCGGCGTGCACGGCGTCGCCGTCCAGGCCGGCGGTGCCGGCCGCGGCTCCGACGGCCGCGGCCGCACCGGCGAGGTAGGCGGCCTGCGGGTAGAGCGTGTCGTCGAGGTCGACGACCACGGCCAGCGGTGGCGGCCCGGACCAGCCGGTCACCACGGGAGCCGGCCGTCGGTGAAGTCGGGCTCGGTGAGCTCGAGCAGGGCGTCGGTGCGCTCGTCGGCCAGGATCGCCGCGATCTGCGTGCCGGTGGTGCCGTCGCCGTAGGGGCAGGGCAGCGCGGCGGCCCGGGCCTGCCCGGCGGCGGAGGTGTGCGCGGCCGCGGCGGTGAGCACGGCCTGCGCGGCGCCGTCGTCGGTCAGCCCGGCCAGCGTCGTCGTCCCGGCCTCGACGCCCTCCCAGCGAGGTGTGGAGGAGCGCAGCACCACGACCGGGACGCCGAGGTGGGCGGCCTCCTCCTGGATGCCGCCGGAGTCGGTGACCGCCAGCTGCGACGAGCGCAGCGCGGCCATCAGCGTGTCGTGGTCGACCGGCCCGGTGAGCCGGATGCCGGGGTGTTCCAGTGCCCCGCCGAGGCCGGCGGCGGCCAGCCGGGCGGTGGTGCGCGGGTGCACCGGGAAGGTGACCGGGCCGACCTGGTCGGCCAGGCCGCGCACGACGGCCACCAGCCGGGCCAGCCGCACCGGGTCGTCGACGTTGGTGGGCCGGTGGGCGGTGACCAGCACCCCGCGGCGCTCGGCGACCGGGACCGGCGTGACGCCCCGGGCGACGAGGGTGTCGATGACCGGGTTGCCGACGACGAACACCCGCTCGGCCGGCACGCCCTCCCGGCGCAGCGAGTCCGCGGCCCGGGCGGTGGGGGCCAGGTGCAGCTGGGCGATCGCGGCGGCGACCCGCCGGTTCACCTCCTCGACGCTGCGCATGTTGTAGCTGCGCAGCCCGGCCTCGACGTGCGCGAACGGCACGCCCGCGCCGCGGGCGGCCAGCGCGTACGCCGGGACGGTGTTCGTGTCGCCGAGGGCCAGGACGACGTCGGGGCGGAAGCGGGCGAGTGCGGTGGCGGCGTCGGCGTGCAGTGCGCCGGTGCGGGCCGACGCGGGCTCGGCCGGCAGCGTGAACCGGTGGGTCGGGGTGAGGCCGAGGGCCTCCTGCAGCTGCGAGGCCATCGCGGCGTCGGCGTGCTGCCCGGTGTCCACGACGTCCACCCGGTGCCCGGCGGCGACGAGCGCGGCGACCACCGGGGCCAGCTTGACCACCTCCGGTCGGGTGCCGAAGGGCACCAGCACGTGCCGGCTGCGGGTCACCCGGTCACCGCGGGGACGGCGCAGGGGTCGGCGACGGAGCGGCCGTCGGGGGCGGTGTAGGTCTCGGCGAAGTACCGGCTCATCCGGACCCCGGGGGTGAAGAACAGGTAGGGCAGCTCGGCCGCCGGCTCGCGGACCCCGGCGAGGTAGGTGCCGACGACGTCGGCGCCGGCGGCGAGGGTGAGCGGCAGACCACCGCTGAACCGCGGGTTGATCTCCACGACGGTGACCGTGCCGTCGTCGGCGACGAAGCCCTGCACGTTGGCCGGGCCGGTGAGCGCGACCGCCGCGAGGGCGTCGGCGACCACGCTGGTGACGGCCTCGGAGTCGAAGGTCGTGCCCTGCACGGAGATGCCGGCCTTGGTCGCGTCCCGCCAGCGGGGGACGACGGTCAGCAGGGCGCCGTCGCGGGCGACGAGCGCGTCGGCGGTGAACTCCCGGCCGCTGAGCCGGGTCTGCACGATCAGGCCGGGGTCGGCGGTCATCGCGGCCGCGACGGCCTCGGCGGTGTCCAGCAGCTGCACGCCGCGACTGCCGCGCCCGGCGCGGGGCTTGACGATCCACGGCCCGGGCACGCCCGCCGCGCCCTCGACGGTGGCGGCGGTCGCCGGCGTCGGCACCCCGGCCTCGACCAGCCGGACGGCGAAGGCGGCCTTGTCGCAGCACAGGTCGACGGCGGCCAGCGCGGGCAGCCAGGTGGCCAGGCCGGCGGCGGTCAGCCGGTCGGCCGCGGCGGTCAGGGCGGGCAGCTCCTCGGCGACGGTGCTCACCAGTGCGTCGGCGCCGTGCTGGTGGGCGAAGGCGACCAGGGCGTCGACGAAGGACGGGTCGTCGGCGCGGGGGACGACGCCCCCGACGGTGGCCAGCGCGCTGCCGGCCGCGATCGGGTCGATGTCGACCGCGACCACCCGGTGCCCGAGGGCGACCAGGCGGCGCACCACGGCGACGCCGGCCGGCCCGCCCGAGCCGGTGACCAGCACCGCCGACCCGGACGCCGCCCGCGCAGCCGGGGCCGGGGCGGGCGGCGTGGGCCGCGGGACGGCGGCGGCCGGCACCCCGGGACGGGGCAGGTCGCGCACGTCCACCACGGCCGGACGCGGCGGCGGGACCGGGTACGGGTACAGGGAGCGGGTCATCGGGCGTCCTCGGCGTCGGGTGCTGACGGGTGCGGTGCTGACGGGTGCGGGGCTGACGGGGTCGGGGTGGGTCGGGAGAAGCTGCGCGGTGGCGGCCCGGTGCGTGGTCCGACCGTCGGCACTGCGACCGGCCCGGGGACGACCGCCGGGGCCGGGTCGGTGCGGGCCGGACCTGCTGTGACGGGCGCGGGGGCGGCCGTGGCACGGGCGGTGGCGGCCAGTCCGCGGCTGAGCAGCCAGCCCCGCGCCCACAGCCGCAGCGAGGACACCCGCTCGTTGGTGATCGGCTCCCACTGCCGGGCGGCGATGGCGCCGGCGAGGGCGTCGAGCACGTCGGCGTCCTGCTCGTAGGTGGCCACGGCCAGCAGCGAGGCGGTGTGCGCGCCCAGGCCGTCGGCGGCGAGCACGCGCACCCGCTGCACCCGGTCGTGCACCGGCAGGTGCCCGATGCGGTAGTCGATGCGGGCGGCCTCGCGGCGGGCGCCCAGCCAGCGGGACCACCGGCGGGGCAGCAGGGAGCGGTGCACGAGCCCGGCGAGGTTGCGTCCCTGCACGGGCACCGCCTGGTCGAACTCCGGCAGCCGGTAGCCCAGGCCCGGCCGGGCCCAGCTGCTGGGACGGCGGGCGGTGTGCCGGCCCGCGACGTCCTGCTCGGCCCGCATGCGGGAGGGCAGCGTCACGCAGACCATCAGCAGGAACCCGCCCAGGGTCGCGGCGAGGTTCCACAGCGTGCCCACCCAGTCGTGGAAGAGCACCAGCGACCCACCGCCCCACTGCAGCCCGATCACCGTCGAGAGCAGCAGCCGCAGGTGGTTGGCGACGAGCACCGCGACGACGGCGACCAGCAGGCCGGCCAGCGCGTGCCCGCGCCGGCTGCGCAGCACCGAGGCGGTCAGCGCGGTGAGGCCGACGACCGACAGGACCGACGAGCAGGAGGCGGTGACGACGGCGTTGAGCAGCTCGCCGTCGGGACGGAAGACCAGGATCCGGGTGGGGAGCACGCCGGAGACGGAGTCGACACCGACCAGGTGCAGCACGCCGACGACCCAGCTCGCCTCCTGCACCTGCAGCCAGTGGGCGCCGTAGCGGTACCCGACCAGGCAGACCAGCCCGGCCAGCAGCAGGTCCCCGATGACGGCGACCTGGCGCCGGGTGCTGGCCCGCGGCCGGCGCGGGACCGGCGGCACGAGCAGCGTCTCAGCCACGCCGAACCACCGCCCCGGAGTCGGGAGCGGCGAACGAGCGCGGCGCGGCGGCCGGGGCCGGCAGCGGGACGGCGGCCGGGGCGAGGGTGGAGGTGGCGCCGGAGCGGGTGGTCTTCACCCAGGTGTAGGGGCGGCCGAGCATGCCGTCGAGGTAGGCGCGGGAGGTGATCCAGATGGACAGGGCGAAGGAGGGCAGGAAGCCGATGAGCTGCCAGGCCGCCTTCCGCTCGACCCGGCTGACCAGCAGCCCCACGCTCAGCTCGGCCAGCGGGCCGACGAACAGCAGCATCGACAGCGGCAGCAGCCCGATCAGCGGCAGGTCGCCGATGCCGAAGGCGCGCAGCACGGTGAGGGTCAGGCCGATGCCCGACAGCACCGGCACGTGGTAGGTCAGCAGGAACATCATCGACTCGGCCTTCTCGACCAGCGTGAGGTGCTCCGAGCGCATCATCGGGCGCCAGTAGTCGCGCATGCACTTCTGGTGGCCGCGCGCCCAGCGGTAGCGCTGCTTCCAGAAGCGGCGCGCGGTGACCACGGCCTCCTCGTAGTCGACGGCCGAGACGTCGTAGCGCACCCGCTGACCCGACAGCAGCACGCGCAGGGTGAGGTCGGTGTCCTCGGTGACGGTGTGCGGGTTCCAGCCGCCCAGGGCGCGCAGCGTCGACATGCGCACCGCGCAGTTGGCGCCGCCGTAGGCGGGCAGTTCGAACATCGCCTGCCGGCCGTACTCGTTGACCAGGTAGCCGGAGAGGTAGTCGACGAAGACGACCGAGGCCAGCGAGGAGTCATGACCGTTGCGGATGACGCAGCGGCCCATGACGGCACCGACCACGGGGTCGCGGAAGTGCCGCACCAGGCGGCGCAGGGCGTTGGGGTCGGGCTCGTGGTCGGCGTCGAAGACCAGCACGACCTCGGCGTCGACGGTGGCCAGCGCCTCGTTGAGGGCACCGGACTTGCCGCCGCCGGAGCCCGCCGCCCGGTGGATGACCCGCAGCCGCGGCTCACGCCGCGCCCAGGCGTCCAGCCGGGGACCGGTGTCGTCGTCCGAACCGTCGTCGACGACGACGAGCTGGAGCCGGTCGGCCGGGTAGTCCAGGGCCAGCAGCGCCCGGATCATCCCGTCGACGACCAGCTCCTCGTTCTTGCAGCCCACGAAGACCGCGACCGGGGGCGTGTATCCCTCCAGGTCGACGTCGGCGGCGAGCAGGTCGGCCTCGGCCCAGCGGGCCGCGGAGACCGCGAAGGCCAGGTGCCGGCAGAAGTAGACGGCGAAGACGACGTTGATGACGCCGGCGGTCACGCCGAGCGTGCGGTCGACGCCGAAGAACAGGAAGGCGGTGAGGGCGAGCAGCACGTAGGCGACGAGCGCACCGACCCGGGCCTCCGGGCGGTCGGCGTGCGAGCCGACCGACGGGACGTCGGGGGTGCCCTCGACGACCGCGGGCTGTGCGGGCACGACGGGTCCTCTCCGGGTGGCGGTACGGGATCGGTGCTGGTCAGCACCACTGCTCGATGGAGTGATCGGCACCGGGCCGCGGGCTCTTGAGCGCGTCCTGGACCCTGCGGTGCCGCACCGCCGGGGAGCTGCGCCCGGTCCTGTCGGACCCGTGGACGAGACTGCGCCGGTGACCGACGGACCGCCCCGGAGCGCGGTCGGCACCGGGGTGGCCCGGGTGCTGCTGACGCGGCAGGGGCCCGACGCCGTCCTGGCCCGCGACCTGGCCGCCGACGGCAGCACGGTCGGGCTCACCGAGCTGCCGGCCGGGCGGCTGGCCGGGTTCGTCGCCGACCGGGAGGCCGACCGCCCGCGCTGGGTCTGGGACGACACCACGCGCTGGTACCCGCAGCTGCTGGCCGCTGGCGTGCGGGTCGAGCGCTGCACGGACCTGCGGCTGTCCCACGCGGTGCTGCGGCGCTCCCCGTTCGCCGACCCGGCGCTGCTGGCCGGCCCCGACACCGCGGGCTGGGACTCCCTGGAGCCGGTGTCGGCCGCCGAGCCGGCCCTCTTCCCGCTCGAGGACCCTGCCGACCGCCTGGACCCCGCCGCCGAGCACGCGCGGCAGCAGGCCACCGTCGCCGCAACACCCCAGCGGGCGCGGCTGGGGCTGCTGCTGGCGGCGGAGTCCGGTGGGGCGCTGGTCGCGGCCGAGATGACGCACGCCGGGATGCCGTGGCGGGCCGACGTCCACGACCGGCTGCTGACCGCGCTGATGGGCCCGCGGCCGGTGCGCGGGGCGCGGCCGGCCGGCCTCGAGCGGCTGGTGCCCGACGTCCGGGCGGCGCTCGGCGCACCGGACCTCAACCCCGACTCACCGCCGGACCTGCTCCGGGCGCTGCAGACCGCCGGGCTGCCGGTGGCCGACACGCGCTCCTGGACGCTGGAGCAGCTCGACCACCCGGTGGTCGGGCCGTTGCTGGAGTACAAGAGGCTCTCCCGGCTGCTCGCGGCGAACGGGTGGACGTGGCTGGACACCTGGGTGGCCGACGGGCGCTTCCGCCCGACCTGGCTGCCCGGTGGGGTGGTCACCGGGCGGTGGGCCTCCTCGGGTGGTGGTGCGCTGTCGGTGCCGGTCCCCGTGCGACCGGCCGCCCGGGCCGACGAGGGCTGGCGGTTCGTCGTCGCCGACGTCGCGCAGCTGGAGCCCCGGGTGTTGGCCGGGATGAGCGGTGACACGGTGATGGCCGAGGCCGCACGGGCCGCCGACCTGTACCAGGGGATGGTCGACAGCGGGGCGGTCGCGACCCGGGCGGAGGCCAAGATCGGGATGCTCGGGGCGATGTACGGCGCCACCCGGGGAGAGAGCGGCCGGATGATGCCGGGGCTGACCCGCCGCTACCCGCGGGCCATCGGGCTGGTCGAGGAGGCCGCCCGCGCCGGCGAGCGTGGCGAGGTCGTGCACACCCTGCTCGGCCGCGGCTCCCCCCTGCCAACCGGCGCGTGGGCCGTGCCGGCCGGTGAGGAGCCCGACGGCGCCCTGTCCCCCGAGGACCGGGGTCGGGAGCGCCGGTCCTGGGGCCGGTTCACCCGCAACTTCGTCGTCCAGGGCACCGGGGCCGAGTGGGCGCTGTGCTGGCTCGCCGACCTCCGCAACCGGTTGTGGCGGCTGGGGGCCGGCGAGCTCACCGCCCGCCCGCACCTGGTGTTCTTCGTGCACGACGAGGTGGTCGTGCACACCCCGGCCGGGCTGGCCGACGAGGTGACCGCGGCGGTGCGCACCGCCGCGGTCGAGGCCGGCCGGCTGCTGTTCGGCACGTTCCCCGTCGACTTCCCGCTCGACGTGTCCGTCGTCCGCTCCTGGGCCGACGCCGCCTGACCCCGGGTGCCGGTCAGCGGGTGCCGACCACCACCAGGGAGCAGCCGGCCTCACCGAACGGCTCGACCTCGAAGCCCAGCTGCAGCAGGACCTCCGCCAGCGCCATGTTCATCGCCGCCTGCACCGCGGCGTGCGCCGCGGCCGAACGCACGTCCTCCGAGCTGGCCCGGTGGTGCTGGTGCCAGCTGACGACGATGCCCGGACGACCCGGCTCGGGGCTGAGGCACACCCCGCCGGCGGTCTCCTCCCCCACGCAGTCGTGCAGCGGCAGGCCCGACTCGACCAACGCCGACGCCACCTCCACGACGAGGGTCACCAGCTCGTCGTCGTCGGCGAAGTCGTGGTCCCACTCGGCCGGCAGCCGGTCGAGCTGGTCGCTGAGGTCGCTCAGCCACGCGCGCTCCTCCGGCAGCTGACGGCGCACCACCCGGCCGTCGGCCCGGCGCACCCCGTGCACCGGCTGACCCGACCCGCTCAGCCCGGCCCACTCGGCCTCGATCCGGTCGGCGAACGGCCCGGTCACGACCTGCTCCCCCGGGCGCTCGTCGGACTCGGCGACCAGCCACCACGCCGCCGTCCCCAGATCCCCGGTCCGCTTGCCCGCGGGGTGGGCGGCCAGGCCGGCGGTGCGCGCCTCCTGCGCCGTCCGCACCTCCTGCGTCACCACCGCGCGGTCACCGGCCGGCTGGCCCGCCGCCTCGGCGGACCCGACGACCGCACCGGCCGTGGCCAGCGCCGGGGCCTGCGCCGGGGCCTGGGCCGGCGCCGGCGCCGAGACCTGGGCCGACGCCTGGGCCTGGGACTGGGCCGGTGCCTGGGCCCGCTCGCGGGGCACCTGCACCCGGTTGCGCTCGAACTCGTACCGCGCCGTCGAGCTCTGCGCGAGGGCCACGACCAGCGCGGCCAGCACCACGAAGCCCACCACTGCAACCACCGGCCAGAGGATCACTGCCCGACCTCCGTCGCGACCGAGGCGGAACGGACGACGACGACGGCCGGCTCGGGGACGGCGCCCCAGGCGGCGGCGCGCCGGGACGACGAGCGGGCCCAGCCGCGCAGGTGCGCACCGGACCGGCGGAGGGTGCGGCGCGCCGACACGGGCGCCACGTCGGCGAAGACCTCCAGCAGCGCGTCGAGGTCCACCTCCACGTCGAGGGCGGGGGGACGCCCGGACGAGGGGCGGGGCAAGAGGTCAAGGGGCGTGCTCACGGGGACTCCTCGGTGCTCCGTCGCGGCTGGGGAAGTGCCGCGGACGTAGGGCGAAAGGTAGGTCCGGACAGGCCGCGCACAGGGTCCGTCCGACACCTGCAGCAGGGGCCCGTCACCGAATCGTTGTCGGGGGCACCGGCCGGGTCGATGACCGGCCCTCCCTCAGCCGCCTTGTCGACTTGACACCGTGCTTGACCTGGGCTTTCGACGGTGACCGACGCCTGTGACGCCGATCCGGCCCGGCGGCGCGGCATGTCGCGGCGGCGCCGGACAGGGCTCAGCCCAGGACGCCGAGCAGCAGGGCGGGGTCGACCGCGTGCTGGGTGACCACGGACGCCCGGTGGGGCCGGCGCACCAGCGCCCGCGGTCCGCCGTCGGGGGTGCGCAGCGCGAGGGCCGCCACGCCCGCGGCGCCGAGGCATAGCACCAGCGTGGGCGCGAGGACCCCCGGCCGGACCACGCCCACCGCCAGCGCCGCGGCGCCGAGCAGCCGGCGGCGATCACCTGCGGCGCGGCGCGGCGGCCCGCGACAACGGGCAGCGTCCGCCGTCCCGCCGTCTGGTCACCCGCGCGGTCGCCGAGGTCCTCGGCGCACGCCCGTCGGGAGGTGCACCCAGCCTCCGACACACTCTGTGCAGCCGGAGCTGCTGGTCAGGCCCCCACGTAAGCAGCCAGGTGCTCACCGGTCAGGGTCGATCGGGCGGCGACCAGGTCGGCCGGGGTGCCCTCGAAGACGACCCGGCCACCGTCGTGACCGGCGCCCGGCCCGAGGTCGATGAGCCAGTCCGCATGGGCCATGACGGCCTGGTGGTGCTCGACGACGATCACCGACGTGCCGGAGTCGACGAGCCGGTCGAGCAGGCCCAGCAGCTGCTCGACGTCGGCGAGGTGCAGGCCGGTGGTGGGCTCGTCGAGGACGTAGATGCCGCCCTTCTCCCCCATGTGCGTGGCCAGCTTGAGCCGCTGCCGCTCGCCACCGGAGAGCGTGGTGAGCGGCTGGCCGAGGCTGAGGTAGCCCAGCCCGACGTCGGCGAGCCGGGCGAGGACGGCGTGCGCAGCCGGGGTGCGGGCCTCGCCGCTGCCGAAGAACTCCAGCGCCTGGGTCACCGGCATGGCCAGCACCTGGCTGATGTCCTGACCACCCAGGCGGTACTCAAGCACCTCGGCCATGAAGCGCCGGCCCTCGCAGACCTCGCAGACGGTGGCCACCCCGGCCATCATCGCCAGGTCGGTGAACACCACCCCGGCGCCGTTGCAGTTCGGGCAGGCACCCTCGGAGTTCGCGCTGAACAGCGCGGGCTTGACGCCGTTGGCCTTGGCGAACGCCTTGCGGATCGGGTCGAGCAGCCCGGTGTAGGTCGCCGGGTTGCTGCGCCGGGAGCCCTTGATCGCGCCCTGGCCGATCGACACCACGCCCGCGCCGGCCGGGATCGAGCCGTGCACCAGCGAGCTCTTGCCCGACCCGGCGACCCCGGTGACGACGACGAGCACGCCCAGGGGCACGTCGACGTCCACGTCGGTGAGGTTGTGCGCGTTCGCGCCGCGGATCTCCAGCGTGCCGGTGGGCCGGCGGACGGTCTCCTTCAGCGCGGCCCGGTCGTCGAGGTGCCGGCCGGTGAGGGTGCCGCTGGCCCGCAGGCCCTCGACGGTGCCCTCGAAGCAGATGGTGCCGCCCGCCGTGCCGGCGCCGGGGCCCAGGTCGACGACGTGGTCGGCGGTGGCGATCGCCTCGGGCTTGTGCTCGACGACCAGCACGGTGTTGCCCTTGTCGCGCAGCTGCAGGAGCAGGGCGTTCATCCGCTGGATGTCGTGCGGGTGCAGGCCGACGGTCGGCTCGTCGAAGACGTAGGTGACGTCGGTGAGCGAGGAGCCGAGGTGCCGGATCATCTTCACCCGCTGCGCCTCACCGCCCGACAGCGTCCCCGAGGGTCGGTCGAGGCTCAGGTAGCCCAGGCCAATGTCGACGAAGGAGTCCAGCGTCGCGCGCAGCGCCCCGAGCAGCGGCGCCATGGACGGCTCGTCGAGCTCGCTCACCCAGCCCGCCAGGTCGCTGATCTGCAGGGCACAGGCGTCGGCGATGCTGAGGCCGGCGACCTTGGAGGACCGGGCGGCCTCGGTGAGCCGGGTGCCCTGGCAGTCGGGGCAGGTGGCGAAGGTGACCGCTCGCTCGACGAAGGCGCGGATGTGCGGCTGGAGTGCGTCGACGTCCTTGGACAGCATCGACCTCTGCAGCTTGGGGATCAGCCCCTCGTAGGTGAGGTTGATGCCGTCGACCTTGATCTTGGTGGGCTCGCGGTGCAGCAGGTCGTGCAGCTCCTGCTCCCCGTAGTCGCGGATCGGCTTGTCGGGGTCGAAGAAGCCACTGCCCAGGAAGATCCGGCCGAACCAGCCGTCCATGCTGTAGCCGGGAATCGAGAACGGGCCCTCGCGCAGCGACTTCGTGTCGTCGTACAGCGCGGTGAGGTCGATGTCGTTGACCCGGCCCATGCCCTCGCAGCGGGGGCACATGCCGCCGGTGATGCTGAAGCTGCGGCGCTCCTTCACCGTCTGCCCGCCGCGCTCGATGGAGACCGCGCCCGCACCGCTGATCGAGGCGACGTTGAAGGAGAAGGCCTGCGGGGAGCCGATGTGCGGTTGCCCGAGCCGGCTGAAGACGATCCGCAGCATGGCGTTGACGTCGGTCGCCGTCCCGACGGTGGAGCGCGGGTTGGCGCCCATCCGCTCCTGGTCGACGATGATCGCTGTCGTCAGCCCCTCGAGCAGGTCGACGTCGGGGCGGGCGAGGCTGGGCATGAAGCCCTGCAGGAAGGCGCTGTAGGTCTCGTTGATCAGCCGCTGGGACTCCGCGGCGATCGTGCCGAAGACCAGCGAGCTCTTGCCTGACCCGGAGACCCCGGTGAACACCGTCAGCCGCCGCTTGGGCAGCTCGATGCTCACGTCCTTGAGGTTGTTGGCGCGCGCGCCCTGCACCCGGATGACGTCGTGCCGGTCGGCGCTGCGCAGCCCGTCTGCCGTGCTCATCGTGTGCTCCTCCCGTCGCCCTGACGGCATGTGTACCGGACGGGTCGGACGGTCGGTGCGGTCCACGGCGTCGTCCGTCCGACCCGGCCCCAGGACCGCCTGCCGGGGCAGGTCAGCTGAAGACGCCGGCCGTCGCGATGGCCACCCGCCGGCGCGCGGTGGCCTCGTCGTCGCCGTAGCGGTCGACGCCCCAGGACAGCGCGGTGGCCAGCTCGACGAGCTCGTCCGCGGTGACGTCGTCCCGCACGTCGCCTGCGGACCGGGCCGCCTCGAGCAGCAGCTCGGTGCGGACGAGCAGCGGGTTCCGGGCCGAGCTCAACGGCGAGCCGGGATCGGTGGTCACGACGGAGATGCAGTACGGCAGGTCGTGCCAGATGCGCAGCTGCCAGGTCAGCTGCACCAGCCACTCGGCGAGGGCGTCCCGCGGTGACATCGAGCGGGACAGCTCGTCGGCCGCCGCCAGCGCATCGACGACGTTGGACTCCAGGACCGCGGCGAGGAGGTCGTCCCGGGTGGGGAAGTTGCGGTAGAGCGTCGCGTTGCCGACGCCGGCCCGCAGCGCGATGCCGTCCAGGGAGGCGAGCACGCCCTCGGTCTCGAACGTCTCCCGCGCGGCCCGCAGGACGGCGTCCCGGTTGCGCTGGGCGTCGGCCCGCAGCGGACGCCTCGGGGCGACGTCGCCGGGAGTGGTCACGACGCCTCCTTGACGAACCGGGGAGTGTCCCCACATGCTCTACCTGGGGACAGTCCCCACTTGAGCGAGGAGTCTAGATGAACGCGTCACTCGATGGCCGCACCGTGCTCGTGACCGGTGCGAACGGCGGGCTGGGCGAGGAGTTCGTGCAGCAGGCGCTCGACCGCGGCGCCCGGCGCGTCCACGCCGCCACCCGGACGCCGCGCAGCTGGACCGACAGCCGGGTCACCTCCCTGGCCCTCGACATCACCGACCCCGACGCCGTCATGCGGGCCGTCTCCGCCGCCTCGGACGTCGACCTGGTGGTGAACAACGCCGGGATCGCACCCGAGGGCGACTCCATCGCAGGACCGGAGGACCAGCTCCGGCGCGTCTTCGAGACCAACTTCTTCGGCACGCTGCGGGTCGCGACCGCCTTCGCCTCGGTGCTCGCCGCGAACGGCGGGGGCAGCCTGCTCAACGTCCTGTCGGCGGCGAGCTGGCTGAGCGTGCCGACCGGCTACGCGGCGTCCAAGGCGGCGATGTGGTCGGCGACCAACGCGCTCCGGGTCCAGCTGCGCGGGCAGGGCACCCAGGTGACCGGCCTGCTCGTCGGCATGGTCGACACCCCGATGTCGCAGAAGTGGGACGTGCCGAAGGTCAGCGCCGCCAGCGTCGTCACCCAGGCCTACGACGGGGTGGCCGCCGGCGCGCTCGAGGTGCTGGCCGACGAGCCGACCCGCGACCTCAAGTCCCGGCTGAGCACGCCGGCCGAGCAGCTCTACCCCTGGTTCGACGAGCAGCTGGCCGGCTTCGTCGCCTGACCCCGGCACAGCCGTCGGGCGGCCCGACCGGACGGGACGACGTCCCCCACCCGGCCGCCCGGTCTGCGAGGACCTGCGGTGGGCCCCGTGGGGATCGAACCCACAACCCGCGGATTAAAAGTCCGCTGCTCTGCCAGTTGAGCTAGAGGCCCGGTGGGTGCAGAGAACCCCCCACACAACGCATCAGACAACGCGTGAGACAACCGGGGGCCGCTGCGACCCGGTGCGAGGCTACCGCCCGCCGGTGGCTTGGCTCGGGCCGCTCGAGGCCGCCGACGCGCTACTCGGCCACGTCGGCGACCTCGAGCGGCTCTACCCCGAGGCCGACCGCGATCTCGCCGAACTGCTTGAGGATGGCCGCCATCTCCTCATGAATCTCGGCGATGAGCACCTCGGGCGCCGGCAGGTTGTCCGGGTCTTCGAGGGAGTCGTCCTTGAGCCAGGTGATGTCGAGGTTGACCTTGTCCCGCGCGATGAGCTCCTCGTAGCTGAACCGGCGGAACCGCTCGGACTCCACACGGTCGTGGCGCGCACCCGGCCGGTAGGCGGAGACGAAGTCGTTCAGATGCTCCCGGCGCAGCGGGTTGGTCTTCATCGTGAAGTGCTTGTTGGTGCGGAAGTCGTAGATCCAGAGCTCGCGTGTCCACGGCGCCTCGGCGGCCGGCCTCTTCTCGAAGAACAGCACGTTGGCCTTCACGCCACCGGCGTAGAAGATGCCGGTCGGGAGCCGCAGCATGGTGTGCAGGTCGCAGGTCGCCAGCAGCTTGCGCCGGATGGTCTCTCCGGCGCCACCCTCGAAGAGCACGTTGTCCGGCAGAACAACAGCTGCCCGACCGTTCGTGTCGAGGATCGTGTGGATGTGCTGGACGAAGTTCAGCTGCTTGTTGCTCGTAGTCGCCCAGAAGTCGTCCCGGACGACGATGAGCTGCTCGCGCTCGGTGTCGCCTTCCTCGGTGACCACCAGGGCAGAGGACTTCCGGCCGAACGGCGGGTTGGCAAGTACCACCGACCACCGGCGCCCTGGGTCGGCCTTGAGCGAGTCGCCGGTGTGGATGGGGCTGTCACCGGTGGGCTGGGTGATGCCGTGCAGCACCATGTTCATGGCCGCAAGGCGGGCGGTGTCGTCCACCAGCTCATAGCCGGTGACGAACCCGGTGCGCAGGTGGCGGCGCTCATCGGGGTCGAGGTGCGGGTAGTGCTCGACGACGTACTGGTGGGCAGCGAGCAAGAACCCTGCCGTACCTGCACTCGGATCGACTGCCGTGTCGGCTGGCGTGGGCTGCACACAGTCGACCATCGCCTGGATCAGCGGCCGCGGGGTGAAGTACTGGCCGGCGCCGTAGCCACCTTCGGCGACGCCGCGGTCGAGCAGGCCTTCGTAGGCGTCACCCTTGACGTCAACGTCGAGGCCGGACCAGGTCTCGCGGTCGATGAGGTTGACGATCAGGTGCCGCAGCCGCGCCGGATCCTGGATCTTGTTCTGAGCCTTCCGGAAGATCTGGCCGAGGATGCCGGGCTGCTGGCCGAGCTCGCGCAGCACGTGCAGGTAGTGGGCCTCGAGGTCATCGCCGCTGCGCGTGAGCAGTGACTGCCAGTCCAGCCCGGCAGGCACCGCCGATGGCCGGCTGTACGGCGGCTTTGACTGCTCGTCGGCCATCTTCAGGAACAGCAGGAACGTCAGCTGCTGGACGTAGTCGAGGGTAGCGACGCCGTCGTCGCGCAGCACGTGGCAGTACGACCACAGCTTGGCGACGAGCTGCTGAGCGTTGGTCATACGGACTCCTGAGCGGGCAGCGCGCCGCCGGCGGCGCGGGAAATGGGGATAGGGCGCGCACGACGGCGGCGTGCAGTGGACGGGGCAAAGGCACGGTCCTCGGCAATGCGCTTCAACAACAGCTCAGCCGGCTCGTCGCTAGTGTCCTGCGCTACCAGGCTGCCGGTGAAAGCCCTCTGCAGAAGTGAGCGCCGCAACACCTGCGTCTTACGGCGGACGGCCGCGAGGTCGTCACGCGCCGCCTTGATGATCGACAGGCGCCTCTGCACTTCGGCCACGATGACTGGCTGGTCCTTGAGCGGTGGCACCGGCACCGGCAGCCGCTTGAGGTTAGTCATGCTCAGCGAGGCCAGGTTGGTGGTCTGCTTGCCAGCGGCCTCGAACCAGCGCCGACCGAAAGTGTTGCCATGCCAGGACAACAGCCGGGGGTCGAGGACACCGCCGCGGACTCTGCCGCGGAAGACATGGTTCTGGTGGATGCAGTCGGCGATCTGCCCCTCCCAAACCCATCCGCGGCCGAGCTTGTCGCGGTCCCCTCCCTCGTTGAACAGCACGTCGCCGGGCTGTAGACGGAGCGCCTCGGCCTTCGCCTTTGGAACACGTATTCGGGTGACCTCATCGAGGTCGAGGCGGCCCTTCTGCACGTTGGCGACGCGCAGGTACGGCACCTCAACGTGGCTCGCGTCGGCCTGCTTCTTGGCGTCCTTCGTGACGCCACCGGTCACGTCGCAGAGTGCGCCGAGGGTGGTCCACGTCCATCCGGCAGGCAGCACCGGGAGGTCCGGCGTGTCCGGTGCGAGTACCGCGTCTAGCGCGGCGGCGAGGTGCTCGGCGGCGGGCGCCACACCGGCGGTCCCGGGGACCAGGCGACCGAGCACCGCCGCGAAGATCACGGCCTCCTCAAGCCGCTCCAGCCGCACATCCAGCGCATGGAGGTCCTTGACGCTGTGGTGCAGTCCGGACAGCGACTCTTCGAGCGCAGCGACTACCCGTTCCTGCTCCGCCAGCGGAGGAACCACTACCGGGATCGAGGTCATCGCCGCCTTAGTCAGCTTGAGGCGGGTCGTCCCGTTGGCCAAACCCCTGTAGTCGTACTGGTCGAGGTAGTACTTCAAGAAGGTGCCGTCCACATGTGGCCGTAGGACGTGCGCATGGTTGTTGACCCATGACGGGCCGGTGATGCAGTAGGCCTTCGGCTTGTCGGGGTCTAAGAAGGGCGCCCCGTCCTCACCGAGCAGCACAAGCGGCTCGTCGAACAATGGATGGTCGACGTAATCCACCAGTCCAGTGGCGCCGTAGTACGGCACCGGCCCCGGCCGGCTCTCGCGCTCCTTCCGGTTCAGCGGGACTCGCATGTTGTCGAGGACGTCGGCGATCTCGCCGACGGTGGCCCACGCCCAGCCGGCCGGGAGAGCTTGGGTGATGGTCATGCGGCGAGCACGTGGTTGAGTTCGTCGAGCAGCGGCTCGAGCTGGCCGTGGAACACGCTGTACGCACCTCCGAGGCCGCCGCGCTCGGCGAACGGCGCGTCGTCCAGATCATCAACCGTGACGGCCAAAGAGGACCCGATGACGTCACGGATGCGTTCCAGCCACTGCAACTGCTCCGCGGTGAACGCCCGGCCATGCCGCTCCTGCTGGGCAAGCCAACCGGCGAACCGCTGGTTCACGGTCTCCGTGTACGGCAACAGCTCGTTGTCCTGCTCGAGCGCGAATCGGACCAGGGACACCAGGTCGGTAACGATGCGCTGGCCGCCGCCGTGCACCTTCGAGGCGTCGAGGGCCTCGTAGGCCTGCCACAGACGCTCCGGGGTCCAGGCGTGCGGCGGCTTGCTGATCGCGTTAGCGAGCTCTTTGACCTGCCGGAAGGTGACCCGCCGTTTGTACGGGACCCCGTAGAGCGCCTGCAGAGCGGCGAGCTGGTCGCGGTGCTCGTCCAGCCAGGCGCGGAAGTCGGCGGCGGTCTGCTTCGCGCGGGCGGTGGCGTCGGTGGAGAAACCGGCTTCGATGACCTCGTCGGTGCTGAACTCGTCGATGAGCTGCTCGGCGGCCTTCTTCAGCGCGGACAGTTTGTCCCGCAGGTGCTCGTTGGACAGCGGCTGCAGTGCGGTGCGGATGAGCTGCTCCTGCGCGGCGGCGATCTCCTCACCGGTGGGCTCACCGGGCTCCTCGCGGTCGGCGCGCGCGGCGACGGCGGCGTCGAAGGCGCGGTCAGGGTTGACCGCGGCGATCATGTCGTGCGCCAGCTCGGCGACCGACAGACCGCCGCTGACCTCGGCGACCTCGGTGCGGTCCTCGTCAGTGAGCTGCTTGTCCAGCCGGATCAGCCGGGACCCGAGGGAGGAGGCGAGGTCGGCGGTAGCGACGCCGAGGGCGGCCTGGTGCAGCAGCTTGTCGAAGCCGACCCGCGGCTGGCGTTCCAGGGGCGTGGTGTCGTTGAGGTCGGTCTCGGTGACCCCGACGGCGTCGACAAGCACGAAGTGCGTCTTGGTCGTGGCATCCGGCGTGACGGAGCGGAAGTCGGCGGGCTCGATGACACGAACGCCGCGGCCCTTCATCTGCTCGAAGAAGTTCCTGCTTTTCACGCTGCGCAGGAACATGACGCACTCGAGCGGCTTGATGTCGGTACCGGTGGCGATCATGTCGACCGTCACCGCGATGCGCGGGTTGTAGCTGTTGCGGAAGTCCGACAGCAGCTGCTCGGGCTTGGCACCGGTGGTCTTGTAGGTGATCTTCACGGCGAACTCGTTGGGCCGGTCGAACTCCTGCCGCAGCATCTGCACGATGCGGTCGGCGTGCGCGTCGTCTTTGGCGAAGATCAGCGTCTTGGGCACCTCGCGGCGACCGGGGAAGATCTCGGTGAACAGCCGGTCGCGGAAGGTGCGCACCACGGTGCGCAGCTGGTCCTCGGCGACAACAGCCCGGTCGAGCTGCTTGGCGTCGTAGACGTAGTCGTCTTGCAGCGCGACCAGCCGGGTCTGCCCGGACAGTCGGTCACGGAACTGCACGACGGTCTCCCCGTCGGCCTCGACGACCGAGCCGGAGGTGCCGATGCGGGTGCGGATGCGGTACACCTCGAAGTCGACGTTGACCTTGTCGGCGACGGCCTGCTCGTGGGTGTAGCTGAAGACCAGGTTCTGGTCCATGAACCCCAGCGTCTGCTTGCTGGGGGTAGCGGTGAGCCCGACCAGGTGGGCGTCGAAGTACTCCAGTACCTGCCGCCACACCCCGTAGATGGACCGGTGGCACTCATCGACCAGCAGCAGGTCGAACGCCTCCACCGGCACTGCGGGGTTGTAGTCGACGGTGGGCAGGTCGCCGGCCGGCAGGTCCTCGATGGAGGTCTCGTCCAGCTCGGGGTCAAGCTCGGGTTCGCCGGACAGGATGCTGTAGAGCCGCTGGATGGTGGTGATGACCACCTGTGCGGCCGGGTCGATCTTGTTGGAGCTCAGCAGCTGCACCGTGTACAGGTCGGTGAACTTCCGCCCGGTGTCGGGAGTGACGAACGTTTGGAACTCCCGCAGCGTCTGCCGGCCCAGATTGCCCCGGTCGACCAGGAAGACGACCCGCTGCGCGCCGGCGAACTTCAGCATCCGGTAGGTCTCCGCGGCGGCGGTGAACGTCTTGCCCGCACCGGTGGCCATCTGCACCAGCGCGCGCGGCCGGTCAGCGGCCAGCGAAGCCTCCAGGGCGAGGATCGAGTCGTACTGCGCCGGGCGCAGCCCCACCCTGTCCAGCGGAGGAAGGTGGCGCAGCCCGCCGCGAAAGGTGGCGGTCGCCGGCTGGGTGCGGAACCGCTGCACCCAGCGGGCCAGGGTCTCCGGGCGGTGGAACCAGTGCACCTCACGGGAGCGCGGCACCGGGTCGTAGCGGTTGGTGAAGCGCGTCTCCGCACCGGTGGACTCATAGGCGAACGGCAGCGGGCGCCCCACGGCGGGGATGCCGTCGGGCACACCGTCGGCGTACTTGCCCGACTGCGTCTCCACGCCGATGAGTGAGGTGCCGACCTTCTTGGCCTCCAGCACGCCGACGGCCTCACCGTCGACGAACAGCAGGTAGTCCGCGCGGCCGTGGCCGCGGGCCAACTCGAACTCGCGGACAGCCACACCACGGCCGGCCAGCCGGTTGATCTGCCGGTAGTCCTGCACGATCCAGCCCGCAGCGGTGAGCATCTCGTCGATGCGGCGCCGCGCGTGTCCTTCCGGACCGACGTAGGTATCAGTGGTGACCACGGCGGACGCGCACCTCCCCGTTGACGCAGCCGGACGCCGTCTTGGCGTTGCCGTCTGCGGCGTTGGAGGCTACCCGTCACCGGTGCACTGCTGTGCGTGCTGATGGGCCGCGTGTCCGTGGCGAGAGTCGCGGCGGTGGGTGGATCACCTCCTGTCGTGCCGGTCTGACTCTCGCCACGGTCGCGGTGCCGTGGTCCGGTCGATGTGGGTGTCGCTGTGGAGTTGTCGAGGTGCGGTGGGTCGGCTCGGTTGCGATCAGGCTTCCGGTGCCGCCCGCAGGTGAAGGTGCGCCACCGGGGGCGGTCGTCAATCGAGGCGGGTCAGGTTGTGTCGCCTGGACGGGCGGCCAGCGCACCGGCATCGGTCAGGTCGACAATCAGCTGCTTGGTGGCCAGCGTGAGGCGCGTGGCGTCGGCGACCCAGACGACCGCAGCCAGCAGCCGTTCCTCCGGGGAGATGTTGGCCAGCCGCTGGCGGGCATCGGCGTCGGCGTGCACGAGGTCGCCGTACAGGAAGTCGCGCGCGATCTGGCGGTCGTTGCGGAACTGGCCGGCGGTGAAGTTGGGCTCCTTGCTGACCGCAACGGCCCACCGGTAGCTCTTGTCGAAGGTGCGCCAGGCCTCCTTCAAGGCCTTGATCGTGGCCTTGTGCTCATTGCCGGCGGACCGGGCAAGGCCACCGATTGCGTTGGTGACCTTGCCGTAGAACACGGGGTCGTCCTGCAGGAACAGGGGGCGGACCCGTGTGGCCGCGGATTCGATGTCGGCTTCTCGCGGTACTTGTCGCTGGATGCTCCAGCGCACTGCGCCGTCGAGTACCGAGGCGATCAACTTCATGGTAGTGCCGACGGTCGCCAGATCCTCGCGACGGGCGATCTCGCTGCTGAGCACCCGCTCAGCGCGGTCAAGGAACTCGTCGAGCGTGTACCACCATCTACCGATCTGGATGGCCGGGCTGGTCACGCCCCCACTCTGCCCGCCAGGGTCGAGCAGCACGAGGCCTGGGCGGTCACCGACGCCGCGTGCGTCCACACCACCGACAACCCGCACCCCGGCGACTGCCGCCTGTGCCGCCGCAAGCCGGGGGACGGCAGCGCCGCGGCGTCCTGACCGTTGGCACCACGCCTCGGCCGGGGCTGCGCACCCCTTCACAGGTCCAGGTGACGCCAACGCCTGCCCAGGCCTGAGATGCGGGTACGGAGGGCGGTCTACAAGGAAGTCACGTCGCCGGAAACCACTCCGCCGCCCGCACACGCCCGGCGAACACCCACTCACCGTCGACGCAGGTCGTGGCCGCTCCGGTGGAATCCACGCGGTAGCGGCCGCCGCTGCGCCGGACCGCCCGAAGCCGCTTGCGAACCTCTTCGGCGCAACCAGCGTCGATCTGCGAGGCCAACCACGCGCCGTCGGGATGTCTCTGGATCCCGGCCCTCGTGACGGAGTACCGGTTGCCCCCCGGCGGGTGCGGAGTTCCGATCGGGGGGTCGTTGAACTGGGTGTCTTCTGCGTCGCGCACCACCGGCCCGAGGTAGGTGAGCACCCCGTCGACGTACGTCGTGGCGTCCCCGTCGTCGTCGATCCACACCCGGCCGCCTTCAGGCCGAATCTGGAGGAACGCGTCGACGAGGCGTTCGACCTCGGGACGAGGCCATAGTTCGTCCAGCGACAGCCGCCCGTCGTAGGTGACCAACGACCGGCGGGCACGGGACAGGGTCCAGACGTCCTCGCCGCGCGGATACGGCCATTCCTTGCCCGGCGGAGGAACGGTGACCTCCCCCGCCGGGCTGTCAGCTCCTGCACCCCCCTGCGTGTCGGTGAGATCCGCAAGCAGGCTCCGCAGCTGCTCGAGAAGGTCCGCCAGCGATTCCTGATCAGGGTCGGTGAGCGCTTCACCGAACGCGACGGTTCCGGCCAGGTTCTCCCGGTCCGTCTCCGCCTCACCGGACTGCCGCTGCGCCTCCGTAATGGTTCGGTTGTGTGCCTCTAGCTGCTCTTGCAGGGCCGCGCGCTGCATCTCGGACTCAGCCAGGCGCTTGGCCTGATCCGCCGCCTGCTTCTCGGCAACGGCGAGCTGCTGCTGCAACTCGTCCGTCAGGGTGGAGTTGGCCGCAGCTGTCCTCAACTGCGTGCGCAGCGCTTCGGCGCGGGCTGCGAGATCGTCCTGCGCGGTGACGGCTGCCTTGAGCGCGTCCTCGGTCCTCATCAGCTCGTCATGGGTGCGTTCGCGTGCAGCGTCGGCCGACGCAAGCTGCTCGCGCAGGCGAGCCGCCTCCGCGACAGCCCGGTCGGCCTGCTCCTGTAGGTCCTGCATCGCCCGCGTCGACAGCTGCGCGCCGCTGCTACCCGCCGCGGACAGCGCCTCAGCCTCACGGGCGACAGCCTGAAGCCTGTCCCGACAGTCCAGCTGTAACGTCCTGGCCAAGAACAGCAGATGACCGATGTCGCTTTGCACGTCACGTACGTCAGCGGGCTCGTCCGGATGCGCGAAGCGGTTCCTGACCCGGACCGCAGCACGCAGTGCGCGGTCGACGTTGGCAGTCATCGGGACACCCAACGCGGCGCGAAAGGTCGGACGTGTCTCCCGCAGATCGCCATCGCCGACGATGCACTGCGCGTAGCTCGCCATGTCCCGCCGCGCGAAGCGACCACGCTTCGCCCGTACCTGCGTTGACCACTCCGAGCCGAACTCGGCTTCAAGGTGTGGCTCGAGTCGGACCTTGAGGGCGTCACCGAGGAGCAGCAATCCCTGGTCGATCAAGGCCCGCCCACGGGCTTCAGCACCGCCATCCAGGCCGTCACGACTCAACACCCACTGAGTGTCAGATGTCCGCACCCGGAGCCGCGCCTTCGACACTCGGCTTCACCCGATCGTGCCCAAGCCTTTCAGCAGCTGCCCCCCACCCGGTGTTCGTCGGTCGGAAGGCGCCCGGTTATTCGGAGTCCTGTACCTGCAACCGGCTTTCTAGGTCGGCCAACCGCTGTGTCAGAACCGCGACCTGCCGCGTCAGTTCTTCAATGCGCTCTGCGGCCCTGACCGCAGGGTCACTGTCCGCTGTGCCCACAGGCGCAGCTTCCGCCGGTGCTCGTGCTGACGCGAGAGCACCAATGAGCCCCAGTACCCCACCGGCCTTGCCACCAATCAGGCCGCCCACGAGTGGAGCCCCGTGGGCTACGACAGGCGAGTCCATCGCGAGGAGTGTCGCGGCGATCGACTTCGCCCGCGTTCGGCGCTTGTCCGGATCGCCCTCGGCCGCCACCCAGCCCGCGGCGAGAAGCTCGTCTGGCGAGACCTTCAACGCCTCCGCGAGCTTGTTCAGCGTCAGTGGACTCGGGCTGCGCTCACCTGTTTCGATCTTCAGCACTGTGGAGCGGCTCATGCCCGCCAAGCGCGCGAGCGCCTCCCGAGATAGGCCGGCTCTGATCCGCGCGACTTCGAGGGCGTGCGGAAGCCCGCGCTGTGCCTCCTCGCTCTCCGGCTGGACCGCCGATCGTCGGGTGCGCGGTTCGCTTGACATGTCCGCAACTGTACGCGACCCTCCCGGTCAGCACTGGTCCGCAACCGTCCGCAGGAGACCGTCATGATCATCTATGAAGCGCAGCACGAGTCGGAGCCGGCCCCCAAGGGAGGCGTGGCAGCCGGCCAGCGCTACACCACCCGCATCTACGACATGCCCGTAGTGGGAAAGCCGCTGCGGCAGGTCCGTGAGCTCGCTGACTCCCTGCGCCCCACGGACGAAGACACCTGGGGTGTGCGCGCCGGCAAAAACTTGGCCCGGGGCAGCATCGTCGCCGGGACCACCGGCGTCGTCATGATCGCCGTCCTCTGACGGACCGAAACGAACGGGAAAGCTATGTCATCAGGGCAGCGCTGCGGCCACTGCAGGAGCGAGGGGCACAACATCCGGACCTGTCCGGGCTTCCGAGCGGAACTGCACGAGGCGCAACAGGACATCACGATCACGCGGCGCGCGGTTGCACGGCTCCGCGACATGTTCCGACAGAAGAACGAACGGATCTACGACCTCGAACTCGAGGTAGTAGATCTCCAAAGCACGGTCCGCGACCAAGAAGCAAAGATCACCAAGCTGGAGTCGGAGCTGGCCGCAGCGCACGTGGTCGTTGCGACGCAGGACAGCCTGATCGACGCGTACGCAAACGAGGTTGAGGCCCTCCGCAACCAGTTGGTCGAAGCGAAGAGCGTCCTCGCATCGTTGAGCCGTCGGTGACCTGGCGTAGCTGTCAGCTTTGACCGCAGGTAGTGCCCCCGTCTCCATGAGGCGGGGGCACACCCGGGTGAGCCAACGCCGCGGCTCTTCGACCCTTGCCGTCGACCATTAGCCAGGCTAACCAGAAGCCGTTCCAACTCGGTCGCTCCAGCGCTCCACGAAGCGCAGCTCCGCGTCCCACGAAGCGCCCTATGGACCGTCCGCCGACGACGCGAACGAGCAGGTAAGGGGATTTTCTGCATCCACCAGAGGCCCGGCCCGCCCAGTGTCCCAGAGTCACAGCCGGGTGATCAGCAGGACGACGACGGCGGTGGGCACCAGGCCGGGCAGCGGCGAGCCGAGGCAGCCCGGCCGGTCGGAAGAGGAACAGCGCCTCCGGCTGCCCGGACACCCACGGTCAGCCCTGGCACACCCGGCCGAGCAGGTCCTGCAGCAGGGCCCGCTGGCCGTCGTCCAGCGGCAGCGGCACGGGCACAGGCGCACCCTCCCCCACCTCGACCAGCAGCGGGAAGACGAACGGCTGCTTGGTCTCCGCGAGGGCGTGCGGGTCGCACGTCGCCGGCCGGAACACCACCGGCAGCCGGAGCTCCGCGGCACCCGCGGCCAGCGTGGCCGGCAGGGGCACCGACAGCGCGGACTCGAGGACCACACTGCGCTGGAGCGCCGACACGACGACCGGGTCGGCGCCGGGCCCCCGGGTGAGCACCACCTCGCCGGTCACCGTGTCGCCGGCGGCTGCCAGCCCCTCGACCGACACCGGGGCCGCATCGGTCACCGCCTCGACCCGGCACAGCTCGGCGTGCACCTCACCCAGCACCGGCCCGGCCAGCGGCACCCGCACCTGCTCGGCCGGCCCGCCGTCTCGGGACACCGTCAACCGGGCGGTGACCGGGTCGGGCGACGCGGAGCAGACGACGGGGCCGAACCGGGCGGTGAGGTCGTACCGGCGCCCGGGGGCGAAGTCCTGCGTCAGCTCTCGCACCGGCACCTCGGCGAACCCGGGCGAGTCCAGCTGCACCGAGGTGACGGTGAAGGGCGTCGTCCCGGTGTTGGTCAGGCGCACCTGGAAGCTGTCGCCGATCGCCACGTCGCTGCGGTGCCGGAACGACTCCGCGGCCATGCCGGGGACGTCCGGCACAGCCGCGGGCGGTGAGCTCACGGCCGCGGACGGAGGAGGCGCGACGTCCGCGGCGGCACACCCGGCGAGCAGCAGGACGACCGCCGCCCACCCCACGCCGCCTCGCACGGAGGCAGCGTAGGGGCGGTCAGCTCACTTCGGGGAGTGCCGGTTCGGCAGCCGCCCGAACGCCCGGCCGGCCTCGTACTTCACCTCGAGCTTCTCCTGCGCCGACGCCGTGGGGCCGCGCCGCGGCTCACCGTTGGACAGGTCGAACGCCGAGCCGTGCCACGGACAGACCAGGCAGGCCGCGCCGCGCACCTCCTCCACCGTGCCGTCGGACAGCGGCCCGCCGACGTGGGCGCAGGCGTCGATGAAGGCGTCGACGGTCAGCCCGCGGCGGACGACGGCCAGCGCGACCGGCGTCCCCTGGCCCTCACCGGTGCGCTGGGTGGGGCGCCCCTCGGGCAGGTCGTCGAGCGGGCCCAGGTCGATCCAGTCGGTGGTGAGCTGGCGCGCCTCGACGACGGCGTGGTTCGCCCCGGAGGACTGCGCGTAGGACATGTGCCCGCCGATCGCGGCCGAGCCACTGGCAAGCAGGAGGCCGCTGTAGGACAGCACCCGGCCCATCGTCCCGTTGCCCTTGCCGCGGGCCACCAGCGAGCCGACGTACAGACCGAGGGCCCCGATGTTGGCGACGGCGTGCAGCCCACCGAGGCGGCGCACCGCGTCGTCCTGCTCCGACCAGTCGGCCGCACCGGCCAGCGCGGCGGGGATGCTGCCGGCCACCCCGGCGCCGATCATGGCGGTGGCCGCGGGCCGGGTCGCGGGCGTCAGGTCGAGCAGCCCGGCGGACAGCCACGTGCCCACCGGCACCATGGCCAGGATCGGGTGCAGCGGGTGGCCCAGCCAGGTGCCGTGCAGCAGGTCCTTGAACGCCTGGGGCCGCAGCGTCTTGTTCACCGCTGCGCGTGCGGCCTCCAGCTGCTTGTCGAACGTCGGCACCTCGGAGAGGCGGTCCAGCACACCGAACAGGCTCATGCGCGGCCCTTACCCGTTGAGCGGCAGCGGAACCGGCCCGCTCACGAGGCCGCGGTCCAGTCGGCCCCCTCGGCGAGCAGCGCGATGGCGGCGGCGCCGACCGCGTCGACGTCGGCGGCCACCCGGCCCACCAGCGCCAGCGGGTCCATCGCCGTGGGACACGTGCACAGCAGCCCGGTGAGCCGGTCGGCCGCGGCGGCGAGGCGCTGCCGGCCGGGCAGTGCGACCTCCTCCGGGTCGCCCTGCGCGCCGGGCCAGGCGGTCCCGGCCTCCGCACACAAGCCGGGGAGCCGGCGCAGCACGGCCGCCGCGGTCGCCGCGGTGCGCCAGGCCGCCCCCTCGGCCAGCGTGGGCGCACACCCGAGGGTGGCCTCGGCCCAGCGGAGCAGCCCCAGCACCTCCGACCAGAGGACGTCGGACACCACGTCGCCGGCGGCGCCGCCGGCCGGGGAGCGGTGCGCGCGTACCAGCACGCCGCCCATGGCGGGGTCGAAGAGCCAGGGACGCCGGGGGCTGCTGGTCATGCGGACACCGTGACCGACGACCCCGACAGTTCCGTGGCAGCACGCTGTGACCTGATCGTGACCACTCTCCGTGAGCGACGTCACCGTGTGTGCGCAACGGACACCGGGAATTCACAACCGTCCCAGTAGATTGGGGACAGAGCGGGGCTGCGCCACCCACGGCCGCGACCCTGCCCGCCCGTCCATCGAGGAGAACCCCGTGACCTGCCCGTCCCTGCTCCGCCGCCCCGGCCTGCGTGCCGCGGCCGACGAGGGACGGACCGACGTCGTCACCGGGCTCCAGCACGGACACCACCTGGTCGGCGCGCTGCGGACCCGGGTGCGGGCCGACGACGCCCGGGCGCAGTTCGTCCGCTACGTCGTGGTCGGCGTCGTCTCCAGCGCGCTGTACGCGGTCACCTTCATCGCCCTCGCCGGGTTCGGCGACCAGACCGCGAACCTGGTGGGTGCCGTCGCCTCCACCCTGCTGGCCAACGAGATGCACCGGCGGCTCACCTTCCACGCCGGCCAGCAGGTCTCCTGGCTCACCGCCCAGTGGGAGGGCGGCGGCCTGGCCGCCATCGGCCTGGTCGCGACCTCCCTGACGCTGGCCGGGGTGCACGCACTGATCGGCGACGTCGGCACGGTGGGCCAGCTCGCGCTCATCGCCGCGGTGACCGGTGCGATCGGCCTCGTGCGGTTCGTGGCGCTGCGCAGCTGGGTCTTCACCAGCGCCTCGCACTCCTGACCGCCCCGCCGTCCTGACCCCGGCGGCCTCCCCCGCGGCACGGCCGTGCGGCCCTACGCTGCCGGCATGTCGATCCCGCGCGGCCGCGCTCCCCGGACCCTCGTCGGCGCCGCAGCCGGCCTGCTGCTCCTGCTGCCGCTGAGCGCCTGCAGCTCGGAGAACGTCTCCTGCTCCGGCAAGCAGTGCACCGCGACGCTGAGCGGGGCGGGCGCCGAGGCGAGCTTCTTCGGCAACGACCTGGCGTTCGTGGGCACGCAGGACGGCCGGGCCTCGATCTCCGTCGGCGACACCACTTACTCCTGCACGCAGGGCGAGAGCCTGTCCGCCGGCCCGCTGTCGCTGACCTGCACCACGGTCACCGACGACTCGCTGGAGATCACCGCCGCCCTCGGCTGAGCCCCCGCGACACCCCGCTGGGGGGATGTGGAGGACCGGGTGCAGGGACGCCCCGGGCACTCATGTATGGTTCTCCCTGCCTCCAGCGAGCACGAGCCCTCATCGTCTAGTGGTCCAGGACGCCGCCCTTTCAAGGCGGTAGCACGGGTTCGAACCCCGTTGGGGGCACGCAGTACACAGCTCCACAGTCTGGCCCTGTAGCGCAGTTGGTTAGCGCGCCGCCCTGTCACGGCGGAGGTCGCGGGTTCGAGTCCCGTCAGGGTCGCCATCCGGTGTCCGGCTCACGCCGGTGCGCCGGGAGGGGCAGGTAGCTCAGTCGGTACGAGCGCTCGCCTGAAAAGTGAGAGGTCGGCGGTTCGACCCCGCCCCTGCCCACCCGAACAGCACGACGACGGGGCGCCACGCGATCAGCGTGGCGCCCCGTTCTCGTTGCCGGCCCTCCGGGCCAGGGGGCCCATCGGCCCGGGACGCCCACGGGGCGCCGCGCGGTCGGCGCGACGCCCCGTGGACTCCTGCTGCGAGCGGTCAGCGACCGCCGGAGCCCTCACCGGTGCGGTGCCGCGCCATGCCCGCGGCGAGCGCCAGGTCCTGCTGGACCACGGTGTACTCGCGCTTGGCCTGGTAGCTGTCGTTGAACAGCAGGGCAGCACCCTCACCCGGGAAGACGCCCGGGATCCAGGAGTTGCTGTCGGCCACGCCCCACACGGTGTAGGAGACGCAGCGCTGCACGAACAGGCAGGCCTTCAGCGACTGGTCCCAGTAGGCCTGCTGCGTCGAGGCGTGCAGGTTCGACAGCGGCTCGCTGGTGAACGTGCCGGCCGTCGCGCCGGGCTTGACCGCGGTGCGGACGTCGACCTCGGTCTCGGCGACGTTGAGGCCCAGGTCGGCGAACCGCTGCATGGTCTGCTGCAGGTCCGGGAAGCCGTACTGGGTGCTCAGGTGCGTCTGGAAGCCCACGCCGTCGATCGGTACGCCCTGCGCCTTGAGCTTCTTCACCAGGTCGTAGACGGCCTGGCTCTTGGGCCCGGTGTACTCGATGTTGTAGTCGTTGTAGAACAGCTGCGCCGAGGGGTCGGCCTGGTCGGCCCAGCGGAAGGCGTCGGCGATGTAGTCGGTGCTGTTGCCCCACGCCTTGTAGAAGATCGACTGGCGCGGGGTGCCGTCGTCGTTGAAGGCCTCGTTGACCACGTCCCAGGCCCAGATGCGGCCCTTGTAGCGGCCGGCCTCGTCCTGGATGTGCTTCTTGACGATGTCCTTGACCTGCTGGTCCGTGAACGTGGTCGTCATCCCGCCGTTGGACGCCAGCCACGAGGGCAGCTGGCTGTGCCACACCAGCGTGTGGCCGCGGACCAGCTGGCCGTTCTGCTGGGCGCTCTTCACCAGCTCGTCGGCGCCGGAGAAGTCGTAGCTGCCCCGGGTGGGCTCCACGACCTCCCACTTCATGACGTTCTCCGGGGTGACCGTGTTGAACTCGCGGTTCACGATCTCGGTGTAGGCGGGGTCGGCACCGAGCAGGTCGGTGTTGACCGCCGTGCCGATGCGCAGGCCGGTGAAGGAGCCGAGGGCGCGCAGCGAGCCCTCGACGATGACGCCCGGCGGGCGGGCCGCCGCCGCGGCCTGGGTCCCGGCGGAGGTGGCCGAGGGGGTGGCGAGGGCGGTGGTCTGGGCGGCCAGGACCGCGGCCAGGCCGACCGTCCCGATGACCAGCGAACGACGAACGCTCACGTGCATGCTCCTTTGCATGAGGGGTGCGACACCCCCGTCCGGCTGAGCACGACGTCGTGCACCGGTAACTACCGGAACCGGCCGAGGACGAAGGGAACCTAAGTCGGGCCTGTGAGCACGTCAACAGCAGATGAGACCGCCGACACACCCCGCGATGCTGCGGCGCAGGTCACAGGCGAGCGGGTCCTGGGGACCGATAGTTTCGGAGCGCGCGACACGCCGGGGACCGGTCCGGGGCCCCCGGGAGCCCGACGACCCAGGCAGTTCCTGTGCAGCACCCAGGAACCTCGCAGGAACCCGGGCCAAGGTCGGGGCATGACCACGACCACCTCGTCCGCCTCCAGCTCCCGGACCCAGTTGACCCGGCCCGACGGCAGCGCCCTGCGGGTGCTGGTCGTCGACGACGAGCCCTCCATCTGCGAGCTGCTGTCGATGGCGCTGCGGTACGAGGGCTGGGACGTGCGGACGGCGCCCGACGGCACCGAGGCGGTGCGCACCGCGCGCGACTTCCGCCCCGACGCCGTCGTCCTGGACGTCATGCTCCCCGACATGGACGGCCTGGAGGTGCTGCGCCGGCTGCGCGCGGACTCCCCGCTCGTGCCGGTGGTCTTCCTGACCGCCAAGGACGCCCTCGAGGACCGGATCGCCGGGCTCACCGCCGGCGGCGACGACTACGTGACCAAGCCGTTCAGCCTCGAGGAGGTCGCCGCCCGGCTGCGCGGGCTGCTGCGGCGCACCAGCCGGGCCGTGACCGACGACGGCCTGCTCGTCGTGGGCGACCTGACGCTGGACGAGGAGAGCCACGAGGTCACCCGCTCCGGCGACGACATCCGGCTGACCGCCACCGAGTTCGAGCTGCTGCGCTACCTGATGCGCAACCCCAAGCGGGTGCTGTCGAAGGCGCAGATCCTCGACCGCGTGTGGCAGTACGACTTCGGCGGCCAGGGCAACATCGTCGAGCTCTACATCTCCTACCTGCGCCGCAAGATCGACGCCGGCCGCACGCCGATGATCCACACCCTCCGCGGCGCCGGGTACGTGATCAAGCCCGCCGCATGACGTCTGCACACCCGCGGTGAGGCGCGGTCCCACCCGGTCGCGCCGCTCGCTGCGCACCCGGCTCCTGGTCGCCCTCGTCGTCCCGCTGGTGGCGGTGCTCGCCGTGGTCGGCGTCGTCTCGGTGACCGCGCTGCGGCACCAGCTGGTCGGCCAGGTCGACGCCCGGCTGGACGCCGCCACCGACCGCTCGCGGGACTACACAGCCGGCCCCGGGCCGGGCCACGGCCGCCCGGGCGACGGCGGCCCGGGCCCGGCGTTCCTCGGCGCCCGCGGGCAGGGCGAGGGCACGCTCGGCGCCACGATCACCGACGGGGCCGTCACCTCGGCCGGGGTGCTCGGTGCCCGCGGCCAGGAGATCGAGCTCAGCGCCGCCCAGCAGACGGTCCTGGTCGGGCTGCCCCCGGGCGGGGGCCCGGCCACGCTCGACCTGGGCGGGGACCTCGGCAGCTACCGGGTGGTCGCCGACCCCGCACCGGGCGGCGACGTGCTGGTGACCGGGCTGCCGCTGGCCGGCACCGCCGACGCCGTGCGCAACCTGGTGCTGGTCGAGCTGCTCGCCGGCCTGTTGGCGCTGCTGGCGGCCGCCGGGGTCGCGGTGCTGGTCGTGCGCCGCACCCTGCGACCGCTGGACCGGGTCGCGGCCACCGCCACCCGGGTGTCAGAGCTGCCGCTGGCCAGCGGTGAGGTCGAGCTGGCCGAGCGGGTGCGCCCCGAGGACACCGACCCGCACACCGAGGTGGGCCAGGTCGGTGCCGCGCTGAACCGGATGCTGGACCACGTGGAGGGCTCGCTGGCCGCCCGCCAGGAGTCCGAGACCCGGGTGCGGCAGTTCGTCGCCGACGCCAGCCACGAGCTGCGCACCCCGCTGGCCTCGATCCGCGGCTACGCCGAGCTGGTGCGCCGGACCGGCGGCGAGGTCCCGGCCGACGTCGGCCGCGCGATGGGCCGGGTGGAGTCCGAGGCGCTGCGGATGACCGAGCTGGTCGAGGAGCTGCTGCTGCTCGCCCGCCTGGACGCCGGCCGCGAGCTGACCCGCGAGGAGGTCGACCTGACCGCGCTGGTGGTCGACGCGGTCGGCGACGCGCACGTGGCCGGTCCCGGGCACCGCTGGCAGGTCGACCTGCCCGACGCCCCGGTGGTCGCACCGGGTGACCCGGCGCGGCTGCACCAGGTGCTGACCAACCTGCTGGCCAACGTGCGCAGCCACACCCCCGACGGGACAACGGCCACCGTGCGGCTGCGGCTGGAGGCGGGCTGGGCGGTGCTGCAGGTCCTCGACGACGGACCGGGGGTGCCACCGGCCCTGCGGTCGCACGTGTTCGAGCGCTTCGCCCGCGGCGACGCCTCCCGGTCACGCGCGGCGGGCAGCACCGGGCTCGGCCTGGCGATCGTCGACGCGGTGGTCACCGCGCACGGCGGCCGGGTCGAGCTGGACAGCGAGCCGGGCCGCACGGCCTTCACCGTGCGGCTCCCCGGCGCCACCGCGCTGCCCGGCTGACCTCAGGCCGGCACGTGGTCGGCGGCCACCTGCTCGTAGACCTGGGCGTGCACCCGGCGCACCGCGGCCCGCTGCTCGGCCCGCCGGGCGGTGTCGGCCCGCGCCGGGGCCGGGCGGGTCAGCGCCGCCACCACCGCCGACGTCAGCGAGGCGGCGTCCAGCCCGGCCTGGGGGTCGTTGCCGTAGACGACGACGTCGGACCACTGCTGGCCCTGCCAGCCGCCGGAGGGGACGACCGCGCGGGTGCCGGCGTCCCGGCACAGCTCGACCCAGGCCGAGTGCGACCCGCCCCACCACGGCAGCACCGACACGTGCAGCTCCTGCAGGTGCCGCACCCACTCGCGCGGCCCCGGTTCCCAGCTGCGCGCCAGCTCGAGCGCCCCGCCGTCGGCCAGCTCCAGCAGCTCGGGCAGCCGGGTGGCCAGGTCGACGTCGGGGTGGACGTCGACGCGCAGCCGGCCGCCACCGGAGACCGCGCCGGACAGCGTCGCGCGGACCAGCTCCAGCGGGTCGTGCACCTGCGGGCCGAGCCGGCCCAGGTGCAGACCGACCAGCCGGGTCTCCCGGCCGATGCCGGGCGTCGGCGCGGCGAGCGAGGGGTGGGCGACGACGATGGCCGTCCGCCCGAACCGGTCGGCGATCTCGTCGGCCGCCCCCGGGGTCAGGGTGAGCACGACCTCGGCGGTGGCCAGCAGCGCCCGCAGGTGGTTGCGGTGCCGGGCCGGCATGAGGGTGCCCTCGGCGCTCTCGCGCGGGACGAGGTCGTGCACGGTGACCACCAGCGGGACGTCGCTGCGCCGCACCGCCGCCGTCCAGGCCTCCATCTCGGGCACCGTGAGGTGGTCGTACCCGCCGTGCAGGTGCAGGACGTCGACGTCGGCGGCGTGGGCGAGCAGGTGGTCGGGGTCCAGCCAGGGGCTCGGCACGTCGGCCGGGCCGACCCGGACGACGTCGGCGGGCAGCACGGCGTCCAGGTAGGGCGTCGAGAACGGGACGGTCGCGACCCGGACGGGCCTGCGCTCCTCGTGCACTGCGCTCACGCGGTGGTACGCCTCCTGCGGTCGAGCACTGCGACGGCAGAGGCGGTGCTCCTCGACGGGCAGGGCACTGAGTTGTGCCCCACCGACCGCCCCTACCCCGTGCATCCGGAACCGAACCGGGTGGGAACCGACGACCACCCGTCCGGGTGGCCGTCGGGTGGTCAGGCCGGGACCGGCTCGACGGCGGCGGGCACCCGGCCGGCCCCGGCCATGGTGGCCAGCAGGCCGACGACGGCGTAGGCCGCGAGCACCAGGCAGGCCCGGCCCGCCCCGGCGCCGCCGAAATAGACGATCCCGCGGACGGCGTCGGTGCCCGCGCCCGGCGGCAGCCACGGGCCGATGGCCGACCAGAACGGCGGCAGCAGCGGGGCGGGGTAGGCGCCGCCGGCGCTGGGGTTGCCCAGCACCACGAACAGCAGGATGGCCAGGCCGATGCCCACGAGCCCGGTCCAGACCTGCAGCGCCATCGTGAACGCGCCGACGGCGAACACCACCAGCGCGCCGACGGCCGACAGCGCCAGCAGGTGGCCGTCGAACACACCGAGCACCGGGCCGGTGATCAACGCGCCCCCGACCCCGGAGACGACGGCGTAGACGGCCAGGCTGCCCAGCCGCACCGCACCCCGGGCCCGGGTGAGCGGCCGGGAGCCGGCGCTGACCCCGATGATCGAGGCGACCAGGTAGCCGCCGACGACCCAGCCGACGGCGAGGTAGAACGCCGACAGCCCGCGGGCGTCGGAGTCCCCGGCCGGGACGGCGTCCTGGGTGGTCACGGTGCGCTGCTGGGCGGCCTCCACCTGGCCGAGCACCTGGCTCAGCGCGGTGCTCACCGCGCCGCCCTCCGCACCCGCCACCAGCAGGGTGTCGGAGGTGGCCGGGCCGACCAGCAGCACCCCGTCGACCTCGCGGTCGGTGAGCAGCCGGCGGGCGTCGTCCTCGGTCGCGGCCACCCGGGTGTCGAGCGGGTCACCGGGCAGGGCGCCCAGCTGCCCGGCCACCTGCTCGGCCGTGCCGGCCGGCGCGCCGGCGGGGGCGACCACGGCCAGCGGCACCTGCCGTGGCGTGGGGGCGTGGAAGGCCCCGACGTAGCTGAGCACGAAGCCCAGCTGCAGCAGCAGGACGCCGACCACCAGGACCACCGACCGGCGGGTGACCCCGGGCAGCAGCTCGCGGTGGGGTGCCTCGTGCTGCCCGTGTGTCGTCGTGGCCATCAGGCCCTCCTCGATACTGACCGGTATCCGATACCGCCGAGTATCCTCAGGTGCGTGGATGACGCCAGCCCCACCGGTGCGACCTCGCGCACACCCCGCCCGGGCAAGGACGAGGTGCGGGCGCGCGTGCTCCGCGCCGCCGCCGGCGTCTTCGCCGGACGGGGCTTCGCCGCGGCCAGCCTCGACCAGGTCGCGGCCGCCGCGGGCTTCACCAAGGGCGCGGTCTACTCCAACTTCGCCAGCAAGGACGAGCTCTTCCTGGCGCTGATGGCCGACCAGGGCGCCCGCCGGGTCGACGCCGTCGAGGCCGCCCTCGCCCGCACCACCGACCTGCCCGGCGCCCTGGCCGCGGTGGGTGCCGAGCTGTCGGCCCAGGAGGCGGCCTGGCAGCTGCTCTTCCTGGAGTTCTGGCAGCGCGCGGTGCGCGACCCGGGAGTGCGCACCGCCTTCGTCGCCTCCCGCCGCGAGCTGCGCGCCCGCATCTCCGGGGTGGTCGAGCGCTTCCTGGCCGAGCACCCGGTGCGCACCGGGTGGGACGCCGGGTCGCTGACCGTCGTGCTCGTCGCCCTCACCCACGGGCTGGCCGTGGAGTCGCTGCCGGACCCCGACGCCGTCCCCGGCGACCTGCTGGCCCGGGTGCTGGCCGACCTGGTCGATCCCGAGCAGCCCTGACCGGCGCCGGGAGTCGCCATGTCGACCGCCGTCAAGTGGCGCAACTGGCCGCAGTTGGCCCCTCAGCTACGTGGACATCTGCCCTGCGTGGCCGCCGACGCGGACCGGTCCCCACCACTAGCTTCTGGATCATGCTCTCGACGCTCTTGGTCATCGCCGGCGTGCTCGGAGGGCTGCTCGTGCTGCTCACCCTGATCGTGCACCTGTCCGCCCGGCCGGCGACCCGGGCGCACACCCCCGGCGCCCGGACGACGCCCTGGGTGGCCGACGCCGGGCAGCCGCACCCGGACGCGTGGTCCCCGCTGCAGGTCACCGGCACCCACGGCCGCGTCGTCCGCTGACCCCGGCGGGAGGCCCCGCTACGCTCGCCGCGATGACCAGCGACGCGCCTGCGCTGCAGGTCTACCCGATCGGCCAGCTCATCGGCGTGCGCGCGGTCGTCGACCAGTTCGACGTCCGGGTGGGCGCCGACCTGCACAGCCTGACCGCCGCCGAGTTCGGCGTCTGGGCGATGGCCCACGGCCCGGCCGACCACGTGCCCCGGCCCTGGACGCCGGCCGCCCTGGCCGAGCAGGCCGCCGCGGTGGGGCTGACCGGGTTCGACGAACGGCTGGCCCGGCTCGAGGCCGACGGCCTGGTCGCACTCGCCGCCCCCGGCACCCCCTCGGCCCGCGAGCTCGCGCTGCGGGTGCGGATGGTGCCGCTGGTGATCGGCCTGGGCAACAGCGCCGCCGCCCCGGACGCCTACTCGGTGGGCCTGCCCGGGCGGCCGCTGGCCGTGCTGTCCGCGGCCGCCTACGACCTGTTCGAGTGGGCACACATGGAGACCAGCCTCTGGCGGGCCTGCGAGGGCGCGGCCGCCACCGCCGCACGGGTGGGCATCGCCGACACCCAGTCCACCGACCCCGAGGGCCTGCTGACCTCGCTGCTGGGCGACCTGCACCGACTGCTCACCCCCAACGCCGTCTGCCTCGACACCTGGGCGGTGGGGTGATGACCGAGCCGCTGGTGTTCCCCCTGGGCCACCCGATGGGGCCCTTCCACCCCTCCCCCGGTGCGCCGCCCAGCTACTGGGTCGTGCGGCTGGGCTGGGACAGCCCGCTGCTGCACGACCGGGCCACCGCCGACGTCTGGGCGCTGGCGCACGGGCTGCCCGACCGGGTGCACGGCACCCCGTGGACCCGCTCGGTGTGCCGCTCGATCGCCCTGGAGGCCGGCGTCCCCGACCTCGACCGCCGGCTCGACGGCCTGGTCGCCCGCGGGCTGGTCGCCGAGGTCGCCCCGGGCACCCCGGCGGCCGAGCAGTTCGCCCGCACCCACCGCGTCCAGTCGCTGCTGCTGGGGCTGGGCGCGCAGCCCGACGCCCCCGGCGTCGACGGCATCGGCCTGCTCGGCCGCCCGCCGCTGGCCCGGGTGCGCCCGGACACCTACGAGGCCTGGCAGTGGGCGCACCTGTGGCCCACGCTGTTCGACGCGGCGGCCGGGCTGGCCGACATGGCCGCCCAGGCGCCCGGGGCGACCCCGGAGGAGACCGACCCGGCGGCGGTGCTGCACCGGCTGCTCAGCCAGCTGCACACCCTGCTGTCGGGCAACGCCGTCTACCTGGACCGCTCCCTCGCCGTCGCCGACGCCGCGCGCGGGTGAACCCGGCTCAGCACAGCTCCGCCCGGTCGCCGGCCACCCGCACCCGGTCCCCGGCGGCCAGCGACACCAGCGTGGCCCGGGTCGACTGCGCCGCCGCCGGCAGCACCGCGGCCGCGACGTCGGGGTAGACGGCCGCCACCAGCTCCGGCACCGTGCGCGGCCCGTCGGCCAGCAGCTCCAGCAGCTGCCGCGCCCGGTACGCCCGGTGCTCGAGCAGGAAGCGCAGCACCGCCGAGGGGTCGACGGTCAGCTCGGGCCCGTGCCCGCAGTAGAGCGCCGACGGGCCCAGGTCGTGCACCCGGCGCAACGACTCCAGGTGCGCCAGCAGGTCGCCCTCGGGGTGGCTGACCACCGACGTGCCGCGGCCGAGCACCGAGTCACCGACCAGCACCGCGCCCGAGGCCAGCCGGAAGGCCAGGGAGTCGGCGGTGTGCCCGGGTGCCGGGACGACGTCCAGCGTCGTCCCGGCCAGGTGCAGCCGCTCACCGCCGTGGAGCAGCCGGCCGCCGGGCCCGGTGACCGCGGGCGAGGCCGCCGCGACCGGCACGCGGAAGCGCCGCCCCCACGGCCGGGCCGCCGCGGCGTGGTCACCGTGGTGGTGGGTGACCAGGACGGCCACCACGCGGGCACCGCGCGCGGCGAGCGCGGCCTCGACCGCGGCCAGGTGCGCCGGGTCGTCCGGGCCGGGGTCGACCACCACGGCCTGTCCCGACCCCGGCTCGCCGACCAGGTGGGTGTTGGTGCCGTCCAGGGTCATCGGCGAGGCGTTGGGCGCCAGCACCCGCGTGACCAGCGGTTCCGGGTCCGCCACCGGCGCCATCGCCCCCGGTGCGGGCAGGCCCCAGGTGCTCCGCGGGTCCACCGGCGCGCTCACGGGCGCCCACGCTATCGCCGTCCGGACGGCGGCCGCGCGCTGCCCGCCACTAGCGTCGACGTCATGCGTGCACCCGCGACCCTGCTCAAGGCCGGCCTCTCCGCCGCGGCCGCCGTCGTCCTGCTGACCGCCTGCGGCGGATCGGGGGACGACGCCGCCGACGCCGCGGCCTCCGCCGCCCCCACCTCCAGCTCCGCCCTCGCCTCCAGCTCCGCCCCGACCTCGGGCTCCGCCCCGAGCACCGGTGCGGCCTCCTCGAGCGCCGCGTCCACCGACGCCGGCTCCTCCGGCGGGTCCGACGACCCCGAGGTGAAGGCCTTCTGCAGCCAGGCCGAGCAGGTGCTGACCCAGGTGAGCACCAGCCTGGACACCAGCGACCCCGCGGCGGTCGGCCCCGCCCTGGACAAGGCCGTCGAGGACCTGAGCGCGGTGCAGGCGCCCGCCGACATCAGCGCCGACTGGGAGACCGCCAAGACGCTGTTCACCGGCCTGCGCGACGCCGTCAACGGCGCCGACCTGAGCACGCCCGAGGGCCAGACGTCCGTGCAGCAGGAGGCCGCCCGGCTGCAGGGCGAGACCGGCGACGCGCAGACCCGGCTCGACGCGTGGACCAAGGACAACTGCGGGGCCTGACACCGCTCCCCGGGCGCCCCACGGGGCGCCCGGGGCCGCTCAGCAGCCGCGGACGGTGACCCCGCGGGCGCGCAGCCACGGCACCGGGTCGACCTGGCCGCCGTACATCAGGCCGTTGGGGTGCACCTCGAAGTGCAGGTGCGGTCCGGTCGACTGACCGCGGTTGCCCACCTCGGCGATCCGCTCGCCGGCCCGCACCCGCTGCCCGTCGGCGACGGAGTAGCGGTTCACGTGGCCGTAGACGGTCACCGCGCCGTCGTCCCCCCGGACGTAGACGGCCAGCCCGAAGCCGGTGGCCGGCCCGGCCCGCTGCACGACGCCGGCGGTCGCCGCGTAGATCGGCGTGCCGATGGGGGCGGCGATGTCCACGCCGTAGTGGGTGACGCCCCAGCGGGCGCCGAAGCAGCTGCTGGTGCGGCCGACCGCCGGCCGCACGTAGCCCGACCCGCCGGCGTCCTGGTCGCCGGTGTCGACGTCGGCCTCCGACGTCGACACCTCCGCGGCGGCGGCCGCCCGCGCGCGCCGGTCGTCCTCCTCGGCCTGCGCGCGGGCGCGGGCCTCCTCCTCACGGCGGGCCGCCTCCTCGGCGGCCTTCTGCGCCTGCCACGTCTCGTAGGCGTTGCGCGCCCCCTGCAGCTCCAGCAGCCGGACCTGCGCGTCCTGCAGCTGCTGCTGCAGCTGCTGCTCCTGCGCCGCCGCCTCCTCCAGCGCGGTCTGCTGGGCGGCCAGCTGCTGGTCGGCGGCCACCTTCGCGGCCTCGGCAGCTGTCTCGGCCGCCGCCTTGGCGTCCCGGGCGTCGCGGGCGGCGGCGTCGGCGGCGGCCTGCTGCACGCGCGCGTCCTCCATCAGGCCCAGGACGTCGACCTGGTGGTCGCCGACGTAGTCGAGCATCGCGGCCTTCTCGATCAGCTCGGCGGGCCCGTCGACGTCGAGCAGCGCCATCTCGCTGGTGAGCTCGGAGCCGTTCTTGTAGGTGTCCCGGGAGAAGTCGGCGATCCGGGCCTGCGCCGCGGTGACGGCGTCGGCGGCCGCCTGCAGGTCACGGGCGGTCTGCTCGGCCGCGGCGTCGGCCAGCTGCCGGGCCTCCTCGGCCGCCAGGTAGGCGGTGCCCGCGGCCTCGGCCTGCACCTGGACCTGCTCCAGCCGGGTCTGCGCCTCGGCCACCAGCCCGGTGATCCGGGCGACCTCGGCGGTGGCGGCGGCCTGCGCGGCGGCCGCGCCGTCCAGCTGCTCGTCGCTGGGGTTGACCGGGTCGGCCAGCGCGGTGCCCCCACCGGCACCCAGCACGGCGGTCGCGAGGACCGCGGCGACCAGGCCGGAGCGCAACGCCCGGGACACCCTCGAGGACCGGCGGCGGGCCGGGCGCGAGGGCACGGGGGACGAGCGCAGCACGGGCCGCGGCATGGTCGCTCCTGGGGAGGGGGAGGTCGTGCGGATGGACTCCTGCGAGGGTCGCACCGACCCCATCCGTCCCCAAGGCAACACGCGGCGCAGTCGTCACATGACTCTGCGCAGTCAGATCCCGCTGTCGCGCCCCAGTTCCTCGGCCAGCCGCGTCAGCTCGTCGCCACCGGCCATCATGGTGGTGAGCTCCTCCCGGCTGACCTCGCCCTTCGCGAAGTCGCCCAGGCTGCGGCCACGGTCCAGCAGCAGGAAGCGGTCGCCCACCGGGTGCGCGTGGTACGGGTTGTGGGTGATGAAGACGACACCCAGCCCCTGGTCGCGGGCCTGGGCGATGTAGCGCAGCACCACCCCGGCCTGCTTGACCCCCAGCGCCGACGTCGGCTCGTCGAGGATGAGCACCCGTGCGCCGAAGTGCACCGCGCGCGCGATGGCCACCGACTGGCGCTCACCACCGGACAGGGTGCCCACCGGCTGCTCGGGGTCGCGGATGTCGATGCCCATCGCGGCCAGCTCGCGGCGGGTGACCTCCTTGGCCGTCGCCTTGTCGAACCGGCGGAACGGGCCCCAGCCGGTCGTGGGCTCCGAGCCGAGGAAGAAGTTCCGCCAGATCGCCATCAGCGGGATCATCGCCAGGTCCTGGTAGACCGTGGCGATCCCGGCGTCCAGCGCCTCCCGCGGGGCGCCGAAGCGCACCGGGGCACCGTCGAGCAGCAGCTCACCACGGGTCGGCCGGTGAACCCCCGACAGCACCTTGATCAGCGTGGACTTGCCGGCGCCGTTGTCGCCGAGCACGCAGGTGACCTCACCGGCCCGCACGGTGGTCGAGATGCCGTCCAGGGCGATGACCGAGCCGAAGTCCTTGCCGATGTCGCGCAGCTCCAGCAGCGGGGCGCTCACAGCGCCCGAGGCGGTGCTCATCGGCGGGCCGCCTCGGCGTAGCGGCGCACCGCGCGGTTGCTCAGCACGGCCAGCAGCAGCATCGCGCCCAGGAAGAAGTAGAACCAGTCGGCGTCCCAGCGCAGGTAGACGATGCCCTGCTGGGTCATGCCGAACACCAGCGCGCCCAGCGCCGCCCCGATGGCCGAGCCGAAGCCACCGGTGAGCAGGCACCCGCCGATGACCGCCGCGACGATGTAGATCAGCTCCTGCCCGGTGCCGGTGTTGGCCTGCACCGAGGTGAGCCGGACGGCGGTGATGGAGCCGACCAGCCACGCCGCGGCCGCGGTCGTCATGAACAGCCGGATCGTGGTGCGGGCGGCCGGGACACCGACGTTGCGGCTGGCCACCTCGTCACCGCCCGTGGCGAACACCCAGTTGCCGAACCGGGTGCGCAGCAGGACCCAGGTCGCCACGGCGGTGGCCAGCAGCCACCACACGATCGCGATGCGGAACTGCTGGCCGAAGACGCTGAACGTCGAGGCCAGCACCAGCTCGGCGGAGTGGTAGCCCGGGGCCTCGGCGATGCCGCGCACCTGCACCGTGCCGGTGAACAGCTTGGTCAGCCCCAGGTTCAGGCCCTGCAGCATGAGGAAGGTGGCCAGCGTGATGATGAAGCTGGGCAGGCCGGTGCGGGTGACCAGCCAGCCGTTGAGGGCGCCGATGGCCAGCGCCAGCACACCGGCCGCGGCGATGGCCACCCAGATGTTCTGGTCGAACCGGACGGCGACGATGCCGACGGTGAGCGCGGTGGTGCCGGTCAGCACGCCCGCGGACAGGTCGAAGTGCCCGCCGATCATCAGCAGCGCCACCGCGACCGCCATGATGCCCAGCGTCGAGGCGACGTCCAGCCAGTTGGCGATCCCGCTCAGCGACCGGAAGACCGAGCTCTGGGCGGAGAAGAACGCCAGGATGACGACGGCGCCGATCAGCGACCCCAGCTCGGGCTTGACCAGCAACCGGCGCCACAGGCCGACGGCGGCGACCCGCTCGTCGGCGCGCGCCCGCCGGCCGACCGGCGCCTCGCGGGTGGCGCTCAGCGGGTGCCCGCCGAGGCCAGGTCGCCGATCGCCTCGACGTTGCTCGAGTCGACGATGCCCGGGCCGGTCAGCACCGGCTGGCCACCGCCCACGGTGTTGAGGTTCTGCGCGTAGAGCTTGAGCATCACGATCGGCAGGTAGCCCTGCTCGTACTGCTGCTGGTCGACCGCGAAGGCTACCGTGCCGGCCTTGATCGCGGCGATGACGTCGCCGTTGAGGTCGAAGGTGGCGATCTCGGCCTGGGAACCGGCGTCGGAGGCGGCGGCCGCGGCGATCGGGGCCACGGCGGAGTTCAGCGTCAGGACCGCGTCGACCGAGGGGTCGGCCTGCAGCTGCGAGGTGATCGTGGCCTGCGCGCCCTGCAGGTCGTTGATGTCGACCTGCAGCAGCCGGACGTCGGCGCCCAGGCCCTGCGAGGCACCGGCGCAGCGCTGCTCGAGGCCGATGTTGCCCGCCTCGTGGACGACGCAGAGGACGTTCTTGCGGCCGTCGCGGGCCAGCCGCTGCCCGGCGCCCTGGCCGGCGATCGTCTCGTCCTGCCCGACGTGCCCGATGGCGCCGAACTCGGCGGACCGGTCGGCGCCGGAGTTGATGGTCACCACGGGGATCTTCGCCGCCCGCGCCGCGGCCAGGGAGTCCTGCAGCGCGTCGGGGTTGGCCATGGACACCACGATGCCGTCGACGCCCTGGTTCACCGCGGCCTCGATGAGCTGGGACTGCCGCTGCGGGTCGCCGTCGCTCTGGTAGTCGACGCCGACGCCGAGGTCGTCACCGGCCGCCTTGGCGCCCTTCTGCACGACGTCCCAGAAGGCGTCACCGGCCGAGCCGTGGGTGACGACGGCGAACTGCAGGTCGCCGTCCGCGGTGCCCCCGCCGCCGCTCGGGGCGGCTGCGGTGGTCTCGCCCTCGCCGCCGGAGTTCTCCGTGGAGCAGCCCAGGAGCACCAGGGGTGCTGCCAGAGCGAGTGCGAGCAGCCGCTTGCGTCGAGCCATGATGTGCCTGTCCTCCTGTGTGGCGGCGCAGCGCTGCCCCGCTGGTCTCCTCCCCCGGCGGTCCTCGACCGGGACCCCGACGGGGAGTGCGCGGGCACCAGGGGTCCCCCGGTGCCTGTCGTCGGCCCCTGATCATGCCGGGCGCGCCGCGCGATCGTCCCACGGACCTGCCGACGGGACCTCCTCGTGGCCTCACCGACACCCGACCGGGTGGCTCCCGCCGGGCCGACCGAGCCTCGCCGGCGGCCACCTACGCTCAGCTCGTGGACGTGATGGGCTCAGGGCACGAACAGGTCGTCTTCTGCTCCGACCCGCAGTCGGGGTTGCGCGCGGTGATCGCGGTGTACTCGACCGCGCTCGGTCCCGCACTCGGCGGCACCCGCTTCTTCCCCTACGCCTCCGAGGAGGCGGCGGTGACCGACGCGCTGGCGCTGTCGAGGGCGATGGCCTACAAGAACAGCCTCGCCGGGCTCGACCTGGGCGGCGGCAAGGGCGTCATCATCGGCGACCCGCGGACCGACAAGACCGAGGCGCTGCTGCGCGCCTACGGCCGGTTCGTGGAGAGCCTCGGCGGGCGGTACCTCACCGCCTGCGACGTGGGCACCTACAACGCCGACCTGGACGTCGTGGCCCGGGAGACCCGCTTCGCGCACGGCCGGTCGGAGGCCTTCGGCGGGTGCGGCGACTCCTCGGTGCTCACCGCCTTCGGCGTCTTCCAGGGCATGCGCGCCGCCGCCCAGCACCGCTGGGGCTCCCCGTCGCTGGCCGGGCGCACCGTCGCGGTCGCCGGGGTGGGCAAGGTCGGCTCGCACCTGGTCGACCTCGTCGTGGGCGACGGCGCGTCCGCGGTGGTCACCGACGTCGACCGGGCCGCCGTCGACCGCGTGCTGGCCCGCCACCCCGGCGTGACCGCCGTGGCCGACACCGCGGCGCTGGTGCGCACCCCGCACGACGTCTACGCCCCCTGCGCGCTCGGCGGCGCCCTGGACGACGAGACCGTCGCCGTCCTGCCCGCCCAGATCGTCTGCGGCGGCGCGAACAACCAGCTGCCGCACGCCGGCACCGCGGAGCTGCTGCGGGCCCGGGGCGTCCTCTACGCCCCGGACTACCTGGTCAACGCCGGCGGCGTGATCCAGGTCGAGGACGAGCGGCACGGGTTCTCCTTCGCCCGGGCCGAGGCGCGGACGACGACGATCTACGACGTCGCCCTGCGGGTGTTCACCACCGCCGAGGCCGAGGGCGTCTCCCCCGCGGTGGCGGCCGACCGGCTGGCCGAGGAACGGATGACCTCCGTGGGCCGGCTGGCCACCATCCGCCTGCCCCGCTGACGGCCTCGCCGGCTTAAAGCCCGGCCTGCATCGCGACTCCCTGGTGCTGCCAGGTCGCGTCGTCGTGGCTGGCACCGTGCTGCCAGTTCCAGCCGCTGAGAATCACCTCGGTGACGTTCTCGTGAGTCGCCAAGCGTTGCCCGTACCCGGTCAGCCCTAGCACGATGTCGAAGGAGAGCCGGATGTCCACGACACGGGTGCGGGTGCAGACCGCAGCGACGCTTGGAGTCACCGGCACGCTTAACAGGACCAACTCCTCAACCGGTTGCGCTGCGTTGACCGCGCGCGCCACCACCTCACCGCCGTAGCTGTGGGCGAAGACGGTCCGCAGTCCGCCGGGGGCGGCAGTCGTCGCCCAACGCGCGAACCGGGTTGAAGCTTTCGCGCGGTGGCTCGCTCGACAGAAGCCATCCCACCCGAACTCCATGCCCTGGTCATAGAGGTCCGGTCGGTGCCGTGCCTTCATGTAGTCGAAGAAGTCCCCACCTGCCTGCCACCAGTCACCCACCCATCCCCACGTTCCATGGACGATCGTCGACATCTGCGCGTGACCCGGTTCACGATTCGACTGCGAAGAGGTCGGCGGCGGGGAGCCAGGGTCCCTCGACAGGAAGGCGGCCATGGCTATTTGCTGAGTCAGCTTGTCTGAGGAGCGGAGACCGAGATGCAGCCGCTCCTCGACCAGCATTTGGACCCACCAGAGGTCGAGCGCTGTGCCCCACGACGCGCAATGGTCGGCCCACTGAACGTCCGACCAGTCGACCAGCTCACTAGCGTCGTCGGGCGACACTGGATGGAACACCCCCGTCAGCCCGCCGATGAGCCTTGGCGCAGCAAAGCGGGCGTCCTCATTGAGAATCCGCCACAGTGCAGCGGCAGCTGTGGCCGACTCACGCTCAAGAGGACTACGTAGCAGTTCGATCAGGTAGAGCACCGCATCGCGCAGCTGCGCAGAGGTCGCCAACTGCTCCCAGCGCTGCACTCGGGCTTCGTCTAGGTCCCGACCGAGTCTTGACCGCTCCAGTTCCTCCACCGAGACGTCCCGTGCTGAAGCCTGCCTTTCGAGCATCCTCTCGGAGAAGCCGAGCTCGATCAGCGGTTCGCGTAGCCGGGCGACCGTCTCACGGCTACCGATCGCCCAGGTGGCAACAGCTGCCGCACGAGCTGCGTTGGCACCCTCGAACTCTGAGGACACGACGAGGCTCTCGCGCGCGCTCGAGACGCGGAAAGAGGTCGAATCGGACGCTGCAGACTCGCTCATCGGATGCTCCTCACGGCTTCAAGTCAGGTCTCACCGCGCGAGACCAAGACGAGGATCGGCAGCTGAGCGAGCCGTCTTGAGCTGGCGAGATTATGAGACGACGGTCACCTATCACCTCCTGAGGAGGGGGCCGGGGGGAGGGATGCGTGCCCGTGACCGATCCGTGTCGTAAGCTGCCTCCAGGACATAGTCACTCAGTCGGGGTCGCCACACGGGCCGTCCAGCCCAGTGCTGGACGACGATCCGCACTCCGTCACGAGGGGGTCGAGCCATGGGGCGCGGCCGAGCGAAGGCCAAGCAGACACGCGTGGCCCGTGAGCTCAAGTACAGCTCACCCAACACCGATCTGACGGCACTCCAGCGCGAGCTCGCTGGACAGCCGTCGTCGTTCCCGACCCGTGCGCCGAAGGACGACGACGACGAGGACGAGCCCCAGGCCGAGACCTGGCTGGGGGACGACGAGGACGACGACTGGGCTGCCACCAGTCGTTGACCTGACGGTCGGCACACGTACCACCGCGACACCGCTGCCCCTCCGGGGTGCAGCGGTGTTCTCGCGTGCGCGACGTCCGGCGGACCCGGACGGCACGGGGAGCCCCGGCACCACTGGTGCCGGGGCTCCCCGTCGCGCCCGGCAGCCGACCAGGCCGGCCCAGGCCCCGTCCGGAGGCTCGCCCCGGGCCTGCGAGGGGTGAGGAGGACGGGGCCCTCCCTCAGCGGTAGGAGCCGACCAGCCTGGCCGAGGCGGCGCCGTCGGCCGCCGAGATCGAACCGGCGGCCCAGGCGGGCACCCCGCGGGCGGCCAGCAGGGCGAGCGCCGCGTCGGCCTGGTCGGGCGCGACCGCGGCGACCATGCCGACCCCGCAGTTGAAGGCCCGCTCGGACTCCGCGCGCGGCACGCCGGAGGACTCCATCAGCGAGACGGCGGCCGGCAGCGCCCAGGTGCTGCGGTCCAGCACCGCCTCCAGCCCGTCGGGGACCACCCGCACGGTGTTGCCGGCCAGCCCGCCGCCGGTGATGTGCGCGAAGGCGTGCACGGCGTCCACGCCCAGCTCGGCGACCAGGGCGAGGCAGTCGAGGGCGTAGATGCGGGTGGGCTCGAGCAGGACGTCGCCGAGCGGGCGGTCCAGGCCGGCCGGCGTCCCGGTGAGGTCGAGGCCCGCGCGGTCGACGACCCGGCGCACCAGCGAGTAGCCGTTGGAGTGGAAGCCCGACGACGCCATCGCGATCACGACGTCGCCGTCCCGGACCCGCTCGGGGCCCAGCACGGAGTCCTCCTCGACGACGCCCACGGCCGTGGCGGCCAGGTCGTAGTCGTCGGCGCCCATCAGGTCGCCGTGCTCGGCGGTCTCCCCGCCCACGAGGGCCGCGCCGGCCAGGGTGCAGCCGGCAGCGATGCCGGTGACGATCGCGGCGATCCGCTCGGGCACCACCCGCCCGCAGGCCACGTAGTCCTGCAGGAACAGCGGCTCGGCGCCGCAGGCCACCAGGTCGTCGACGACCATCGCGACCAGGTCGATGCCCACGGTGTCGTGCCGGTCCAGCGCCCGCGCGAGGGCGATCTTGGTGCCGACCCCGTCGGTGGAGGAGGCCAGCAGCGGGCTGCGGTACCGCGCGACGTCGAGCCGGAAGAGGCCGGCGAAGCCGCCCAGCCCACCGACGACCTCGGGGCGGTTCGTCCGCGCCACCGCCGACCGCATCAGGGTCACCGCACGTTCCCCGGCGTCGATGTCGACCCCGGAAGCGGCGTAGGTGAACTCTTCGGGCTGCGTGCTCACGTGGCTGGGCTCCTGCGGTTCAGGGACGGCTGAGGGCGTCGTCGGCGCCACCGGGGACGGTGGGGCTGCCGGCCTGGCGCCCGGTCCAGCCGGTGACGGCGGCCGCCTCGTCGGTGAGCGCACGGCGGCCGATGCCCTCGAGGACGTGCTTGCCCAGCACCGTGGGCTCGGCCAGCGGGATCGGGTACTCGCCGGTGAAGCACGCGGTGCACAGCCGGTTGGCCGGCTGCTCGGTGGCGGCGATGAGGCCCTGCTCGGAGACGTAGGCCAGCGAGTCGGCGTTGATCGAGGCGCGCACGCCGTCGACGTCCAGGCCGTTGGCGACCAGCTCGGCCCGGCTGGCGAAGTCGATGCCGTAGAAGCACGGCCACTTCACCGGCGGGGAGGAGATGCGCACGTGCACCTCGACGGCGCCGGCCTCGCGCAGCATGCGGACCAGGGCGCGCTGGGTGTTCCCGCGCACGATCGAGTCGTCGACGACGACCAGGCGCTTGCCGCGGATGACGTCGCGCAGCGGGTTGAGCTTGAGCCGGATGCCCAGCTGCCGGATGGTCTGGCTGGGCTGGATGAACGTGCGCCCGACGTAGGAGTTCTTGACCAGGCCCAGGCCGTAGGGGATGCCGGAGGCCTCGGCGTAGCCGACGGCGGCCGGGGTGCCCGACTCCGGGACCGGGATGACGAGGTCGGCGTCGGCCGGGTGCTCGCGGGCCAGCCGGCGGCCGATCTCGACGCGGGCGGCGTGCACCCCACGGCCGGAGATGGTGGTGTCCGGGCGGGCGAGGTAGACGTACTCGAAGACGCAGCCCTTGGGGTCGGCGGAGGCGAAGTGCTGGCTGCGCAGGCCGTCCTCGTCGATGGCGATCAGCTCACCGGGCTCGACCTCGCGGACGTAGGAGGCACCGCAGATGTCCAGCGCCGCGGTCTCGCTGGCCACGACCCAGCCGCGCTCGAGCCGGCCCAGCACCAGCGGGCGCACGCCCTGCGGGTCGCGGGCGGCGTAGAGCGTGTGCTCGTCCATGAAGGTGAGGCTGAACGCGCCCCGCAGCCGGGGCAGCACCTCCATCGCGGCCGCCTCGACCGACATGTCGGGCTTGGCCGCGATCAGGGAGGTGATCAGGTCGGAGTCGGTGGTGGCGACGAACGCCCCGCTCACGCCCTCGTCGGCGGCGGCGCTGGCCAGCTCGGCGGTGTTGACCAGGTTGCCGTTGTGACAGAGCGCCAGGCCGGTGCCGGCACCGGTGGTGCGGAACGTGGGCTGCGCGTTCTCCCACGTGGAGGCACCGGTCGTGGAGTAGCGGGTGTGCCCGACGGCGATGTGGCCGCGCAGGCTGCCCAGGGTCGGCTCGTCGAAGACCTGGCTGACCAGGCCGAGGTCCTTGTAGACCACGACGGAGGCGCCGTCGGACACCGCGATGCCGGCCGCCTCCTGACCGCGGTGCTGCAGGGCGTAGAGGCCGAAGTACGTGAGCTTCGAGACCTCCTCGCCGGGCGCCCAGACACCGAAGACGCCACAGGCGTCCTGGGGGCCGGCGTCCTGGGGGTCGAGGTCGTGCGTCAGCCGTCCATCACCGCGGGGCACCCGGTGAGCGTACCGGCTCGCGGGACCTCCCCCGGGTGGGAGTTCTCACCCGGGGGAGGACGGTCGCGTGCCGGAACTCGTCCCCGACCTGCGGTTCCGTGGTCGGACGGACACCGTCCGCTAGGAGATGTTCGCCGTCTCGGCGGTGATCGAGGTGTCGTCGCCGTGCCCGGTGTGCACGACGGTGTCCCCGTGCAGGGTCAGCAGCCGCGACCGGATCGAGGCCAGGATCGTCGGGTGGTCGCTGAACGAGCGGCCGGTGGCACCCGGTCCGCCGGAGAACAGGGTGTCGCCGGTGAAGACCGCACCCAGGTCGGCGGTGTGGAAGCTGGTGCTGCCCGGCGAGTGGCCCGGGGTGTGCAGCGCGGTGAGCGTCGTGCCGGCGACCCGGAAGCGCAGCAGGTCGGCCAGCTCGCCGTCCGGGCTGGTCTCCGGGTGGACCACCTGCCACAGCATCGTGTCGGCCGGGTGCAGCCAGATCGGTGCGTCCACGGCCTCGCGCAGGTCGACCGCGGCGGTGATGTGGTCGTTGTGCCCGTGGGTCAGCAGGACGGCCTTCACCCGGCGGCCACCGATCGCCGCCACGATCGGCTCGACGCGGTGCGGGGCGTCGATGACGACCACCTCGTCGTCGTCGCCGACCAGCCAGACGTTGTTGTCGACGTCGAAGTCCTGCCCGTCGAGGCTGAACACCCCGCTGACGACGGCCTTCTCGATGCGCGCTGTGCTCATTGCTCCGCTCCGGACTCGTTCCGCTCCTCGGTCGCTGGCGCTCCCTGCGATGCTCGCTCGCCCGTCGTCCTCGTCGCGGTCACTCGAAGACCACCACGCTGCGGAGCACCTCGCCGTTGTGCATCTTCTCGAAGGCCTGCTCCACGTCGCCCAGGCCGACGGTCTCGGAGACGAACGCCTCCAGCGGGAACCGGCCCTGCAGGTATAGGTCGACCAGCATCGGGAAGTCGCGGCTGGGCAGGCAGTCGCCGTACCAGGAGGACTTCAGCGACCCGCCCCGGCCGAAGACCTCCAGCAGCGGCAGGGTGATCTCCATGTCCGGCCGCGGCACGCCGACCAGGACGACGCGGCCGGCCAGGTCGCGGGAGTAGAAGGCCTGCTCGTACACCGCCGGGTGGCCGACGGCGTC